>JASLXP010001265.1 GCA_030740295.1 Planctomycetota bacterium
CTGGCAGAATGCTGACCGGGTTCACCTCTGCGGTGGGAGGAATCTCAATTTCTTCTGCAATCTCTTCAGCTTCCTGCAATGTTATCGGCTCCTGCACAGGCAGGCCGCGGCTGGCGTCGTCCAGGGCATTCATGGATTCAAAAAGTTGTTCACGTTTGAGCGGCTTGGCAAGGTAATCGTCCATGCCGGCTTCAAAGCATCGCTCGCGGAATCCCTTCACTGCATGCGCGGTGATGGCGATGATTGGGACTCGGTGACCCGTGCCATCCTCTTTTTTGCGAATCGCCCGGGTCGTCTCGAAACCATCCATGCCGGGCATCTCGATATCCATCAGGACAATGTCGAAAGACACTCTTCAAAGGCCTCGATGCCTTCCTGACCGTTGTTGGCGACAACGACGGTATGCCCCATCTTCTTCAGCAGATTGACCGCAAACTTCTGATTTATCTTGTTGTCGCAGATACGCAGAAATTCACAATGTTCTTGATCGCCACATTGATGCTGTTCTTGGAGCGTACAAGCCCCGACTCAACGCAGGTGAACCCGGCCTGCATGTGCAGAACGAGCACCGTGCAGCCGAGCATCCACATGACATCAAGTGCTTCTCTGAACTCGAGCATAATCAGCTTCCGAGAACTCTTCCGACCGCGGCAGGAATTTCATCCGGCTGGAACGGCTTGGCCAGGAAAACCGCACACGGCCGGCGTGTTGGGCCGGGAGCGATATTCTAAACATGTCTCTGTAGAACGAGAAATGTCTGTTCCGGCATTACTTTTCCGCCAGCAGCTTTTCCGCGTATTTCTGGAACTCGAGGATTCTGCTCATGGGCGGCATGCCCCGTTGCACTTCGCGGACGATTCCTTTTTTGTCCACGATGAAAGTGGTGGGCACACCGGCCACGCCGCCGTATGCCTTCCTGACTTCTTCCGTCGCCATGAGGAGGGGATACTTGATTTTCTTTTCCTTTCTGAACTCTTTCACTACGTGCTCCTCGCGATCCGTCGAAAGACCCAGTATCACCAGCCCTTTCTTTGAAAATCGCTCGTGCAGCTCGGAGAGGATCGGAATCTCTGCCCGGCACGGCCCGCACCAGGTTGCCCAGAAATTGACAAGGCAGACCTTCCCTTTCAGCGCAGACAGTGAGACCCGGTTGCCATCGAGATCCTCGAGTGAAAAGTCCGGCGCCTTTTCGTGAACGAATTCCTGTGGTGCCTTCTCTTCTCCTCCCATCATGAACTCCGGTACCAGTTGATCCAATTGGGAAGGCTTGAAGACGAAAACATCGTTCGGCAATGGCGATTCAGTCGTTACCCCGGTATGCGTTTCGGTGAACTTCAGCTTTGTGCCGGCAATCCGCTCCAGGTATTCCAGTCGGCCCGAAAGCTTCAGCTTGTCCATATCGTATTGGACGGACACCTGACGGATCATGGCATCTTCACCAATCCAGAAATCCACCGGAACAAGCGATTCCTTACCGCCGCCGGTGTGGATGCCGCCCATCATCAGCGTGGCCGGTTTCATCAATCTGAACTTCCTGGTCCTGGCATCGCCAAGCAGTTCTTCGCCGAGGTCCTTTATTTCGGTGGCCTCCATGGTCAGCTCTGCCAGAGGGTCAGGTGCGAACAGGAGCCGCGGCACATAGAGCGACTCAAGGAACACGTCCAAAGGCAGGTAAGCGGAGAAGGAGCCCATGCCCTGTCCAAGCGGCATCTGCGCATGAACTGATCCGTAGAGCTTTCGGGTCGCTTCATACAAAGTGGAAGTGAGTAACTGCCGCGGAGCGCGGGTCTGTCGATACTGCCGCATCATTTCCGAGCGCACGGTGAAGGTCTTACCATCAGAAACGATGGCCGATTCAGGCATGGCCGGGCTCTGAATCCGCAGGTTCAGGCGATTCGGCCGTTCAAACGCGAAACGGATGGGCACATCCAATTGGGCTGCCAGGCCCGGCTTGGAGAGTTCCAGCCGGATGTTCATTTTCGAGCGATAGCTCTTGATGCGTTTCAGTCCGTCCGCAAACTTTCTGACCATCTCCGGCACTCGAACGGCCGGTACGTCGACATCGAGTGCAGTCTGCGCGCCGGCTCTCACCTCGAACCTTTGCTGCAGACGAAACTTCCCCTGTCTGCCTGTTCTAAGCTGATACGTGTCCGGAGGCAGCATCAAATGGAATGCGCCTTTCGAATCGGTTCTAACGACGCCCGCAGGGAGTTTTCCGTTCCAGATTTCCAGATCGGTATCGGCTATCGGTTTGCCCTCTGAGTGGGCTTTGCCCTTGACCTGCTCGAGCTCCGTTTTTTCCTTCAGAAGGACAACATCTCCCAGCAGGCCCGCGTCTGCGAATTTGAGCGCGCCCATTTTCGACCAGCAGATCCAGGCCGGGCGATCCCTGCGCGAATCTTTGTCCACGATGACCACCTCGAAACCGAGACGCATGCCCGGCTCGAGCTTTGTGGCGACGTTCGGGTAGTAGTCGAAGGCTTCGATGACCCACTCGCAAGACGTCACACCATCCTTTCTCGACCACGCGAATTGGGATTGCGTTTTCTCGATGTCGCCGCCATTCAGATACGGATTCTTGTGCTGCATTCCATAAGACCCTTTACCTGGGACGCCGATGTATTGCAGCGCGGGCAGTTTGGAGGCCGATGCCTTTGCATTTGCGATTTTTCTGCCGCTGTGCCGGCCTTCCACGTAAATCTCGAAGGCATCGTTCGTCCACGGATTGCTTCCGTCCGCGACGGCCGCGTCGTCTTTAACGCGTATCGCCAGGTAGAGCACATCATTCTTTGGGTCGTAGCCGATGCGGAACGCAGCGCTCAGGTCATCGCTGACGCGCAAATCCGCGTGGTCGATATCCGTCGCGCCATAGACGCGCCCGTTCGTGAGGATGGGATACTGCGGCAGGCCATCAGGCCACTCTTCGAGATTGCCATCAATCGTGATGTCCGCCAGCGGGACAGCATAGGCCGTGTAAGCGCCGTGATGAGCCCAGAGTGCTTGAGTGCAGCAAAGGCTCACTGCAATGATGATCGACTTCATGAGATCGCCTCCTCTGAAATGGCAGGAGCCAAAGATGTGTAGAGGAATTCGTATAGAAACGGATTTGAACCTCAAGCCACCTGACGGTATCGCAGCTTATGAACTCCAGCATTCCTGTCAAAAACGATGAAAGAAGAATGGCTTCAATCCATGGCCGACCCGTTTCGCGAGGCCCTGCTGCCAGCAGGGGATGATCTGCCAGAGCGAGTCAAAGCGTGCGCAGAGCCGCTCAGAGATGAGCCTGCTTACGATCCGGAAGAAATCTGGCGTGCAGCCGAAGCCATCGCCCTCCCCTCTGAATCCAGATTCATGCGGCCCATTCTCGAACGCGCGGTTCGCATCGGCCTCGCACACATTGAGGCAACTTTCCAGGGCGATCATCCGAAGTACGGAGCGGAGAAATATCAGTGGGCCAGGTGCGATGGTTTCCCGCCGACGATCATCTCGGCTGTGGATGCTTTGACGCTCTGGGGGATGGCCGAACGGGCGGAACAGCTCATGTCTTACTGGCTGAATCCTGTGCCTGCGGGTCGTCCCACTCCTTGGCGTTTTCGATCTCAGATTCCGGATTTGGTGGTGAAGAGGAATTCAGATGGGAAACTTATATGCTTGATTCTACTTCTGTGTTATGAGGGAAAGCCAAGTGACATCGTTGATCAGATTTGCTGGATATCTCACTGTCGCTTTTACAGTCTGGACGGCGAAGGAGGCTTTTGCCGAATCCCTTGCCGGAAAGAGCGTCGAGGTCGTCTCTGCCGCGGCTCAGGTTAAAGTTGGTCAGAAAGTGGTGGGTGTAGTTCGCAAGGGCCAATTGTTGAAGGTTGTCAAACAGCAGGGCTCGTGGCTTGGTGTGCATTACACCGATAAGGCAGGGGCCTCGAAAAAGGGATGGATACAAGTCAGGCACGTTGCATCCAGGAAGTCTGAGACGGCCGTTGCGACCAAGCGCACCGACCCTCCGATTCAAAAGACGACTGAGCCCAAAACAACGGTAAAGCCTGTACCGGTGCCGAAAATCTCGCTGGAAAGGGCTGTGATGGATTTCAAGAGCGGCTCAAAGGAAGTGCGGACACGACTCTACAAGCATCTCGAGAAAACCGGAGAGCTTGAGAAAGCCGCCACGAAACTGAATCGAACGGCACTGCCGGTAGCGACAAAGTACTTCGGGAATTTGAGAGAGACGGGGCGGGAGCAGTTCCTGACCGATTATTATCGTGAAGACTTCATAGAACGGGCAGGCGACCGTGACAAAGCATTCGACGTGCAGCTCAGCTATGAGAAATATGCGGCGGATTACTCCGGCGTATGGTCAGGCCACTATTATCTGATCCAGACCGGGCTTGTGATCGGCCTGAAGCCCAAGAGCCGGAAGATAGTCGATCTCATGGACGAGGCCAGACCGGACGAGTTCGGCACACCGGCGTGGGTAAAGTCAGGGCCAATCATCATTCTCACCCCGGAGAGGGGTAAGTGGAAGATTGCGGCGGTTCAGCGGATGGCGTACGCGTACAACCTTACAAAGATGCTTCGCAGGCAGGCGGAAGAATTGAAGTGAGAAACAGCCTCACACATCAATATTGTAATCTTTGAGCTTCTTATAGAGCGTGGCGATCGAGATCTCGAGGATGCGCGATGCCTGGCGCTTGTTGCCGCCGGATACACGAAGCGCGTTCAGAACGGCCGCGTGCTCGTAGTCTTTGAGCCGGCATCCGACGATGGGCTCTTTGGGTGAGGAAGGTGTGGCGGATCGAGTGACTTCATCGGGCAGGTCTTCGGCGCGGATCTCCTGACCCGGTGCCATGACGAGAGCCCGTTCGACGCAGTTTTCGAGCTCGCGAACATTGCCAGGCCAGTGGTAGGCAATGAGCTTGGCGAGTGCGTCCGGCGTGAGCGTCTTTGGTTCGATACCGCGATCAGTGAGGTGCGATACGAAATGCTCGAACAGAAGCGGGATGTCTTCAGTCCTTGACTTCAGAGGCGGCAGGTGAATGGGCAATACGTGCAGGCGGTAAAAAAGGTCCTTGCGGAATTGCCCGTTCTGCAATGCTTGAGTGAGGTCGCACGTGGTGGCGACCATCAGCCGGGCATTGAGCTTGACCGGTATATCACTCCCTATCGGAAAGAACTCGCCATTCTCGATGACCTGCAAAAGGTCAGCCTGCAGGTGCCCGGGGATTTCCGTGATCTCATCTAGAAAGAGCGTGCCACTGCCTACTCGTTCCATGAGCCCGCGATAGGATTCGGTTGCACCGGGTGCGGTGTCGGACTGCCCCCACAGAGCCCTCTCGATAATGTTCGGGTCCATGGCACTGCAACTCAGAGTAACAAATGGTTCGTCGTGACGGGCGCTGAGGCGATGGATGCTGCGTGCCAGGAATTCCTTCCCGGTCCCCGAATCGCCCTGGATGAATACGGTGCTGTCAAAATTGGCAGCTCTTTCAACAAAGTCCTTCACCCCGATCATGGTGGGAGAGCGGCCAATGATTTCCCGAGCCGATTCTGTGGATGCGCGGCGATTCAATTCCTTTACGGTCTGCAGCGAATCCAGTAAGTGAACGACTCTTTCGATTTTGAAAGGCTTGGGAAGATAATCGAATGCACCGCATTTGATGGACTCCACGGCAGTTTCAATACTGCCATAGGCGCTCATGATCACGACCGGCAGGTCTGCATGAAGTCGGCGAATGGTTTGAAAAAGTTGGAAGCCGTCCATGCCGCCCGGCATTCTGAGGTCGGTAATGACCGCGTCTGTGGTACCCTGTCTTCAAGCGAACTCAGTGCCTCGGCCGCATTGGATGCCGTGAAAGCAGTCCAGCCGGAAGCCTCAACTGCATCTGTTAAAAGTGCCTGCACTGCAGGTTCGTCATCCACCACCAAAACTGATTTATCTGCCGGATCCATTCGAGTTCCTCCTGAACTGGTTTGCCCGATTGCGGGGCTTGAAGGTGTCAGCAATCTGCCTAAAGGTGACATTGCTGATAATATCCAATAATCTGTCGACCCGCGCGGGAAAGCAACCCTTAAGCCAAAACTTCAACGCCGTTCAAAAGATACGCGCAGAGCATTCAGACTTGATATTGCATGAACAGGCCGTCGGCTTATAAGTCGTTTAGATTTTATACTATAGCGCGAAATAGACGGCCCTCTGTGCCTGCCAGAAATCCGATTGCCTTGCCCTATGGCTTTTTCTTTAGGGTGATGCCGGGATTGGTTTAGGTTAAGGAATATGGTCATCAATGTATGGAATTCCTCCTGCAAGTGTCCTTTGCATGAACATCTACCTGGGCGGTTGCCCACATAAGAACGCGAAAAAATGAAAAACCTCTGGGCCCCATGGAGACTGGACTACATCCTTGACGAAAAGGAGGAGGGCTGCATCTTCTGTCATGCGGTACAAAAGGAAGAAGATAGCACGCGCCATGTGGCCATCCGGGGTGATGCCTGCTTCTGCATTCTCAACAAGTTTCCATACAATGTCGGGCATCTGATGATTGCTCCCAACCGGCACGTATCACGCCTCAATGAGCTCGATGAAGCAGAGCTCGTCGAAATGGTCACGCTTGCCCAGCGTCTTGAAGACGTGCTGACCCGAATGATGCGGCCCGATGGATTCAATATTGGATTCAATCTCGGCAAGGCAGCAGGCGCGGGCATTGAAGCTCACCTGCACCTTCATATCGTGCCGCGCTGGGAAGGGGATACGAACTTTATGCCCGTGCTCGGTGATACCCGCGTCGTGCCGCAGGCGCTGGACAAGTTCTATGACAATCTCATGAACGCACTGGCAGAGGAAACCGAATGAATAGAGAAGAACTCGAAGAGCGAGAACGCCGTGAGTTCGCGCCCTACGGAATGAAGAGCGCGGACAGCCGAGGGCGCGTCCACCCCGATCCCGAACGCTCTTACCGCACTGCTTTCCAGCGCGACCGTGACAGGATTGTGCATTCCACCGCGTTCAGGCGTCTCGAATACAAGACTCAGGTCTTTGTCAACCACGAGGGGGATTACTATCGCACCCGTCTTACACACACCATGGAAGTGGCCCAACTCTCGCGCACGGTGGCGCGGGCCATGGGACTGAATGAAGATCTGGTCGAAGGCATCGCGCTTGCCCATGATTTGGGGCACACGCCCTTCGGACATTCTGGAGAGGATGCTATTTCAGAGCTGATGGCCGAGCATGGCGGGTTCGAGCACAACGGCCAAAGCCTGCGGATCGTTGAGAATCTGGAAGTGCGCTATCCGGAGTTCCCCGGGCTTAATCTCACTTACGAGCTTCGGGAGTCTCTCGTCAAGCATCAGACCAGGTACGACCATCCCGATGCAACGGGGTACCATCCCGACGAGGGGCCGCTGCTCGAGAGCCAGGTGGTCGATTTCTGTGACAGCATTGCCTACCACAATCATGATATCGACGACGGAGTAAAATCAGGCATGTTGACGGTTGAGGACATGCGCCAGGTTCCGCTCTTCAAAGAAACCTGGGACATGGTTAAAGAGAGCCATCCCGATTGTGATGAACAGGTCATTTTCCTTTCCACGGTCCGCAAACTCATCGGCATCACTGTCACAGACCTGATCCATGCCTCGCAAGCGGCTGTCGATTCTCTTGGGATTCAGACAGTCGAAGATGTCCGCAAATGCAAAGAGCCCATTATCAGAATGAGCAGTGAATTAAGTGATAAGAAGGATGAATTGGGCGACTTTCTTTTTGACAACCTGTATCGGCATTACCGGGTGGCCAAGATGGCCGAAAAGGCGAAACGTTTCCTCAGCGAAATGTGGCACGAATATGTCAGGTATTCCGGATCGCTCCCCCCTCGTTTCCAGGAATCGGCGGAAAAAGAGGGTATCCATCGCGCCGTCTGCGATTACATTGCCGGAATGACCGACCGTTATGCGCAGGAAGAATACCAGCGACTGTTCCATCCGTTTGAACGGATTTGAAGGCTTCGTTGGAAATCAGCGGCGGGAAAGGGAGAATCAGGCATTGACCGGTTACATGTCTGTCTGACCCGTTTTCAAGATGCCCAAGCTCACTGTCCTCACCGGGGTTCAAAAAGGTAAGAGCTTCCCCGCGCCCATCGAACAGGTCACCATCGGCCGGGATCATTCCAACGAAATCCAGCTTCACGGCAAGAAGCTCTCACGCAACCACGCGATGCTCGAACACGATGGCGACGGTTGGATGCTGACCGATTTGGGCTCACGCAACGGCACCCTCGTCAACAACCAGTCCATCAAGAACACCCATCTCAAGTCCGGTGATGAGATCCGTATCGGTGAAATCAGCATGGTGTTTACTACCGGGACGGAAGCGATTGATACAAGGGAGGACAAGGGCTCGCCTCAACGCATTCTGGAAGAAACTCTCGTTCTCGAAGGGTCGGAGATATTCGTCAAGAAAGAGCCTGAAGCCGGGCTCAGCGATATCAAGAACGCCAATGAAAGTCTCAGGGCTCTTCTGGATCTCACCTGCAAGGTCGGCGCCGTGCACAGCCTCGAGGAACTGATGGAGAGCACCGCTGCTGCGATTGATGTGTGTATCGAACCAGATCGAATCGTGCCCATTGCTGTCGACCAGAATGGAGAGCTTCTGCCCTGGGCCCTTTCACGCTCCGATTTCGATCGAGATTTCGAAAAGCATCCGATCAGCCAGAGCATCGTCGGTACCGCGAAAGAAAAACTCGTCGGCATCCTCAGTGTCAATGCGGCCGAAGACGAGCGTTTCCAGGGCGCACGCAGCATTGCGGTTAACCGCATCGCCACGGCCATGTGTGTGCCGATCCTTTATGAAAAGAATCTCAAGATGCTCGTCTACGTGGACCGGCTCGGCGAGGCCCAGAGCTTCACGCACGATGAGCTCGAAATGCTCAACGCCATCGGCGTATGCCTCGCCCCGCCGCTCGAAAATATTTCATACGCCGACCGAGTCAGTGAAGAACGCCGCGTGCTGGTAAGTGAAATTCGCGATCAGCACAACATCATCGGCGAAAGCGAGGCCATCAAGCAGGTCTACACCTTCATCGAAAAGGCCGCGTCCAGCGACGCATGCGTCCTCGTCACCGGCGAGAGCGGCACTGGCAAAGAGCTCGTGGCCCGCGGCATCCATTACAACTCCGACAGAGAAGGAAGAGCCCTCGAGATCGTCAACTGCGCGGCCCTCAATCACACGCTGATGGATAGCGAGCTTTTCGGCCATGCGAGAGGCGCCTTCACCGACGCACGCGAAGAAAAGCCGGGCCGGTTCGAGCTTGCTGACAAGGGCAGCATCTTCCTCGACGAAATCGGCGAGCTCTCCGAGGAGAGTCAGTCCAAGCTTTTGCGCGTCCTCGAGACCGGAGAGCTCCGCCGGCTGGGCGATACTGCGGACCGGCATGTGGACATCCGCGTCATTGCCGCTACCAACCGGGACCTCCGCGACGAGATCAAGGAGGGAAGATTCAGATCGGACCTGTTTTACCGCCTGAACGTCCTCAGCATGAAGCTCCCACCGCTGCGTGATCGTGTCGGAGACATCGAGCTCATCGCCGGTCACTTTCTCAACGAGTTCGGGAACAAATGCGCCCGGCCCGAGCTGCAGTACTCAGACGAGGCCATGAGCGCGCTGACCTCGCACGACTGGCCCGGTAATGTTCGAGAGCTCAAGAATGTGGTCGAGCGCATGGTCGTCATGAGCAGCGGCCAGGTCATCCAACTGGAAGATATCCCTCTCGAAGTCCGAGGCGCCAGCCCGGCGAGCGGCCCAGCCGAGATCACCACCGACCCGCTATGCACCCTTGCCGATCTCGAGCGCGTCCACATCATCCGCATCCTCCAGCACACCGGCGGAAACAAGAAGGAAGCCGCCCAAATGCTCGGCATCGACAGAAGCACGCTGTACGCCCGTATCAAAACCTACGAAATCGAAACGTAGTGTCCCCCACCGTCACAACAGAAACTTCGGCCGAAGGCAAAGTGGTCGTTCGTCTCGAAGGACCGCTGATTCTCGATGGGTACTCGCCGGATCTGAACGAAGCGGCCAGGCGGACGGAAGGAGACCTTCTGCTCGATCTGGGCGGCGTCACCGAAGTCAACACCATCGGCGTTGCGGCGCTGCTCGAATTGCTTGCTGAGCTCAAGATACAGGACCGGAAATTCCAGTTCCTCTCGGTCAGCGATCCCGTGCGCGAGCTGCTGGAGATGGTGCCGCAGAAGGCCGCCCTCGATCAGACTAGAGAGCTGCGCCCGCCGCAGGGGCTTCTCGAGCACATCGGAGAAGAGACTTTCACCCTTCTCGACCATCTCACCGAAGTCATCAACATGGTAGCCAATTCACTTTACTGGTGTTTCATTGCGCCCTTCACCGGCCGCGGCATCAAGGTGAATTACTTCATGCAGCAGGTATCGCGGAACGGGGTGGACGCCATCCCAATTGTTTCGCTCATCATGTTCGTCGTCGGCCTCATCATGGCGCTGCAGGCCGATTACCAGCTCCGCCGGATGGGCGCCTCCATCTACATCGCGGATCTGGTCGGCGTCGGCCTGACCCGAGAGCTTGGGCCATTGATGGCCGCGGTCATCCTCTCCGGACGCAGCGGTGCGGCCATGGCCGCGGAGATCGGAACGATGCGCGTCACCGAAGAAATCGATGCACTCGTCACCATGGGTATGAATCCGTTTAAATTCCTCATCGCTCCTCGCGTGCTCGGATTGCTCATCGCACTACCGGGCCTCGCCCTCATCGGTGACGCCATCGGCCTGTTCGGCGGGTATCTCATCGGTGTGTTTTACGTCGACCTGCCCTCGGCGACTTATATCGAGGAAACGCGCCTGGCAGTCTCCTTCGCGGATATCTTCACCGGGCTTTTCAAAAGCGCGGCCTTCGCCATGATTATTGCCCTCGTCGGCTGTTACAAGGGCTACTACGTCAAAGGGGGGCCGGAGGAGATCGGCAAGGCCACCACCTCCGCGGTCGTCCTGTCCCTCTTCCTTGTCATCCTCGCCGATGGCTTTTTCACTTACCTGTTTTATCTTCTTGGATAATGTCCCAAGAGCTGTCTGAAGATGCGATGCGTGTACATCCTGTGGCCATAGGCTGCCAGCCTGTGAGCCAAGTCAGATCAATAGTTGGTTGGTTGGCACACCAGATTAAGATGACTACAACGAAGAGAACATCAGTACTCCACACCAACCCACCGTCTTTCGTCGATGGCCTTGAGCACAGCATCCATGACAGCCTGGCAATTTGCGCCGTCAGCAAAAGAGGGACTGCAATCCCGGCCTTCCCGGATTGCGTTTGAGAATTCCACCGCCTGGTCGTAGCGCCAGACCGCGCGAGGATCGCCTTCGCCTGCGGTACGTGTAGAGCCTTCCACCTTCATGAATTCATCGGGAACGGGGACCTCTTCGATCGTCTCACCTTTCCGTCCCAGAAGAATGCGATAAGGGTGTTTCAGCTCGTAGATAGCCGAGCCTTCGGTGCCATTGACTTCACAGAAATCATGGCTGCCACCACCCGAGCCGTATCCCTTGGCGAGCTTCGTGGATTCCCAGACCCCGGTCACGCCGGATTCGAACTCGGCAATGAAGGCCGTCCAGTCATCCGTGTCCGATGGTTCCACCGGATTGCCATGGCCGTCCTGGTCGCGCAGCTCAAATTGTTTGAAAGCGCCGCAGACATTGGCGATTGGCCCTATCAGGTGATGTCCAAAATCGATGCGGTGCGAAGCCATGTCACCCAGCTCGCCGGTGCCGGCAGTCTTCTTCCACTGGCGCCAGCCGACAGAGTGGTCCGAGAACTCCTGAAAACGCTGCGCACGAAAATGCCGCGGCGTGCCCAGGTCGCCCTTATCGACCACGTGCTTGAGGTAACGCATCGCCGGTACAAAACGATAGGTGAACGCGGTCATGTGCCGCACGTCATTCTCCTGTGCCGCGGCCAGCATGGTTTTCGCCTCGGGATGATTCATCGCGATCGGCTTCTCCACCAGTACATGCCTGCCCGCGTTCGCCACCTCGATAGCGTATGGCGCATGCAGGTAGTTTGGGGTCGACACGATCACCGCATCGACGTCGTCCTGGGCAAGCAATTCGGTCGCGTCAGAATGTGTGCGCACGCCCCATTCC
The DNA here is from genome assembly GCA_030740295.1 of Planctomycetota bacterium. The sequence continues at coordinate 12,151 of JASLXP010001265.1, forward strand.
CGTGATCTCCTTGCGAGGAGATCCTGGTTGTTGTCCGTAATCGCCACCAGCCGGCCACCGGGAACAGTCCCAATCCCGGGCCGGTGAACATAACCAGCAATCCCGCCAACTCCGATGATTCCAAATCTAAGCTCCTGGCTCATGTGTGACTCCTGCTTCTGTGTTGTTTTTCTTCTTTGAGGTGCAATTGCTGAATATTGCAGTCACCGCGAGTGACTCCAGCTACGGATGAGAAGTTCGTGGCACGGGCGTCTCGCCCGTGAATCACGGCCGGGACGGCCGTGCCACGATTCTGGTTGCGGCCGTCAGGCCACGTTAAGGTATCTGAGGCTGGAAACCATTTCCAGCCTTGAATAACAGTACTGCTGTGGTGTCTTCACCATGCCGTAGAGCGAGCGATTCGAGCGCCCGTGTCGCGCCCGCGTCACGATGTGCTGGACGACCCTGTGGCACATGATTACAACAGGGAGCAGATCAACACCTGCAAGGCCCACTGGTCCGAGCGACGGTGCAAATGACCACTGCATATTCTTCGTCCGTCTCCAAATCTTATGAGGCGAAAGCAAGCCGGCTCTCGCTGCTGGTTATCCTGGTGGCACCGGTACTCGCCGAGGAAGAGAGTAAGCCAAAGCCAATCATCAAGGCGCAGGTGACGGCGCCGTTCAATTGTCCGGACCGGGTCGGTGAGGCTTATCTGCCGATCATCTTGAGAGTAGAAAACTCCGGTGATGGCGTTCAGGTGAGAGTGCACGCGTACATGGATGCGAACCGCAGGACGGTGAAGGACCTCGCGCTGCCTGCAGGCGCGAACAAGCGGGTGCCGCTTTACGTGCCCATTCATCGCGGCCGGCAGCTCAGGGTGGAGCTCCTCCTTGAAGGCAAACGGATCTGGTCTCAAGAGAAGAAATTTCTGCGAAAGCTTAGAACGACCCCCTTTGCCGGCACGCTGCCCAGCAGAATGAGCAAAGAGGGCGGCAAATACTATCTGGATAAAGGTGAGACACTTGAAATCAAACCTCTGGATGCTTCCGACTTGCCTGCATACTGGCGCGCGTACGGGCCGGTGCGCGATGTGATTCTCCATGGCCCCTGCGAGCTCTCGCAGGCACGGCAGTCTGCCCTGGCACAATGGGTGGATCGAGGCGGTAATCTGATCCTTTTTGCCGGGTGGAAATGGACCTTGAAAGGACCGGTTGCCGACCTCCTGCCTCTTGAAAACGAACAGACCAACCTATGGGAAATGGAGGACGAATCCTGGCACAACCTCTATTTCAACCTTGTGCGGCGTCTGGGCTATTTCTACGACCAGGGGAACATCCTTCCCAGGGCACATCTGCCCAACGCCCTGCGAAAAGACGTCCTGGAAGGACTCACCGATCCGCTCTATCGACGGGAGAACATTCCTGCGACCAGGCCGTTGAGAGTGCGTGTCGGTACGCCACCTGAGGGTGCCAGAGATTTTCCGAAATTCTCAGACGGCTTCTTTCGCTCACCCATCGCGGTTTACAGAAAAGTGGGAAGCGGACGTGTGGTCAGGGCCCTCTTTGATTTCAATGAAAAGCCCTTCGAGGGGATCGTCGATCCTGGTCTTCTTATCTTCAACTTCTTGAGGGAAGTCCGATACATCGAGGCAACGGAAAAGAAACTGCAACTGTCCCACTCATTGAGTCCTCAACAGGCCCGCGTGATGGGCGACCTCACGGCCGAGTATCGGAACGTCTGGGTGCCTGGTTTTCAGACCATTGCGCTCTGGCTCGCCATCTACTTCGCTGTCGTGATTCCCGGGGATTTCCTTCTCTCACGCGTTTACAGGAAGCGAGCGCTTACCTGGGTGACCTTTCCCCTGATTGCGCTGACCTTCACTCTGGTGGCCTTCGGCTGGGCCTGGCGTCTGAAAGGGCAGGACACGCTGGTCAGCCAATGGACGGTCTTCTTTTCCGCGGGGGACCGATTGGCGGCCGAAACCTACTTCAGTCTTTTCTCTCCGGAGCAGAAGGATTACGACATCGAGTTTATGCGTCCGCAGGCCCATCTGGCTTCGCTGGATAGAAGTATTGGAGCCCGTTTACAGACCTTTGAGGTGGAGCAGCCATCAGTCCCGCGCATTCGAAAAGTCCAGATTGTGGCCCAGGCTATTCAAGAAACTGAAGTCATAAACCCCGCAGGCCCCATCTCCGGCCGTTTAGCATCCGCTCCTAACAACCTTTGGTTTCCAACTGGAGCTGGGCCTCAGGACCCCGCGAATGTTGAGATCCAAGGCCAACCGAATGCGGAGGCCGCGAGGGCATCGGGCCCTCTGAGTATCGAGCACCAATCTGATCGAATCAGGATCCATGACTGGCGAGTGAATCAATGGCAGGCGCGACTCCTGCGTGCCAGGTGGACGCCAGAAAAAATGGACATCAAAGGCGCTGTGCATCTCAGCAGCGGAGAGATCAGAGTAAAGATAGAGAATCGATTGGGATTCAGGTTGAAGCAGGCTTACCTGGTGACCTCCGCGTGGGTGGCGTCGCTCGGTCAGATTCCTGACGGCGATACCGAGCTGTCTATCAGCCCCGAAGATTGCAGAGGGCCTTTGGTCCAAGCCACCTCTCAACTCTTTCCCAATCCCAAATCTTCAGATGCATTCTTTGCGCGAGTTCTGGAGAACAGCCTGCGTCGCAGAAGGTATGGAGTCAGCTTGTGGATGGCGCCGATACTCATCGGCTGGGGAGAATCAGAAGCGGCAGAAATCAATGTGCTGGATACTCCCGTGGCTCGGTCGAGCGGATACACCGTCATCAACCTCACGTGTGAGCTCCACATCGATGGAATGCTGAAACGGCTTCCCCGGGGATTTCTGACCAGAGAGAGTGTGGTCAACAGCGATCCGCCTGCCGCTGACCGCAGCATCAATGCCAGGACCTCCAAAGATATATTGAATTTCAAAATCCCGAAGTGGTCCTCTGGCAAGATTAAGGATGTCTCTCTGGTCGCTCGATACCGCCAGCTTCGGAAGTCGTACATTGGATCCACGTCGTTGGCGCCCGGCCTCTCCTACGTGAGCCGACCAGCAGTTTATTTCTCAATCAGAGATTCAGGCTCCGGAAAGTGGACAACCCATCGTCCATCCTGGTCCCGTCTGAGTAAAACAACTGGCAGGAAGCAGATCGTGTACAAAGGCCGGTCCTTTGAAAACTCTCGGCAGGGATTAAGACAGTTGGTCGCAGGTCTGGTCTTGAATACGTCAAGCCCGTTCCGGCGTCCCCAATGGGAGTTTCCACCCGATTCCGGCACTTTTAATGTCCAAAAAGTCGATCCGGTCAACCACACGGACCTTCTCACCAAAGCTGAACGGAATGGACCGCCTGAGGCCGATCAGAGACTCCTCAATCTCCTGCCGGCCTTTTGATTGCCTGCCTCTCCGTAAAGGGGATTACGAGGTGAGCCTCAAACTGGAGGATCCACTTCATTTCGTTTCCAGAGACGTTTTGAGTCTGCGCATTGCATCCAGAGAAAACCTCGAGCTCCTGAGTCTGAACGTGGAAGTGGAAAGGGAATAGTAACCCAATGATCCGAATCAAAAACCTCACCCAGAAATTTGGGCGACACTGTTCACTGGACGACGTCTCCTTTGAAGTCAGCAAGGGCGATCTTTTCGGCATAGTCGGTCCGAACGGCGCGGGCAAGACCACGCTGCTTCGTATCCTTGCCACCCTCCTCAAACCAACCAGGGGTGAGGTGAAGCTGGCGGGGATCGACGTCATCAAGCAGCCGGACAGGGCCCGGTGGAAGTTTGGGTACATGCCGGATGATTTCGGCCTTTACCCGGACCTGACGGTCGAGGAGTATCTGCAGTTCTTTGGTGACGTTTATAAGATCGGCCGGGCCGAGTGCACGGCAATGGTCGAAGACCTGATGGCGCTGGTGGATCTGCAATCAAAAGTCTCTGAGCCGGTCCAAAGGCTTTCACGGGGCATGCAGCAGCGGCTGAGCCTTGCACGGTGCCTCCTGCACGACCCGGAGGTCCTGCTCCTTGATGAGCCGGCATCCGGGCTCGACCCGCATGCCCGCCGTCAGATTCGTTCTCTTCTCAAAGAGCTTCGGGACATGGGCAAGACCATCTCCTTTCCTCTCACCACCTGGCTGATGTGCACGAGCTCTGCAATCGGGTGATGGTGATGGAGGAAAGCAAAATGCTCTTCTGCGGAGATGTGAATGAACTGTTCGAGAAATACGGCAGCAGCCATCAGTACTCCGTGCGGGTAGATGGCCCGCCCGAAAAGGCCCTCGAATTCCTGTTGTCAAGGCCAGGCATCAGGGGAGCGGAAATCGTCGGTAACAGGATCGAATTCGGAGTGGAACACAATGGAAGCGATAACGGTTTGCTGCTGGCAGACCTGCAGTCCGGCGGCCTGGCGATTCAGGAATTTCAAATGATCGAGCCATCTTTTGAAGACATCTTCATGAATATCACATCGGGAACGGTGAACTGAAATGCCGCTGTTGAATCCTGTCCTGAGCCGTGAATTGAAATGTCTCAACCGCGGCCATTTCCTCTACGCCACGCGAGGCGCCTACATCGGTCTCTTATGCCTGGTGGTGCTCGTCGGATGGAAAACGCTTTCCGCGCAGTTGGGGGTGATCAGCTATTTCAATGAACCGCGCATTCCCTTCGATCAGATTTCCACGCTTGGCCGGACCTTGTTCCGTTTCTTTTCCGTTGGTGAACTGGGTCTGCTCCTTCTCATCAGCCCGGCCCTTACGAGCCAGCTCCTGACGCAGGAAAGAGAACGGCGCACTCTCGAAATCATGATTGCCAGCCCGATGTCTGAGCTCCGAATGGCCTGGGCTAAGCTGCAGGTCGGTTTCATTCATCTGCTGCTGCTCCTCATTGCCGGGATGCCGGTGCTGGGTGTGACCGCGTTACTTGGCGGAGTATCGCTGCGGGAGATCGCGCTGGTGCACGCATACCTGGCCATGATCGCATTGATGGGCGCGGCCGCGGGATTGCTCGCGTCTTCCTTTTGCAGGAAGGCGGCTACCGCGATTCTTGCCGGTTACCTGATCTTTGGTCTGTTCCTCGTGATCCCGTCGCCTGATGTGTGGCGATCTTTGGGGCTGGATATTCATCTCCAACAGATCCTGTCCCAGTGGGGTTGGTCGAGTCCGATGGAATCACTGCTCGCCGTTACGGAGGTGGCACCCAGGTGGATTCCGGTGAAGGATAATGCTCAAGGGATTTACGCAGTTCTGGACAAGACTGGCTTCATTCCTTTCATCACAGTTTCCACCGTTGCCCCTCTGGTCCTGCAGGTAGTATTCGTCATCAGCTTGACTGCGGCCATCCTCGGCATCTGTGCCTGGCAATTGAAAAGGCAGCGGGCCGCTCCGCAGGCAGGGGTCGCAGCCGAAGGGTGGCAGGCGGTGTCAGACATTGCCGGATTCAAGGTCTTCGAATACCTGCTGGGTATGTTCAGCCCGTTTGCTCGGCGCTGCTGGGCCGAACAGAAAGGCTTCCTCTCCGGATGCGGAGCTTTGGTCCTCGTGCTGAGTGTCATTGCCCCCTTACATGTCAATAGGACTATCTTTGATTTAGGCGACGCATCCGGATTCCTGCTCTACTTGCTCGGCCTGCTGCCCATTGGCATCACCGCCATGCTTGCGGCGGCCAATCTTGCCAGGGAGCGGGAACGTCGAACCCTGGAGCTAATGCGGGTGGGGCCGAAAGGATCGGCAGGCCTGATGGCCGCGCTCTTCCTTACCTCCGTGGTTCAGATGGCCAGCATCTGTCTCTATGGACTTTTCTTTTCACTCGTTTTCATCGATATGCATATTCCGCGGCTTCTATGGTTCTGGATCACCGTGGCCATCATCGGCTGCGGCATGGTGACGCTTGGGGTGGCGATATCCTGCCTGGTGCTCAACCCCACCCGCGCCATGCTCACCACTCTCGGATGTTTCGTGGTGTTGATTCTGTTGCCTCAGATCCTGGTCTGGCTGGGAATCCTGATCCCGTCCCTTGATACCGACGGTCTTAGGACGCTCGCTTCTTATCTAAGCCCCGCGGGCTGTCTGAATACCGCGCTGCATTGGCCGCGGAGCTTTGAGGGGATGGAATACTCCATCTCAATGCTCATCTACCTGGGCCTGACCGCGTTGGGGATCAGGGCCGTTGTTTTCTTCCGGGAAGGAATCCTGCGGAGGCAGAGCTGAGTCATACATCCATAGTCTCTTCGAACGTGCTCTGCCCTGTAATCTGGCTGAATTTGAGTGACATTGGTCAGGACGTCTTTTGCACTTTGTGCAAACTTCTCCGACGAATCTTGGGAGCTTCGCGACATTCAAGCTTTCTGCCCAGACGAGCTTCCAACCGGTTCCGCGCTTTCTTCCCCATTTCTTGCCTCTCTTCCGATGAGAGTGAAAGGCTCCGAGTGCTGACCTCGTCCTTCCATTTGTCAACTTCCGCCAAGTATTCATCAAGCGTCTGGTGATTCACGTCAATACCTCCAGTGGGGTGTGGATACTCAAATCTCCCGGCAGGCCGAACAGAACTGCTGCTGCATTAAACTGGTCAGCTTTCCGCACATTAGCGATGTGCCTGTAATTCCAACTAATCGAGAAAGAACAGGCCCTCCCGCTCTACAACGTCAGGTAATTATTCGGCGTCCCCGTAATGCCATCGATGATGACCCACATGCATGTGGTCACGACCTCGCCGAGGATCAGGCCATAGAAGAACGGCCGCGCATTCCGAAAGATGCCGACTCCCCCGTATTTCAGAATCAGCCATTTGGTGATCAGCGCAAAGACCGCGCTCGACCAGAGCACCTGCCCGGCCCAGTGGAAGCTCACGACCAGCGCTCCCGGATTCACCGGCCAGGCCGGAATCCAGTGCGCGCACAGCATGAGACCGGTCATCAGAAGC
>JASLXP010001266.1 GCA_030740295.1 Planctomycetota bacterium
GACATGCGTTTCGATGACGGCGATATCTTTCTTCAGCAAATGAAGGGCTGGTTTAATGAACACATGCCCGAAGTGAACACGGTCCTCAAGAGGAAGTCCGGCGTTTACACCCAGGACGATGATGCGCTGATCGGGGAATTGAAAGAGAAAAGCGACGCCGCGGTCGTCGCCATCGGCCATTGAAGTACCTGCGCGCCGGCGGTCGCCGGCTATTGTCTGATGCTGGAAATCCAGCACGGAATCCCCACCGCTTCGATACAGACCGATGCCTTCGAGACAGCCGTCAAGCAATCGGCTTTTGCGAACGGCCTTCCTGACCAGCGATTCGTTTTTGTGCCTCAGCCCGTCATGGGCAAGCCGCCGGCCGAGCTCAGGGCATACGTCGATGGTGACGATCCGGTAACCGGCCGGGCGGTCATGGTGGAAGTGGTCGAAGCGCTTACCGGCCCGTTGACTGATGAGGAGAACCATGAGCATTTGGGCAGACTGCTTTATTCGTGCTGCGATTGGCCGATTCCAGGTGGGGGGAGCGTCCCCATTGCCAGGAAACGGCCACAGATCTGTGGCCTCCGAAAGAGGGTATAGACCACGCCCCAGTTGATCTGCGCCACACGGGACCCAGAATGGATCGGCGAGGATGGCCATGAAAGACTCTTCCCTTTGCCCGGCGAGGTCCAGGAAAAATCATGATGAAGCGCGCACCGTTTGAGTTGGGCCCCATTCGACCGGTCGATGAGGGCGACAGCCTGCTGATCCGCACCACCCGCGGGTGCCCGTGGAACCGGTGCGAGTTCTGCGTTAACTTCGAGGACATGCAGTTTTCCATGCGGTCCGTTGACGACATCAAGAAGGACATCGTTGCGGCTGCCGAGTACTACGGGGGCCATCCGTTCCGTTCGTGTTTCCTGCAGGACGGCGACAGCTTCATCATGAAAACGAAGGACCTTCTAGAGGTCCTTACCTTCCTGAAGCAACACTTCCCTTCTCTCGAACGAGTGTCCAGCTACGGCCGTGCTTATACCATGATCAGGAAGGGCCCTCAGGAAATCCAGGACATCCACGACGCGGGACTCACGCTGCTCTACTGCGGCATGGAATCGGGCTCAGACAAGGTGCTCAAGAACGTAAGGAAAGGAGTCCTTTCCGCGGACATCATCAAGTCCGCGCAGATGGCAAAGTCAGCGGGGATGGGAATATCCGAATTCATCATTCTCGGGCTGGGAGGTACCGCACTGTGGGAGGAGCACGCGACGGAGACGGCTCGGGTACTGAACGAAATCAACCCCGATGCCATCCGGGTCCTGACCATAGGCGTGAAGCATGGCTCGGGGCTTGAGAGGCAGATGGAGGAAGGGACCTACAAACTGCAGACAGAGAAGAACATCATCGAGGAACAGCGCCTCTTGATCGAAAGTCTTGACGGCATCACCAGCTACTACGTCAACCATCACGGCGTTGACCTGCTCATGGAGGCTCGAGGCCAGTTCCCGAAGGACAAGCCACGGCTGCTGGCCATCATGGACCGGTACCTCAATATGCCGGAGGACGAGCGGACCAACTACACGCTCGGGAAACGGCTGGGGTACTACCATTGCATGGATGATATGGAGAAGCAGGCAGTGAAGACCGAGGTCGAAGCGAAGGTCAGGGAGGTGCAGGAGGCGTACCCCGACCAACTGGAGGAGATATTCCATCACCTGCGGGAGAGAGTGGTCTAGCCTCGCGAGGTGGACCTCGATCGGATCATCTCTCGGCTTGATCTCCCCTGCTCATCCTTCAATTGCTCTGCAATCTTAAAATGGTAAACACCACGGGCCTCAAATGATCACACTCGCTCTACTGCTCAGTTTGGTTCCATCAGGTCGTGCGGAGTACATCCGCAACGGAGAATTCGAGGCCGCTGAACTTGGTCCGTGGAGAATTCAGAAGTGGAGCGGCGAGTGTTCCATCAGGCTTGATTCCGGATTCGTTCAGAGCGGCGGTCGTTCCGTTGCATTCGAATCCAGCGCGAGGTGCAAAATCGCACTGAAGCAGGACCTGGGAAAACTGCCTGCAGGGAGCTATTCACTTAAGGGATATGTTCGTGCCATAAATCTGCGTGCCGGCCGATGGAAGCGGACCTTTCTGATTGGCCTTGAGACTCCGCAGAAGGAACTGTTCCTGGACAATCTTCCCGCAGGCACTTACGGATGGAAGCCATTCGAACGACACTACAAACTTGATCAACCTATCGACGCCAGGCTTTACCTTTACCTGTTCGGTCCCGGAAGAATCTGGCTCGACAGCCTGCGTTTCGAGCGCAATGAGAAAAGTGTAGCCGGCAAAGGAGTCGCAATGGGCGATGAGAAGGGAACGCTCGCTCGTGACATCGCGGCCAGCAAAGGCGACGTCCGTTGTCCGCATTGCCGTGGTGGTCACGAAAGGGATGTGCGGAATTGTCGTTTTTGCGGATTCGACATTGCCTCGGCCAGGATGGCGGATGAGGAGTTTAAGCTGATCAGCAGCGGGCACGAAATCGTCGGGCCGGACCTCCTTCGGAATGGGAGTTTTGATGAAAAAGGAAGGGGAACGAATTGTCCCTTCGTTGGTTGGGCAGCTCGTTCGATGCTCGGTGGGAAGCACTCTTTCGAACTCGCGCCGGGCCGCACTGGAATGGCGGCGAAGATCACAGCCGGCAAAGCCGGTCGGGGCGATATTCACAACCTTCAGGATGTCGTCATCAAAGCCGGAAGCATCCTCAGATTCCGATTCTGGGCGAAAGCAGAAAAACTGAACGGTGGCGTATCGGTGTGGTTCGAAGGTGATCCAGGTGAGGGCTGGCACAAGATCAATGTGGACAGCAGTGCAAAGGACTGGACGCTTTTCGAGACCCGTGTCCGAGTCCCTGAAGGAAAGAACGGACAGACCAAACCTGCGATTCAATTCTGGTTCTATAACTGGGGCACCGGTTCCATTCTGTTCGACGACATCAGCGCCGCGGTGGTCCGGCCTGATCCCGGTGGCGCGGTAAAGGACGAACTACGCCGACTACTGCGACTCGTGAGGGAAGGCATTGGTTTAACGGATTCGCCTCCCGAATCTATGAAGGCATGCAAAGACATCGAAGCAGCGCTGCTTGATGCGCTCAAAGATCCGCGGAACGCAGATACCAAATCATTGAAGCAGGGAGCTCTTTCTGCCCTCAGCGGCCGGCAACGCGGAGACGGGACATTTGTTCTAGGCGTCACGCACAGTGTGGAGAAAGTCTTTCTCGACGAGCCTTTCCAGGGCAGCATTGCGCAGTCGATGCACATTACGCTGGCACAGAATGAATCTGAAGCCGCGCAGTTGGTGGTGCTTTCCGCAGACAGACCACTGAACAATGTCCGCGTTTCCCTCAGCGGGGATCTGAAGTCGCAGGAGACCGGGGCTGCCTTCCCATCGGAACAGGTGCGCATCAGTCTGATCGGTTATGTGGATACGACCGCGGGTAAACGTCCTTACCAGTCGAAGAAGCTCGGCTGGTGGCCGGATCCGCTGCTGCCGAATGCCGCTTTCGATGTGAAAGCGGGCGAAGCCCAGCCGCTCCTTGTGACGGTCACGGCCCGTGGAGACACGAAGCCTGGCCCATACTCAGGCAAGATCTCAGTGACTGCCAACTCATCGAAGATCGAAATACCATTCCATGTGGAGGTACTTCCTTTCGCTCTGCCTCAACGGCGCACTTATACGTCCTTTGCTTTTGGATGCTCTCCGAAACTCGTGGCCCGGCATTATGGAAGCGACCCAGACCAGAAGATCATGAAGCGTTTCGTCATCAAGGCATGCAAACGCGGCCTTCCTCCGACCGATCTTCTTAACGGCTGGGCGTGGGCCAGGCCGAAGCCTCCGAAGCTGGCGGGAGGGGGATATGATTTTTCCGAGCTCGACCGATGGATCGACATCTTCAAGCAACATGGCCTGTCGCGCTTTCCAATGGCCATAGTGCCGCGATTCAAAAAGTGGGGCGGCGGGGACTACACGAAGAAATGGAAAACAGACTTCGCCGATTTCCTCAGGGCTTACGCCGATCACCTCAAGCACAGGGGCATCCTGGAGAAGGCCATCATTTACAACATCGATGAAGCTGCCAGGTCAAAAGGCGAATGGGATATCTGCAAGGCCCTATACAAGCTGTGCAAGCAAGCCGTGCCTGGCGTCCCCGTCGTGCAATGCCTCAACGAGCCCAGTGGCGTGAAGGCGATTTCCGGGCATGCCAACATCTGGGATCTGTATTACGGCCAGTACGAGAGGGCCGGCGGCCCGGATCAGCTTAAGGCGGGGAGCGAAATCATTCTTTCAGTCTGCATCTACCCGAGCGTGCATCCGAACCTCTTCATCGAGTATCCACTTCTCGATGCTCGCATCCTTCCCTGGATCGGCTTCCGCGTCGGCGCAAAAGGCTTCGAATACTGGGACATGTTTCAGTGGGGCGAAAACATCGGAAAGCGCGACTGGGTCAAGAACGGAGACGGGACACGGACTGCATGGAAACTCCGGAAACCGCATGGCGACGGCCTCCTCATGTACCCTGGCCCTGACGGGATGCCGCTCTCCAGCCTCCGTCTGGAGTCTTTTCGAGACGGTCTTGAAGACTACGAGTACCTGCACCTGTTGTCCGGGATCAGTAAGACCGATCCGGTCGCGGCGTCCCTGGTGAAAGAGGCCAGAGAAGTCATCGTCACCGGCGTAACAGGCCATGTGAAGGAGCCATCGAAACTCCTGGACCTGCGACGTCGGATCGGCAAAAAGCTGTCTGAGCGATAAAGCAGAACCAAAGCAGTTCACAGCTACTCGGTGTGAACTCCCCGCAGAAGAAGAGTAACCGTGTCATGAGTCACATCAGATGTTCCGGCGGCAGCATTCTGCGTCGGGGCCTTCTTCTCTTCCTTGTCACGCAGCATGGCCTGCCGGCACAGGTGAGGGACGAACAAAAGGTATCAGGTGAACGGCTGGGGAATATGAAGGCCAGCACTCCACCGGAAGTTGTCAATGAAGTGTGGGAGCAGTTCTGTCTGGCGCACTTCGGGGCAGAGAAAGAACCGATGGTCTACGAATTCTATGGCAGGGAACTCGCCGTCATCGATGAAGGAACCTGGCTGCACGCGTCTGAGACTTCAGCCTGCATTGCGTGGGAGACCAATCTGCCGGCAAGAGCGCACGTGGAGTACGGACTGACGCCCGATTGCAGCGAGAAGACGCATCCCGGAAGGAGGCCCTTCTACGTTCATGTTCACTACCTGACCGACCTGAAGCCAAAGGCCCAATATCACTACCGAATAGTCTCTGTGGATGAGCGTGGTAATCGACTTGCCTCACAGACCCGGACGTTCAAGACGATCGCGCTGGCGGCGGCGGTGCACGTTCCTGGCGACCTGGATGGCCCTCCTTACATCCTGGACCGGCCGGGAGCGACTTACGTCGTTACTGAAGACATCACGGCAGACGGCACAGCGATTGAGATCGGCGCGGCAAACATCGCCTTAGACCTGAACGGCCACTCCATCACTTATCACAACAAGGACATTCCTGCAGAAACATTCACCGACAAGTGGATGAGTTATGTTCACAAGGGCGCGGTGGGAATCAAGAACTTCGGCCATTCAGGGCTCAAGCTCCTGAATGGTGTTATCAGGCAGGGGGCC
>JASLXP010001267.1 GCA_030740295.1 Planctomycetota bacterium
CCCGTGCAGGCGACGAAGCCCCACGTGTTCTCTTCCTTTCCTCCCGCCCCTGGAGCGTGGTATTCGGCCATCACTTCACCGGTCGCCTGATCGATTTTCAGGCACTTGCCTTTCGTCGCCACGAACAGGCCCTCCTCGGCAACGCACATGTTGCTGCCCGTTCCTGCGGTGCCCATCAGATGGTCCTGATCCAGCGGCTTCAGAATGCCCGGGAGAGGTATCTCCCACAGGTACCGCCCGTTGTAGGCATCCACGCACTTGATCCCGTCCATTCCTTCAATGAACATTCGTCCTTTGAAAAAAAGCGGCGCCGGCGCGCGGCCGTGGCGATTGGGCATACCCAGGCTCAAGTCAGAAAACCAGAGCAAGCCCAGAGGACCGCGCACGATTGAATCCTTGGAGCAGGTGGTGTTCCCAGGTCCGCTATATTGATGAGTCCACTCGCCGGCCCCCGCTAATGGACCACGCCTCTTTTCCAGCATCTTTCCAGGAGGGCCGATGAGTGCCATGCCACCGTAAGGCTTGAGCATTCTCGCCATTTCTTCAGAACGAAAAGACGTTGCATTCTTCCCAGCGACGCTTCGTCCTGAAACGACCAGGTCGGCAAAATAATTTGGGAACGGCGCATGCCCGGATTTGCTCAAGACAATTGTCACACGCTCGCCATAGAGCCCGGCATCGTCAAGTTTCCTTCTAGCCCTCTTCACGGATTCGGGATTGGAATCTACCGCATAAATCTGCAGCTTTGTCCTGCGGGCAAGCTCGAGAGTAAGATCGCCTTCTCCACAATCGAAATCAAGGCAGTAACCCTCGGTGACCTCGCACCTCCGAATGATCTCATCGGTCGCCCTGGAAAAATCATCAGGCTGCCTCGGAGCGTCATCGCCACTTTCAGCCGTGGTTTCGGCCGCTTCATGAATTTTCGTCTGGCCATCGCCTTCGCCAAAACAGTAGATCGTCCCCAGTTCATTGCTGACATACAACCGGCTGTCCGCCACAGCCATCGCCACGGGGTTGCCTTCGACAGATACGCTGGACACAGATTCGCCGGTAGTTGAATCAACCACGCTGACCTTGCCCTCATTTCCGAGGACCAGAGAGTTGCTGGCAACAATGAATCTGGTGGCGGCATGCGGGAGCTTCGGACCGATGACAAGGGCGTTCAGCACCCGCCTGGTCACCTGGTTTCCCTTTCGGTCGGAGCTGGCACTTTCTTTCCATACTTTCTGCCGTTCGATGGAAAACAGGTAAGTCCCGGCGGCCTTCCCGATCTGTTTTTTGATGCTGAATATCTTTTCCGGTGTAACCGCGACCAGGGATGCGGGAGCGCTCTTCCCGACGTACTGCCCGATATCAGGTCTATAGATGCCGCCGCCATTAAAGAACAGCGTGCCTGCAGCAACGATTTCGGCCCCGCCGCGCTTTGTGTTTTTCTGAAGATGAAAGTAGAGAAACTTTCCGTCACTGCGTCGAAAACCCGCTGGCACAGCGCGTCCATTGGGAGCAAGAAGGACATCTCCGGCAACCGCCAGGTCGCCCTGAATAGACACGCCGCTCAACGCGTTTGCGCCGCCGTGTGGCTGTCCCATGTACATCCAACCGGCGGTATCGTTCGTCCACAGAAATTTGCCGGATTCAGGATCGACCGCGTGCAGAAAGATCCCTTCTGACGGCCAGATGCCGGCAGAGAAGTAAAGCGTGTCATCTGCAATGACCGGGCCGCCCCGTGCCGGCCACCGCGAAATCATCCGGTCGTTACCAAGCAGCAGACTGTCTTCAGGACCGCCCCGAACTTTCCAGAGCAGTGAGCCTTCTTCTGCGTTCAGGCAATACAGGTAGCTATCGTCACTGACAAAGAAGATTCGATCTTTCCAGGCAAGCGGTGCGAACCGGACGGGGCCGTCTGAGAAGAACGTCCACCGCTCCTCACCCGTGGCTGCATCCAGTGCATAGAGCTTGCAGTCCGCGGAACTGGCGTAATAGAGCATCCCCCCCGCAACGATCGGTTGAAAGGCCCGATCAAATGACATCCGCTTGTCAGTCCAGGCAGGGCGCGGGAGGTGCCTGGACTTGCTGACCCACAGCAGGGACAGCTCCGCCGGCAGCTCGTCAGGTGAATACCCGCTTCTGCTGCTGTCACCTCGGAAGGTCGGCCAGTCGGAGGCGAACAACGAAGATGCAGAGCAAAACAGGATGAGAGATGCAGGACTCATGCTCGGTGCGGGCGGTGAGGTCAGTCCTTGATGACATTCGCCATATCCGGATGCAGCATAGCACTCTCCCCCTGCACGTCGAATGTCATTACGTGGCGTATTGCTGAGGGCCTCTCCAAATCCAAGGCTGTACGGTTTTAGGCACTTTTTCAGATCTGGGACATCCAGTCCCTTGTGCGGCCAATTGCCTGAAACAGTTGATCCAAAAAAAAGGCCCTGTGCGAATGAACGCACAGGGCGAGTGCCCTGCAACGGGATGGCGGCGATGTGGAACATTGCAGGGACTGCTGAGTGACCGTCGCCACTCAGGAAAGAATATTATAGGAGAGCCTGCCGGTGTGGCAAGCTAGTTTTGCGTAAAGGTGGAAAAATAAATGAACCGCATCGCTGATGGGCTCTTCCAGACTCAATTCAGTCCCAGAATTGCTCTATTCGTATCGGAATCACTTTCTCCGCCCGCAAAATCATCGAATGCAACGTCCGTAGCCTCGATGATATGTTCCGCAATGAACGGCGCCCCTTCCGCAGCCCCCTGCTCCGGGCTCTTCACGCAGCATTCCCACTCCATGACGGCCCATCCGTCAAAACCGGCCTCGGTCAGGAGAGTGAAGACCCTCTTAAAGTCTACCTGCCCATCTCCCAGAGAGCGGAAGCGTCCGGCACGGCCGGCCCAGGACTGGTAACCCCCGTACACTCCGACCCGGCCCGAAGGATTGAATTCCGCGTCTTTTACGTGAAATCCCGAGATCCGGCCGCCGTAGAGTTGAATAAACTGGAGGTAATCCAACTGTTGGAGCAGGAAATGGCTCGGGTCGTAATTGATACAGACAGCCGGATGGTCGTCCGTGTGTTCCAGAAACAGTTCAAAAGTCGCGCCGTCGTAAACGTCCGAGCCCGGATGAAGCTCGTACCCGAAGACGCAGCCTTTGTCTGCGGCCATGTCCAGCAGCGGTCTCCACCGTTTGGAGAGCTCCTTGAAGGCCTCCTCGATAATGCCGGCAGGACGCTGGGGCCAGGGATACACCATGTGCCAGGCAAATCCGCCGGACAGAGTTGGTATATTCCGAAGCCCAAAATTCGCAGACGCAAGAATGCACTTCTTCAATTCGTCCGTCGCCCAGTCCGTCCTCGCCTGCCCGGTCAGCCCCGGAGGATGAAAAGCGGCGAACATCTTCTCGTACGCGGGGTGAACGGCGAGTACCTGACCGGCCAGGTACGCCCCCACTTCGGTCGGCTGCAGGCCCATCGCTCCGAGCTTTCCTGCGTATTCATCGCAATAGTCCTTGGACTCTGCGGCTGTATCAATATCGATCACCCTGTCATCCCAGCCTGGAATCTGTATCCCCTTGTACCCGAGGCCCGCGACCCAGGGTCCGATATTGTCCAGGTTGTCACAGGGCGGTGTATCCCTCAAAAACTGGGCGAGGAAGATTGCAGGACCTTTTATCTTTCCCATGGCTGTCCCCTTCGAGAGTGTGTTGGTTCCAAGGCTGAAATCCCCGGATGGATGTCGCGCATTCCAAAACTACGAAATAATAGTTTCCTTTACAAGGGGCTCGAACTGGCAAAGCGTCTGCCGGATAGCTTTAGAGCCGCTCAGAGGGGTCAACGCCTCCTTTGTCCTGAGGTGCGGATTCTGGGTGGTCTGTGGGTCTTGACTTCTGAGATAGGGAAGGGATAACCCCGAATGAAACAGCTATGAGCAATGATTGAAAGAATTCTGGCCGCACATGAAGGATGTACTTCTGACGATTCTGGTAATCGTGGCGATCTATGTAGTTTTGCCGCCTTTAGTTCTCATTCTACGGGACAAAATTCTGTTTAAGTTTCCATCGAGGGAGCAGGTGGAATTGCTGCACCAGAAGTTTCTCGAGCGACTCAGTTCCCCAGACTTTGCTGCCGTCGAGGAGCATTTCGGCCATGCGTTGCCGCAAGTGATTCGCTCACTCTACGAAAACACTGCCGAGCTGACACGATCGGACTTTGAGGTAGTTCCACCTGATGGCTCCACTTCCTGGTCAATCATCAACTACTGTCCAGTAGACTCCGAGTACCTCCTGAATCGATGGCCGGGTACTGAGGAGCATTTCGCATTTGCTGGAGACGGATTTGGCAACGAATATCTCGTCGATCTACGCGAGGACGATCCACCGGTTTTATTCTTTGACCACGAGACCGGCGAGTTCGAGGAAGTTTGCGACAGCTTCGCCGAATTCATGA
>JASLXP010001268.1 GCA_030740295.1 Planctomycetota bacterium
CTTTCATGGAAAGATAACTCGCTCACTATTACTCAAGATGCTGAGGTTACTCGACTGACCGACACCGACGGTGATGGCACGGCGGATCGTTTCGACACTCTCAGCAACAACTGGGGCTATGCCGCAGGACACGAATTTGCCTTCGGATCGAAACATGACGCGGAAGGCAGCATCTGGGTGGCCCTCGGACTGAGCGGCTCTTACCGCTCCCACAATCTGTTTCGCGGCTGGGCCGTGAAGGTCACTTCGGATGGAAAGATGATTCCGGTTTGCAGCGGGCTGCGGAGTCCTGCCGGAGTGAACGCAAATAAGCAAGGCGTCATGTTCTGCATCGAAAGCCAGGGGCCCTGGAACGGCTCCTGTTCGCTTAAGCACCTCAAGCCCGGCGGATTCCTGGGTCACCCTGCGAGCTACAACTGGTATCCGTTTGCCAAAGGCATGGACACGCCTGCCCTGGAGCCCAACCCCAATTCACGAATTGCCATCGAGAAGAAACGGGTGAAGGAGTTGGTGCCTCCCGTGGTTCTTTTTCCTTACAGAAAAATGGGACGCTCGATTTCAGGCTTTCGTCTGAATCAGACCAAGGGCAAATTCGGTCCCTTCGACAATCAGTTCTTTCTGGGCGACTACACCCTGAGCATCATCTTGAGGGCGACCACCGAACGGGTAAACGGCGTATGGCAGGGCGCCTGCTATCCGTTCCGGGAAGGACTGGCCACCGGCATCATGGACGTCGAGTTTTCGCCGAAGGGACAGTTGGTCGCCGGAGGCTTCACCACCAGCCGGCAATGGCCCGTGCGCGGCGAAACGCCCTTCGCCATCCAACGCCTGGACTGGACGGGCAAGATTCCGTTCGAGCTGAAGGAGATCAACATTCGCCCCGATGGCTTCCTCCTCACCTTCACGCTCCCAGTGGAGCCAGTGGTGGCTGCGAAGGTGGACACCTACTCACTCACCTCCTACACGCACATTTTCACCGGCGGCTATGGCAGCCCCGAAGTCGATCACTCCACGCCGCAGACTACCAGCTCGAAAGTTTCCCAGGATGGGCTGAGCGTTGGGCTGGCTGTGAAAGGTATTCAGGAAGGACACATTCACGAATTCGACCTCGCAAAGGTGAGAAGCAAAGATGGGAGACCTCTCCTGCACACCAAGGCGTATTACACGGTCAATGAGATTCCGACCGCAAAGATAAATTTGAAGAAGTAACACCAGCCAGCAGGCGAAGATCTTCTTCGTTACCAGTACCACCGTGACCTGCTATTCTCATTCAATGCGACATGCAATCCAGAACAGTTTTATGCACTTCTTCTCAACTCTTTCACCCCACATGCTTCATCGATGTCCGCGGGCGTCCGCTTACCGGGCCATGCCGTATTTGAGCGTGAATTGGTGTTGCTCGCCATCCTTGACGATCGTGGTCGATTTACAGAGGACGCCCTTCAGAGGATCCCAGGTGCGGACCTCGATTTCGTTCTTCGCCGGGATGAATCGCATGACGCGCAAACCGTTCGCACCATAATCTGATAACAACTCGTGTACACTATTGCCACGCCGGCCGGTGGATTTCAGGCGCATGGCCTGCGTCCGGCTTTGATCGCCGCTGCAGATCAGGAACAGGTTGGCGTGTTTCTGGAAACACTTGTCCCACATCTGTTGCGGCGAGTTGCCGCGCTTGCCGTGACGCTTCGTCCAGGTCATCCGACCCTTGGGGGCGTCGAAATAATCACGGCTGGTCTTCGGTTTGTCACGCGGCCCGAGGCCCATGTGAGTGGTGATCAACGCGCGTCGGTCGGCGTACCGACGCAGGACGGAATCCGTCCATTGGAGGACATCATCGGGCGCATTGCACTCCAGATGTAGGGCGATAAATCTCATCCCGCCCGCTTCGAACAGTTGAAAGCTGTTAGCGTTGTTACCGGAGATGGCGACCTTGTCGGCCGGTTTTTCGAAACAGCCGCCATACCAACCAAACCGGGTGAAACGAGATTTGGGGAAGAATTCTTGAAACAGCGAGGAGTCGCCTCCGCCGGTCATGTCGTGATTACCGACCGAGATGCCGTAGGGCACGCGGCCGTGCAGCTTGTCCATGCAGCGCCGCGCGAGGGCCCACTGCTCCCGATTGTTGATGTCCACGATGTCGCCGACATGGCTGACGAAGACGATGCGTTGCCGGTCCAGGTTGGCGGCGATCCAATCTGTCCATCCATCGAAGACCTTGTTGCTCAGCGGCTCTGCATCCTCTCCGCCCCTCTTGGTCCCGCGCCCCCTGTAATGCTGGGTATCGGGAATGACGACGAGCGAAAAGCAACCCTCCGGCGCAGGGGGGAGTTCGCCTGCAATCGCGGATTTGCCGGCGAACACCGCCATCCAGCAAGAAACGAGGCCCAGGCCGAACAGGCGACGTGGGATTGGAAATCTGCCCCATGGCAGGCTGTGGGAAATGTCCATGTGGTAAAGAAAAACGGGTATCGAGTTCAGTCGCAACATTTTGATCAGTTCCCATCAGACCGCACAAGGAGTATTACACCCGAGGTTCTGCCGGGCATGCCAACAGCCGCGGGTTCTTTGCCTTGAATCAGTGCCACAGCGCTGAGAGCGCTGAACAGGATTCTATTCTCTAAATCCAAAAATCTGTGACAGCTTTCGCGACAGATCGCGGATCGCCTGGTCTTTGCTGGCGGCGAACCCTTTTTGCAGTTCAGCCCAGCCTGCGGGTGGAGCGACGTTACGTCTGCGCCCAAGCCCATCCAACATGCCGCGCAGCAGGTCCTTTTGAATGTCTGTGTCGTTCGTCTCTCCAATGGTCTTTGCGATCAGTGAGAGGGGATGCGTGGCAGGGAGGCTGGGGCGAAGCGTGACTTTCGATGGCGCAGTCACAGGCCTTTCAGCCAAGCCGGTATAGTCACTCCACTTTCTATTGAGCGCGCTGTCATCTCGATCCCCGGTGTAGATGATGAAGCGGTGCCGAATCGTCTCGCTTTCTCCTTTCTCTATTGACCACGAACCAAGGCGCGCACGTACGGGCCCGACGCCCAATTGGCCATCAACGCGCCAGGGCAGAGGAAACCCTTTGTTCTTCGGGTGATCGAAAATGGCGATGTGGGCCAGATCGTCACGGCCGGCGACCTGCATGCCCACGTCCACCCAAACGTCGCGCTTCCCTTCGGCTGCTCCATTCCTGCGCCCGGATGCATTAACCGCTTCGCCCTTGATACCTCGCTTCCAAGGCATACGGAGAAAGAGCCCCCCATAGGAGTATCGATTCACCGTGATGTCGATAATTGCAGTTCCTTTCCAAACAAGATCGAGAACATACTCGCTGCTGCTCGCCCGCATCTCCCATGTTTGGGTCTCGGTCAGAACGGCCTTGCCATTGGCATCGAGCAGATCGTAAACCGTGTGCCACTGCACTGAGGCGCCGCTGTCCTTAATCACCTTCATCGACTTCCGCTGCCAGTAATCACCTTTCGGATGGTGGAAGTAGTCGCGGCCATTCACGCGCGTAAAGCCCCAGTAGAGCCCAGTCTGATGCCGGTGATGACCCGGGCTGTACTGAGTGAGCACGCCCCTTCCATCAGGGGCGACGACGGGATGAATATAGGGGCGGAAGTCCGGACGTGCGTGATTTGTGAGAATGGGTTTCTCTTCGTCCTCGCGAAGGGCGGAGATGGTGCCCTGGTCTTCATCAATGAAGACACGCAGTTCCGTTTCTTCTGCGCGGACACCGAATGGACTGGAAAGCACAAAACAGAATAGAAAAGCAGGAAGGCGACTCATCGATGATGGATGGCGGAAGAATGGAAGGGCGGAAGAGTGTAGAGGATCCAATTCCTTGTCACTTTGGTGAAGGCCCTGGAATTCTCAGTTGGGTCAGCCCAGGCCGTTTCCAGTCGGACCACTGATAGCCTCTGGGTTTCTTTGGTTTGGCAACGGTAACGGCTGCACTCCAAGCGGCCAGTCGCCATCTCCAAGATCGCCTGTCATGTGGAAACTCTCACCTCTGATCCTTTTGGCCCCTCTATCGACTGGCCGTCTTGTTCGAGGTCAAGAAGATCATGTCCCTGCTTTTCACACGAAAAGTCTTCATTGGCCGTTGGCGGACGAAGCCCGACTTAAGTAATTTTTCCCGGCACTGTGAAACACACCGCAGCCGTCACCTTCGATGGCGAGCGCGCATGAGAGGCGACGCCGCGGCCTACACGACGAGGATCACATGAAAACTCTAGCTATCTCTGTTACTGCCGCTCTTTCTTTCGCCGCTGTTCACGCCGGAGACTGGCCGCACTGGCTGGGTCCCGATCGTGATGGGACGTGGAATGAGACCGGCATCGTCGAATCCTTTGCCGATGGCGGGCCGAAAGTCCTCTGGCGGGTTCCGGTCGGCTACGGCTACAGCTCTCCGAGCGTCGTTGATGGCAAAGTCTACTTGAGCGACTACCTCATCAAATCGGGCCGGGTGGTGAACAACCCTGGTAGCCGTCATCGGCTCACCGGACAGGAGCGCGTCCGTTGTTTCGATGCAGCGACGGGCAGGGAGCTGTGGTCTCACGCTTACGACCAGCCCTATTCGATTTCCTATCCAGGTGGACCACGCAGTATGCCGACGGTCTCGGATGGCAAGGTCTACTCGCTTGGGGCAGAAGGGGCCTTTGTCTGTCTCGACGCCAAGACGGGCGATGTGATCTGGAAGCAGGATTGGAAATCGAAATACCAGATCAAAAGCCCGCTGTGGGGATTCTCGGCTCATCCGCTGATTCATGGGGACACGCTTTACGCTTTGGTCGGCGGAAAAGGCAGTGTCGCGGTGGCTTTTGACAAAAACACCGGCAAGGAAAAATGGCGGGCGCTGACAGCGGCTGAGCCCGGCTACTGTCCGCCCACGATAATCCATCATGCCGGCGTCGATCAGCTTATCATCTGGCATCCGGAGTCTCTGAATTCGCTTAATCCGGCTGACGGTTCGGTCTATTGGTCCCTGCCGCTAAAGCCGAGTTACGGGATGTCGATCATGGCGCCTCAGAAGGAAGGCAACAAACTCTTCGTCAGCGCCAAGGGCCGCGTGGGGGCTCTCATGCAGCTCGACAATGACAAGCCCGGGGCTGAGTTTGTCTGGAAAGCGAAGCCCAAAGAGGCGCTCTGTGCGTCGAATGTCACCCCGTTGATCGTCGACGGCGTGATCTATGGCTGCGACATTGACACGAGTAATCTTACGGCAGCCAGCCTCAAGACAGCGAAGCGACTCTGGACCACGACCTTGCCAACACTTGGGACGGAATCCCCTAAGCGGAGGGCTCGTTACGGCACCGCTTTTCTGACTCGTCATAAAGCCACTGGTCACTTCTTCCTGTTCGCGGAGACTGGTCATCTCATTCTCGCCGACCTGTCCCCGGAAGGCTATACCGAGATCAGCCGGGCCAAGCTGCTCGAGCCCACGAACGAAGTCTTTGGACGTCCGGTCGTTTGGGCGGCTGCAGCCTTTTCAATGAAATCAGCTTTTCTGCGTAATGATAAGGAGCTGATTCGCGTGAATCTCGCTGCTCAGTGATTCAGGGCCTTCTTCTCACCCCCGCTCTTTTTCTGGGGTGACTCTCCCGGAGTCATTTTGATCACCTGAGGAAGAATATGAAAGAAATAGAATTGATACATCGTTGCTTTCTCGCAGGACTGCTCGCAATCCTGTTGGCAGCACAGGAGCGTGCAGAAGAGACCTATCCCACGGGTGATGATCATCTTTGCGCTGCTTGCCGCGGGGGCGGAAGCTGGTAAAAACGCAGGGACGGCGGACACGGCGCGTCCTCTGTGATGGGTTCTGACAAATACACATCTTTCGACACCTCGCCCCAGAACCCCCGCCGCCTACTTGATCTCGGCGAAAGAGGGCAAGGGTTCTGCAAAGTCGATCTGAGCGAGTGTGCGTCTGTCACGCGGCCTGGCCGGAATGACGTCGAAGTTTTTCTTGTAGCGTGCAACGTCGGACACGCGCAGGTCCGCGATGTCCAAAGGCACCTCTGCGCCGATTCTGATGACGGGACCTGCCCAGTTATCCGCGGTGCCAAGGGACCCGAGGCTTATGCCGTTGACATACATCCGGAACACCGTCTTCTCTTTTTCTTTCTCATCGGCGTTCCAGGCAATGGCCACGTGATACCAGCAGTCCGGCATCATGACGAAGCCCGACTGATTGCCCCTGGCATCCACGTACAAGTATGTGCCGATGGAGCCGCGGCGATAGACGAAAAGCTCTCCACACCGCAGGAATTGAATATCGCGTATCTCGTCCGAGGTCCATCCCGGTCGAAGACGGAATTCGATGGTCCCCTCCGACTCCGGCAGACGTTCGTAGTTCCCATTCGCCATCCTGTCGCCGCATGACACGGTCAGCGCTTTTCCTGCCGGAATGTTGAGGGCCTTGCCGGCTGCAGGGCTCAATGGATCCGGCTTTGTCAATGACACGCGCGACTGAAGCTTTCCCTTCGGCACAAAAAAGGCGTCATTCGAAGCCGACAGCCATGAGGGGCCGTCGAACTCGATGTAGAGCCCGCCCAGTTTATCCGTCGGCACGGCCGTAAAGCTCCAGATTTTTCCGTCGGCGCCGGTCGGTACATCCCACTCTAATGGTTCGTATTCGCCTACGGTGTTGGAGCCGACCTCCTTCTTCCAGTCTAATGCTCTGCGGCCGTTCGGATCGAAGACCTGCAATCGCAGAACGGTTCTCAGGATTTGCGCTTTGACCTTCATCCCGTACTTCCTGGAACCCGCGGGCACCTTGAAATAGTGGCGTCCGCCATAGGAAACGCAGCTCGGGCCTGTCGGATATACGGCCTTCTTGAGAGAAGTTTCCAGGAGGAACAATCGCATCGGAACAGGCTGACTGGTCTCGACGGCCACGCTGTACACGCCCGGCGGGCCGGCAGGGACGCTGATAACCAGATCGCCCGAATGCCCGCCGGCAACCCGGTCCTGTCCCGGCGCCTCTTTCGGCAGGTCTATGTCGCTGCTTGCCACCGTGCGCAAGCCGGCATCCCGAACAACGAGACGCGCACTGATCCCGTTTCTCCTGCAGTACTCCGGCCAGTCGCTGAAAGCTCTGCCGGTCAAGTAAATCGGCTCGTAGCAGATCCAGCGTGCCTTTATGGAGAACGGCGCCTGGTCGTCCCGTCTGAGAAGAAACTCGGAATCCGTCGCTACCGGGACGGTTGCCGGTTCAACCGGTTTCTCACATTCGGCAAGCGCGCCGAGAATGTACGGCAAGTAGTTGACGTGAACCGTGAGCAGCGGGTGGCCTCCGGTGCCGTCCTGCGACGGCAGGAAGTCATTCATCCAGCCAACCGATTGGTTCAGGTAAGTCGTATCTCCGGTAACGAAGTAGGCCATCGCCGGGCCGTAGTATGAGAACAGGCGCCCGTCATAAACCGGCTTCCGTGAGTCCACCAGTTTGCGTAGACATTTCAGGAAGCGGCTGCGCATGCGCTCGTCTCCCGTCGCCTGGTAATAGGTGAACATTCCGGGCGTCATGTAAACGTCTGAGCCGTCATACAGGGTCCGGCTATTGCTGGTGCCGTCCGGTTCCGTCCCTGTGTAATAGTGCTCTGCTGCCCGGCGGGCAAGAGCCAGATACCTCTCGTCCCACGTTGCCCGGTAGAGTGTCGTGAAGGTTCGCAAGGCGCCGCCCGTCATGCGGGTGTCATAACGACGGAGGGGGCTGCAGAGCTTCTCTTTGTCCAACTGGATGTAAAACTCCCCTTCCTCGTGAAGGATGTCCCATGCCCTCCGGTACCCGGTCAGGTAGTACGCGTACGTCCACTGGTCGATGTGCGAATCGCACCCCAGGTCATAGAGGTGTCCGGCGTAATGAATGATGCCTCCGTCGCCGCCGTACCGCCCCCCTTTGCGCTTGCCCGGGCTCTTGGGACAACGTCGTCCATAGTCGCCGTATTTCAGATTGGTGACGTGGCACATGTCGATGTCCATGACGTGCTTTGCGCTGTCCATGGCCAACGTGAGGTACCTCGGCTCGCCCGTTCGCACGAACATGATCCACGGCATGAGGGGCGATCCGTAAAAGCGAGACGCCCAATGGCGCCAGCCTTTGTCTGGGCCCTTACCATGAATATCGCCGTAGTGGATCATGCCATAACCTTCCCGCTCGCGGCGGAACTGATCGAAGCTTGCGTAGCTTGCCTCGATCTTTCGTTCCACGTCGGGCCTGCTTGAAGACTTGCGGGAACACATCCTCCCGAAGACATCGGATTCGCACATCCAGTCCGGGTCCGCGGAGACGACGAGTGGATCTTCCAGGGTCATGCAGCGAGAGATTGCGGCCGGTGGCGGATGGCTCAGGCCTCCCGTGCGAAAGGACAGAACCAGTTCGTTCGTCTTTGCCAGCCCCATGGCCTGGTCGTACTTGTCGAGCCCGCCCTCATAAAGTGTTTGATGCCAGATGCGGCTCCATTGTCCGTAACGCTCGGGGCCGAGCTGCGCTTTGGCGTCGAAGTCGAGTGGCTTCGTGCGGTGCGGCGGCCAGAGATGAACGCGCATCTCGTTCCCGATTGCTTCCTGTTCCTTCGGGTATTCCTGCCACAGGTGACGCAGGCCCACGGTAAGACCCGCCTGTTCAGTGGAAACGTCAAACCAGCCAGGCGCGTGCTCGCCTTTCGCCAATTCCTGTCCATCGGCAGAGCGAAGGACGAAGGCGTTATGCTTGTGCTGGAGGAGATAGCCGTCGCCCATCTTTCGATGTTTTGAGAAGTCGCTCGCGTCGATGCCGAACGAGGACCGCGCGTTCCCTTTTGAATCCAGCACGAAAGGGATGCAGATATCCTTAAGACGGACCTTATCGGTGTCATAGGCGACAACGAAGGTGTGCACGATCCGGATGAAAGGCTCCCCCGCGTAGGCGTGCAGACGCGTGATGTACTGGCAGAGCTTCTCGCCGGATCTGCGGCGATACCATCCCGTTCCCTTCACAATGGCATGCAGCGGTCCGTTCTGCTCGACACTGATCTGGTAATCCCCGGGATCGTCGCTGGTCAACGCCACCTCCCCGGCTTCGTCAACGAGATGCATCCGCTTTTGCGTCGTGGGCGACAATAGCGTGCGGCCGAGCAGTTTCGCCTCAGCGATCAGTACGGAGGCGTGCTTGCTGAAAGCTAATTCCAAGGGGCCGGTGTTCACCACGATGCGGTCCTCGGCGTCGTCAACGGCCAGGCGTTTCTTCACGTCCGCCCGGGTGACTTCAGTGCCGTACTCCAGAAAATACTTCTCACCCCGCCGGATCGGGGCGTCGACAAGGATCCACCGCACGTCGCCGTCCGGTCCCATCCAGGACGCCGTGCGCCGGATTGCGCATGGCACTTCCTGGCCGCCCCCATTCACCATGCGCACGTTGTCGGAGGATTGCAGCGCGCCCCTGGGGAATGGCACGCCAAAGGTAGCCGGCAATCTATCGACGCCAGGCATCCGGGGAAAATTGATCCGAAGCGCAATCCTGCCGCGGCCCGGCGCCTTCACACGGCGCGAAAACCTGGCCAGGTAGCCTTCCGTCGGCCTCGTCTCAGCCGGACTGTCACCCGCAAGCATCCCAAAAGCACACACGATCAAGAGCCACTTTTCACCACCGTGCATGTCTGGTCTCCTTTCCGCAAAGCTGGCTGACAGGATGGGAATTGGG
>JASLXP010001269.1 GCA_030740295.1 Planctomycetota bacterium
AGATCGATAAGCGCATCAAGATTGAGCCCTACGAAATCACCGATACATCACTCATCACTACAGGCCCGGCATTCTGGGATCAGTTTCATTTTGAATGTTCCGTCAAAGCACGACTGCAGGGCGCGGTGGGCTTGGCGTTCCACGTGCGCGATGAAAAGAACTACCGGATGCTCAGGTGGTGGGGCGACAACAAAGAGGACGGCCCCCATCATCAGCTCGAGCTGGTGCAGGTGGTCGACGGTGACGAAACCGTTCTCGCCACTGCACCCAAACCGGGCGGCCCTCAACCGTTTCAGTACTACAAGCTCGGCATCGAGGTCGGGCCGAACTTCGTCGTTGGGAAAATCGACCGCAAGCAGATGCTGCACGCCGAGCTCGACGATCTTTCATTCGGTTCGGTAGGTCTCTACACACATGCAACCGATGGCGTTTTCTTCGATGACGTTATCGTCTCCAGCACCTACCAGGACATCATGGAAAAGAAGCGCCCCAAGCTTCCCCGTGCCATGATCGATGACGGCGCCATGGCGCCCTGGGTGGAGACGGGCAACCTCTGGATTTCGCAGCTCACCACGGGCGTTCGCTGGCACGATTTTGAATTTCCGGGCGACGTGCAGATAAAGCTTGACAAGATGCCGCAGAAGCTCACCCGGCTGATTATCGCCGGCGACGGCACACTCCTCAGCCGGGGCTACATCCTTTTCATAGAGCCGCAGAAAAAGCAGCTCACCCTCTTCAGAGACAAACTGAGGAAGGCCACCGAGGTGCTGCCTGTAGGGCAGATCCTGCCGATCATTTTCCGGCGGGAGGGCAGCCGGCTGATCGTCTCTTCGAATAAGAAGAAGCTCATCGACTGGGAAGACAAAGACCCATTGAAACGCACCCGGCTTGGCGTCCAGATGAGCGATCTTGAATCCGTCGAAGTCTCACCCATCTCGTATTGGGATTACACCTTCACCGATGCACCCACCGATTGGGAAATTGCGGGCGGTCACTGGGGCACGATGAACCGCTGGATCTGCGACCCTCGATGGTCATGGTTCGGTGGTAAGAGCAAGAGCGTCGCTGCGCTCTGGCACAAGAACGAATTCGAAGGAGACATCATTTTTGAAGCCTACGTCGGCCTGATGATGGTACGTGAATCCAAGCCGCTCGAACGTGCCGCAGACATCGGCATGACGATCTTCGGAGACGGTAAAAGCCTCTACTCCGGATACACGATGCTGCTTGCCGGAGATAACAATTCGTGGACGCGCCTCTACAGAAATGGCGAGACCGTGGCCAGCACGTCCGAAAAAGCGTTCCTGCTCCCTGCCGATTACCGAAGCAACCGAACCCTTGAGCAGATCCACCGCCGCTGGGTCCACGTGCAGATGGTAAAGCGAGGCAACGTCATCGAGT
Organism: Planctomycetota bacterium; assembly: GCA_030740295.1. Next base: position 1,402 of record JASLXP010001269.1, read on the forward strand.
GTTATTACCAGGATCGGCTGGCCCTCCGCTTCGAAGATGACGACCCTATCAGCGAAGGCCGCATCGCCTTGTGGACCGTCAACAACGGATTCGTGATCAGCCGCGCCAGGATCCTCGACGTCAACGCGCCCGGCCAGCACATCCCTCTGCGTACTCACCCACGCTTTGAAGACGAACGCCTGAGCAATTGGGTCGGCAACGAGCTGAGCGCGGGTATCGAGCGCACGGAGGCCGGGGAGTACAAGGTCACCAATCTGCTCTCCGGCGGCACATTCGGAGTGAAGCTCAAGCCTGAAAAACTCGCTCGCGGCAGCCAGGCCGTCCTGAAATTCAAGATGAAGGCCGAGCCCCGAGCCAACGTAGACCTCTTTTTTGAAAGGGCCCTTTCACAGAATCCGGCTCGCCCCGCCAGACGCCAAATCGTCAGGGCAAGCAAGTTCGGCCTGACCGGCCCTGCCGAACCCACAGCGATTCTGCAGCCCGGATACGAACCTCAGAGGATAGCCGTCATCGGCAGCGCGCCAGCAGCGATCTTCGAAGGGAAATGGCAGCAGATCACAGTCAATTTCACCCCTCACCTGCAGGGCAAGAGCGACATCCAGAACATCCTCATCTGTAACTACTCCAACTCGCATTACCTTCTCTCCGGCTTCTCCGGCAACAAGCCCGGCGCGACCTTTTATCTCAAAGACATCGAGTGGGAGTTGGGCGGGCAATAGCCCGCCCTTTGAGTAAGCGGCTTGATGGCAGCACCGCAAACGCGTCAAGGCTCTGGATAAGTTCATTATGAAAGCGGGCTTCCTTGATTCAGACGCCAATGACGCGATCGTTGAACGATTCGACCTCAACCTGAAGAGCCGTCTGAATTAGCTTTCACATCTGTCCGCCCTGCCAGATTTCAATCGTCGGGGCCGGCACCCAACAAGACCTGCTGCTGTCCAGTTCGAGCTGCAGCCAGGTCCGTTCCTGTCCAACGATCCTGCATTCAGTGCCATTCGTCAGTGCGCCTTCGAAAGCCGAAGCGTACCCGTAATTGGGGCCCTTGCGGCCCGTCACCTGATCCGCAATGACGACTCCGCGGCGGATCCGCTTCTCCTGCAAATGGTCGACGGTAAG
>JASLXP010001270.1 GCA_030740295.1 Planctomycetota bacterium
TGAAGGTCGGGCAGACGTTAACTTATACAGCGAGTAGCCATAAGGTGGGGCGTTAGTTACAGAGCTACGGTTTTTCCGGGACTGGCGCCCGGAAAGGGCGCCCCCCGTCACGTCAGCTTGACCCAGTTGTCTTCCGATATCAGCGTCGCTTCGTACACCTTCATCAAATCCAACGCGAACTCGAGGGAGCCTTCGGTCGGTTGCTCGCCGCTCATGACACAGTCGAAGAAGCATTTCAACTCGTTATAGAAGCCCTGGGTGAAGAGCATTTTGGTCTCCAACGAGGCGAGACAATTCTGCGGTTCCCATACCGTCGCTCCACTGTCCAGGCCTTCAGGCGCGAAGGTCGTGCCGGCGCCATAGCTGAAGGAAATGCCCTTCTTAAATGTCACCCGCTTGCTGTTGTCGATGGCCACCCGGCAGCCGTTTCCAAAGAACTCGAAACGTTCGATCGGCTGTGACATGGGTGAGTCTGAGACGTGAAGGTTCCCGACAGCACCCGACTCGTACGTGAAGAGACAGACTGCCCCGCCGTGTTTAGACCGGTGAGTCATGACGGCTTCGACCTGGCCCCCAATCGCCAGCATGAGCGACAGCGGGTGGCAGGCTCCCCCCGCCCAGCCGTTCATCTGTCGCTCGCGAAGTACCTCTTCGCCGTTTTCCGGGATGTTCAGACCGAATTCGCCAAGGATCGATTTCAGCGGAAGGCATTCTTCATGTGAGAGGATCTCCATGACCTTTCGGGTCGCCGGCATAAAAACCTTCTTAAACCCGACCATCACCACCCGGTCCTTGCGGTGCCGGATCATCTCTTCGACCTCGAATGCCCGCATCGCAGGGGGCTTTTCCATCCACACGTTAAGGCCGGCGTCGAGCGCCTCGCAGGTCAGCTCCGGATGAAGCTGAGGCGACACACATATCATGACCGCGTCCAGTTCTTCATGGCTGAACAGCTCCTGTGTATCGCCGTAGCTCTTCGCGCCATACTGTTCGGCCGTCTTGTCTGCTAACTCGGTGTTGATGTCGCAGACAGCGCGCAGTTTTACCGGCAGGAAATTAAGAGCAGGCAGAAGATTCCTGTACGCGTGTGACCCGGCGCCGATGAGAGCGATATTCAGTTTCTTTTCAAATTCTCTCTGATAGCTCATTCTCTTTTACTCCCGACGGTATTGGCCGGTCATTGAGGTTCTCTTAGTCCAACATGTAACATGTAACAATAGTTCACTCATTGGATCGTTACTAATGCGTTCCACCACATGAGAGGAGTTCTGCAACTGGAGCCTCATTCCTGTAAGTGTATGACGATGAAATCAACAGATCATGAAAGGCAGGCACCTGTCACTCCGCAATCCGCCCGCCTGCGGAATCAGTTTTCCGTTGAGGCATTCGGCGGAGGAATCCTCAAGCTCGCTGATATCGATGGTGATGGAGAGCCGGAACTGCTGATACTCCAGAGCGCGGGCCAGTTGCGATGCGCATTCTATACCGCGCCACGGCTCGGACTCGATGAATGTGACAGGGCCCTCTATTGCCTGACCGCAGTCCGGCTCGACGGCACCGTGCTCTGGCAGGACGGTACGCCATACGACAGACCTGGTATTCCCTTCTCCTCACACGGCGGCTCCCAGATGGTTGCAGTGGACGACATTGATGGGGACGGTCAGACGGAGGTCCTGATCATTCGCAATGAACACCTGGTGATACTGGAGGGGCGGACGGGAAAAGAACAAGCTTCGGTGGCACTGCCGGCCGACAATTACGCCACGATTAACACCGCTCAGTTTGGGCCACCGGAGAAGGGCAGGCAGATTCTCGTTAAGGTCAACGACCAGGCATATGAGCCATGGGAGTACTCCAATCCTACTATCGTCTATAACGCTGACCTTTCGGTCTATCGAGAGCCTTTCGGGATACGTGGGGCTGGCCACAACATGATCGCCCGTGATTTCAACGGCGACGGCCGGGATGAGCTCCTGATCGGATACAGTCTGCTCGACCACGAGCTCAATGAGATTTGGTCCATCGATTTCGGGCCCGACTTCGACTACGTGAAGGAGCATGCGGACGAGATCGCGCTGGCTGAGGTTAATGACGATGGCGAAATGGAGATTCGATACTCAGGCTCGAAAGACTTCGTCGCCTCTGATCTCCAGGGCAACTTGCTCTGGTCCACCGAAGCCGGTCACAGCCAGAACTCTGTCCAGGGGCCATGGGGGCCCGGGGGCGAGGTCCGCATCATCATGAACGAAAAGAACCAGGGCCTCAATGGCATCAGCACAACCGGGGAACATCTCTGGAACCGCACCGACATCAATGGTTATGCACGCCGCGATGTTTGCTGGGCCCGAGGAGACGGTCAGACGCATTGGGTCATATTTCAGGCCCAACGCAAACCCACCCTGGATCTGCCATACGAATCGGACCCCGCGTGGAGTCGTGACCTTTGGCCTCGTCTGATGGATGGTGACGGCCAGCTCTATGACGTCTTTCCCTGGGATGAGAGCTACACCCTTCCGCAAGGCACGATTCGCTGCCACCGCAGCTACGATGCCGGTTATGTTTACCAGACCATCGTCGCCGACCTCGACGGCGATGGCCTGGATGAGGTGCTGGTCATCAGCCGACAGTGGGTCTGGATTTTTGAGTCGCCGGAGGCAGGCGAATGAACGTGCTGGTACTGATGTGCGACCAGTTGCGGTACGATGCCCTGGGGTGCCACGGCAACCCCTGTGTTCACACTCCAAACATCGACCGCCTGGCTGCACACTCGGTTCGATTCACCCGGGCCTCCTGCAGCTCGCCCGTCTGCGGACCTACTCGCCATAGTCTGGCTACGGGCCTGTACCCTTACCAGCACGGTGTTATCAATAATGTAGTCCTGCCCCTGGAAGGCATGCACACCATCGCCCATCACCTGCGCAGACATGAGTTCCGCACCGCTTGCTTCGGCCACATGCATTGGCAGCGAATCGAAACGAATGACGGCCGCGAGCATGCCTTTCCGGATCATGGATACGAGCATTACGACGCCATCGTTCATGACACATCCTCTCTCACCGGTAGTCAGAAGAGCCGCAGGGCCTGGGAAAGTATCGGGAGCACGATGCAGGCCACTGCCGGGCCTTCCGTCGTCAATGAGGAAGATTCCTATTCCAAACAGGTTGCCGACGCGTCCATTGCACGCCTGTGTGAATGGGCGAAGAAGGGGGAATCATTCCTCAGTTGGACCAGCTTCAACGATCCCCACCCGCCCTTCTTCCCGCCGGCTGAGCTCTATGCCAAATACGCCGCCATGGACCTTCCGCCTCCGGTAAACCGCCCACCGGACGCCCGGCCCTCCCACGAAGAAACCAGCGACCGGGTTGCCTGGTCGATGATGACGGAGCTGGATCACCGCGTGATGAAGTCTGGTTACTACGGACTGGTGGAACTTGCCGACCGGCAATTGGGCCGGGTGCTGGACGTGCTGGACGAACTGGACCTGTCGCAGAACACCATCATCTTCTTTACCGCAGACCACGGCGAAATGATGGGCGACTTCGGCCGTTACATGAAGTCAGTCATGTGGGAGCAGTCCGTCCACATCCCCTTCTTCCTCTGCCATCCAGATATCGAGCCAGGCCAGCGAGATGAACTGGTGGAACACGTGGACCTTTTCCCCACGGTTTGTGAACTTCTGGATTTACCCGTTCCGGATCAAGTGCAGGGACGGTCCCTCGCTCCTCTGCTGGAAAGCACGGAGACTCCATCCGACTGGCGGCAATACGCCCTTTCTCAACTCGAGGACGATCTCATGGTACGCACGGACCGCTGGAAACTGATTTACAGGAACGGCGAGCCGCGCCATCTATTCGATCTTGAAAGCGATCCCGATGAGTTTTACGACTGCCTGGCGGAGCAACACGACGTGGCCGCAGAACTGGAGTCGGTCTGGCAGGCTGACCATCCTGACCTCTTCGCCGCCAACGAGCGCATTCGGGCTAGCGGCCGAGTACGTAAGAAGAAACGAAAGCCAGCGATTACCTTTGCAGAGACGCCCTGAACTTGTTTCGGGCGGGATGAGCTCTGCCACAATAGAGGAGCAAGACAATCCATGAAACACCATTTCGATATCAGCGATTACGGGGCCTGCCCGGACGGCATGACGATGAACACCGCGGCCATTCAGCAGGCCATCGACGCTTGTCATGAGGCCGGTGGCGGGAAGATCCTGTGCGGGCCCGGCAGGTTCCTCACCGGTTCGCTGGAACTGAAGAGCAACGTGGAGCTGCACCTCATGGCCGGGTGCACGCTCCTTGGCAGCGAAGAGGTAGACGACTACGTGGATTTCGTGGCGGACGGTTTCCGCGGTGATGTTGCGCCGGAACGAAACACCAAGAGCCTTATCCGCGCGGTCGAAGCCCGGAATATTGCCATAACCGGGGACGGCACCATCGATGGCTCAGGGCTTGCGTTCTACGACACATAGAACCTAACCAGCCGCTTTTTCAGCAAACCGCCCACTCCGCGACCGAGAATGGTGATGCTCTATGAGTGCCGCGAAGTGCGGTTCGAGGACGCGTCATTCATCGATTCGCCCTGCTGGACGTTCTGGCTGATGAAGTGCGAGCGCATCAACATCCGGGGCGTGAAGGTGATCGGCGACCAGAGGATGATAAACAATGACGGCATTGACCTGGACTGCTGCCGGGATGTGACCGTAAGCGATTGCATCATCCGCACCGGCGACGATTGCCTGGTTCTTCGGGCGATCCGGCAGATGTTCGATGACCCCGTTCCCTGCGAGAACGTCACCATCACCAACTGCGTTCTCGACAGTTGGTGCCAGGGCATTCGGGTAGGCTGCCCCGGTGATGGAGTCATCCGGAACGCCACCTTCAGCAACCTGGTCATTCACAGCAGGCATCACGGGATTACATTCGAGTACCCCAAACGCTATCTGCCCGCGGACGGCCGCGCGACCGCGGACATCCACGACATCCTGTTCTCGAACGTCACCATTGAGAGCGCCAACCTGCCGATACGGGTGGTAGTGGAGGAAGGTATCGAATTGCAAAGGCTGTCGGATCTGAGTTTCAGCAACATCCGGATGCGCAGCGGCGGACCATGCACAATCACCGGCAGCCCGCAGACCATCATTCGAGATGTGAGATTCAGCAACGTGAGCATCAAGACTTCGGGCGAAGACTCCATCGTCTGCCGGCATTGCGAAGGAGTGAAGTTCACGGATGTCGAACTGTCGAACCAATCGGACGGCGTCGGCACACGAGAGGATGAGACTTCATGACGAACTGTGCCGGCTTGGTCTCCCAAGGCCGCCTCGGGCATGATTGACGAACTCTCCTGGCTTGCTGAAAGGCATATACCCCATGGCGCATGAATGGCGTGAACAACAGGGCAAAGAGGCATTGGCAGAGGTCGATGCCTTCATTGCCGAGAATCCCGACTACACCCGGCAGGGAGTAGATCAGCCCGGTCAGGGCGTAACCAACTGGGTGGTGTTCGCTCGCCGCGATGGCGAGACCGTGGCCTTCAAGGTCTTCTGCGATACGGAGCGGAAGGAGCGCGAGGGCTTCGCATTCAAGCACTGGGGGCCATCCGGGCTCGTTCCAAGACTGATATACGACGCAGGCCCGAGGATGATCGTGATGTCCTACCTGCCGGGCACGTATCTCCCCAGCTCACGCGAAGTGGACGGAGAGGGCCCGTGGCGCCGGGCCTGCCGGGAAGTCGGCCACGCAATTGGCTCGCTCACCCGGATAACTCTGGGCGCGGCAGATCGAGCTGATTTCGAGTCGCGCTACTATGACGGGCTCGGACCGTTGGAAGCGTACCTGGGACGCATCATCGAGTTGGGTCGAAGCGTGCAGGCCCGGGATCCGGACTTCAGCGATCACTTCTGGAAGGAGAACCTCGACTTCATCGAAAGTCAGTTGGAGGCCATCTTCTCGCAGCCTCGAGTTCTTTATCACCAGGACATTGGGAACCTTCACGTCAAGCAGGGACGTTTCATTGGTTTCTTTGATCTGGAGATGTGTCGGGTCGGCTGCGCGTCCATGCAACTGGCCTCCGCTAGCGGCATGTTGCACGGCGACCAGGGAGGTTGGCAGCTTTTCCGTGAAGGCTGGCAGGCCGCGACCGGCAGCCAGCTCAGTCTCGATGACAGAAAAGCCGCGGCCGCGGCCAACCACGCGCTGCACTGGCGCGAAATCACCCGATACCTGAGCTACGACGGCACGCCCGGCACTGGATTCCACTGGGCCAGTCCGGCCGATCCGGCGAGATACCGCGAGGGCATAGAGACGGTGCAAAGAATGCTCGAAGTGGAGTAACGATGGAGTACGGATGCACTGTTGCATTTCACTGCCCCATATGGCATAGCCCGTCCAGGAAGTGTTGACTAATGCTAATACCTGTCAGGCTTTTGAAATGAAAAGAGTCTTTACCGCCCTTACGTGCTGCGCGCTCATGTTCCCATCGGGGTGCGAAGTGAATCTTGCGGATTCGACAGATCAAGTACCCGGATCTGAAACAACCAGCGTCGGCCGCCCATCGTCAGTCGCAACCGAGCCCAGAAGTGTCGTGCTTGCTGTGAAGCCAAAACTTGTTGCATGTATTTTTTCTACATCAGGTCTCTTGCCGGCTGTCACGCCGGCCGAGATGCTTTACATTTCTCGTGATAGAACGCGGATAGGGTTCTTACACGTTACACATATTGGCCCTGGAATAGCCAGAGGCGAATATCAGCTTTTTGATGCAAGACAGTCTGTAGAATCAGACGATGTAGTTACTCGGTGAAGGCAACATGCTCCGAGTCCAGACAGAATCTTCAACAAAGAAGAACCCGCTGCGCGTTTCATCCGCTCAGATATCTCAGACGTCGAGCTGCAGATCGGGCACTTCGCTGCCGTCGCTTCATTCTATGCCATCATCCACATACCTCTCAGCGAACACCGCGAACTGTTAACGCGGATAGCACGCTGGCTGCGACCTGGTGGTTATCTGCTGGCCATCTTTGGGCACGAGGCCTGGACAGGGACAGACGAAAGTTACCTCGGCGTAGAAGGCGGCAAAATGTGCTGGAGCCACGCGGACGAAACGACCTACCTTCAGTGGATATCCGAATCAGGCATCCAGGTTCACTGGAATCGTTTCATCCCTGAGGGGGAGAGCGGCCACACGCTGGTATTTGGTCAGAAGCCACCAGTGGATAAGTCTGTTCCCCTATGCGTCGACAAAGAAACTGCTCGTTGGAGTTTTCAGTGTGACGAGAAGTGATCCGGGGCTGGTGGAAAGGCGCCGGAGCAGTGAACTTACTTTTTCCTCCGTATCATGGCTCTGCAGGCGAAGATCAGAATCGGTACCTGCGGAACTCTCTTCGTTCGAGACTTTTTCAGAGGAGGGTTTTTCCGCGCTGATGATCCCGGGGCCGGTATCGATGTCCTTCACTTCCTTTGGTTTGCTTACTTCAAAGTCAGGAAGCCTGACTTCCCGTACGGTCAGATCCGGTTGAGCAGGAGTCAAAGTGGGAGCGACCTTCGGTCTTCCGTTGCCGATTCTCGGCAGGGAGAATGAATGCGAACTACGAACCGGAATGGCAGTTGGCCGGACTTGTGAGCTCGACGCCGGGACAGGTGCAGGCCGGACCTTGGATGCCGGTGGTGGATCATTTTCGGCGGCACGGGGCAGGTTCCGGATGTTCTCAGGAATCGTGCCGTCCGCTGCGACCAACTGATTATCGATCACGATGGCCGCGCCACCGGTAGCCGCGGATTGTATGCGGGTCTCGACGGAACGAGACGAAGATTGATTTCTGGATGTGTGGCCATCCAGGCCTGCTGGCTGGCCGACCGATGACGTTACTGGGAACATCGGGACACCTACTCACCGTCTGGGAACGATATCGTACTGGGATGATGTCCGGAGACTTTCTCGGCCTCAGTTGAACCGGCGGCTTGAACAGGTTGGGAATACCGTCCGGTTTCAGGCAGAAAAAAACCTATTGATTATCGGAAGATCTGGAAAAACTTTAGCGTTTTTCTTCTTTTTTCTGTTGAGGCCACTGACATACGAGCTGTGAGGAAGATGAAACCGTCCTCTGTACCGATGATTTCCCAAGCCTGGTCAGTCGTTGCACAATACGATTCGAAGTCTGTCCATGTTTAGTGGCCATGCTTCAGAATAGGGCTCTCTTCTTAGAATCAGTATCGGCCTCTACTGCCCAGGGCAATTTGGTTTGTCGCGCTCCATCTCGCACATCCTGTCCCTCTTGATTCTCTCGACAGCCTTTCTGCCGGGGCCTGTCCATGCGGCTCCGTCGATTGTTTTCGTCTCCTCCCAATTCATCTATCTTGACGAATACGACGTCTCAGCCGACCTGCGGCAAGCCGGCTTCGAGGTCGGTACCCTGCACTGGAAAGCGATAACGGCTGACAGTCTGAAGCCTTTCAACGTGGTCGTTCTGACTGACATTCCCGGTGCCGACGAAAAGGGACGACTTCCTGCAAAGATCACGGAGGCATGCGAGGCGCTTCATGCTTATTGCCGTGCGGGCGGCGGCATTCTGGCATCCATGGGAATGGGCGGATGGGACAAAGGGCGCGTGGCTGCGAACATCTTTCTGAAGTCCTGGGACGCGGAACTGCTTGATGAACAGGTCACGGACCCGGGGCACCTTTATCGCCAGACACGGGGGATCCGCTGGCGCTATTCGTGGACGACTCAGCTCTCGCCTTCGCAGGTGACGAAGGGCGTAAAGACGGTTTTCTACCCGGCGCAGTCCTGGAGGGCTGATGGCCAGAAGACGCTTTATGCTCCGAAGTTTGGGAAGGCATGGCAGGTAGTGGTGCGCGGGGAGAAGTCCGCCATGTCCGTTCGTACGAAGGCGGGTGCCATGGGAAAGGTCGCGGCGACTTACAAGACTGATCCGCCCATTGCGGGAATCAGAGCGGCTGGAAGCGGACGTGCAGCCGTCCTTGCTCTCTGGCCGAACTGGACGTTCTGGGGGGCTCGACGGCCGGCAATGGAAGGCATCGTATGGGAGCGGGGAGCCGTGGGAGAGAAGAGCGATACGGGTAAGCTCTGCCTGCAGTTGCTGAAGTGGCTGTCCGAGCCCTCGGCAAAGAGCCGCGCCTTCGGCGGATATGTGACGCCCGAAAATCCGGCCACCCGTCCGGAGAAGTATCCGGGAAGGGAGGTCAACTGGGCAGCGGAGAAGTTTCCCGCTCCACCCACATGGAAACACTTCAAGGTGCTTGCAGGAGCAAGAACAGGCAAGTCCGGCGGTGAAGGAAGCGTCGCGGACTACGTTGCCTCGGCGAAGAAAGCAGGCTATCAGGCGGTCTTATTCGCCGAACGGCTTGACCAGCTCACTCCCGAAGAATGGAACCAGCTCCGAAAGGAATGCGAGGACGCGACTGCGCCGGACTTCCTGGCCCTGCCTGGCATTGATTTCACTACCCTCCAGGGCGATGAGTATGTGGCCTTCGGCGAGTTCGATTTTCCCAGGCCGCCTGGCCTGGCGCCCGACGGAAAACACATCGACGATACGTACAACTTCTGGGGCAGCCAGATGCATCACGGCTTCATCGCCATCAGCCGCCTCAACGCGCATCCCAATCGGGACCCGCAGATGCTGAAGAACATGCCGGCCTGCGCGGTCTATACCTATCAGAACGGCAAACTCGTGGATGACTCGCTCGGCCACTACCTGGCCCTCAATGCTCAATTCCACAACCTGGTACCGCTTGCTCTTCACCTGGTGGATTCGCCCGAGGCCGTGGCAAAAGCGGCGGCCGCGGAATGGCAGAACGTCTGGAGGGTCAACAGCGCCAGCGACCTGAAGGAACAGATCACACCCCATTCGCAGGCGGGGCTCCTCTACTGGTTCAATCCTCACCGAGCCTACCTGACCGGCGGCCCCGTTCTGGAAGAATGGTCCGGCTTGAATGTCATGTACTGGGGCTCCCCAACGAAGGACTCCGACCGATGGAAGCTGCGATTTGACGTTTCATCACCTGCCGGGATCAGTGAAGTAAAAGTCTTCGATCGCGAAGACCTCTACCTCCGTTTTGTGAACGAAGGCAAGAATTGCGAGCGAGAGATTCCAGGCCATCACGACCGCCAGCATGTCTTCCATGTGCTCGCACGCGATGGCAAGGGGCGGCAACTGCTCTCGCCAGGGATCCGCATCCGTTTCTCGCAGGCATACGTCAACCAATGCGGTGACCATCAGAACAGCATATCCGCAACCCTCCAGCGCAACCGTAAAGGTCGGATGATCTACACCTGGGGCACAACGCTCGGCGTCTATGCCGGCTGGATACCAACATGGAACGCCCCGTGTCCTGTCGATCCCGGTGACGCCTATCCGCCTTCCTGGGACGGGGGTCATACAGGCTCCGCCGGCAAGGCAGGAGTGACGGTTCTGGTTGATGGGGGCAACCGGGAGGGCGGCGAGGAATCGGCAGCGTCCAATCTCTATGAAGTCGCCGGGCCGGAAATCCAGATCCTGAACCAGGTCGTCCGATTCAAATATCCAAAGGGCACTCCCCCTCGGCGGGACACCGCGCCGACCTACCGCACGATCCCAACGGAGTACCTCGATTATACGGTCAGGCGCGTCACCCCCACGGCCGGCTTTGGCCGCGCAGGCATCAGCTTCAACGAGATCCTCGTCACCGCCAAACGTGATTTCGAATTCGATGCGAAACGAGACGTACCTCTGCACGGCTACGCTTTCAGCGATTACGGCAGCCGGCCTGAAGGCGTCGGCGATCACTTCTTCATGAGCTTCGCAGATGGCCGGTCCCTGAACCGGGTCGGCCCTCGGGAGGCTCATCCCAGGTCAACCCCGGGTGAGATGAAGGTTGGCAATTATTACGCTGCATATCCGAATCCGTACGGCGCCGGTGCTGTCTTCCCGCTGAGTACTGTCCGAGCCCGAGTGACGATCACAGGAACCCTTGGCGGAGCCACCTTCGGGCTTTCTCTGAAGGGGAAGGCATCGAAGGGCGACTCGTGGAAGATGCGTTTCCTCGCGGCGTCAGCCTCCACCAGCATCGAGGACGGGAATCAAGTCTTTGACGACATTCGGCGCACACTTGGCGTCGGCTGTTCACCGGCCTACGAAATCCAGGCCTCCCGTGGCACGGTCGAGGAAACGACCGGTCACCTCCTTGCTGCCGCAAGTTCTGGCGTCTTCTCGGCCAGACTGACGAGAACGCGTATGCCGGCGGATCTGCTCATCCAGGTAAAGGGCCTCACCAACGGATGGACCACGGCAAAGCAGGTGAATCGCGGCCCCCTCCAGGTAGTCACGCTTCACCGCGGCACCGCCTACACAAACGTCAACTTAAACGACAGAGATATTGCTCTGACCGTCGGCCACCCTGTCACTTGCACGAGCTCCGAAGTCCGTGTCGTCGCCTGGTGGAGCAAAGCCGGCGTTGATGTTTACGCCCACAACCCCACGCCAAATCCCATCGATGCCACCTACCGGACCAACCCCGCATTCCACGGCCTCCCAAATGGAGAGAAATCTGTGACAGTTTCCGGCGGTGCCAGCCTGAGCTTTACGTTCCGCTGATGAATAGCCTTGTGCCCCAAGAGGAAGAGGAGTTTACCTCCCATGAAGTTCCCACTGGTTTGCCTGCTCAACATATGTCTGTGCGTTAGTGCTGAGGAAGCTCCCCAGAATCTTGCACGTGGTAAGGTCTGCTCTTTCTCGCGCAAGCCCACGTATCCCTACAGCCGTGATCCCGATGACGAGAAGCAACTGACGGACGGTGTGTACAGCAATGCCCGCGGCCGCCCGAAGTTCTGGACACAACTTTCGACCGTCGGCTGGTACGCAACGAATGGGACGCCCATTTTCATCACTCTCGATTTGGGGAAGATAAATCCGATCTCCGGCTTGTCGGTCAACATGGGCGCGGGGAACTCAGAGGTACGATGGCCGCTGGCGATCGTGGTCTTCGTCAGTAACGACGGGAAGACGTGGCACGAGGCAGGCGACCTGGTGTCACTGTCCAACCGAGATAACCCTCCACCTCCATACGGCAAATATGGAGGCCACCGGTTCATTACGAACGAGCTCCAGACAGAGGGCCGGCACGTAAAGCTGGCCGTGTTGCCGTCGCCCCACTATGCGTTCATCGATGAGATTGAAGTTTTCAGGGGAAAGGAAGGTGCCAAGACAGCGAAGGGCGCAGCCATAAAACTCGCTGATATCGAGACACTGGTTTCTCAGCGCATCTTCCTCCAGCGTCTGAAGCGTCAACTCCTTCGAGATCTGGCCGCGGTCCGGGATGACATCAACTCCCTTGAGAAGAACGCGGCCGTGCCCTTCACCCAGAAAGCCGACGACCTGCTGGCCAGAATTGATCGAATGCCTCCTGTACCTATGGATACGTTCAAAGCCATCCTGCCCATGACGGATCTGGAGCGGAACATCTTCCGTCTCCAGGCCGAGGTCTGGCGAGCGCAGAAGAAACCCTCACTTCGGGTCTGGAAGAACCACCGATGGGATCCGCTGGAACCGTCGAGTGAGCCAAGTCAGAAAGGACCGGCCCGCTTGGATATCAGGATGATGCAGAACGAGCATCGCGCCGATGTCTTTAACCTTACCAATGCGGCCGACAAAGATGTTCGCGTTGAGTTCGAGATTCGGGGGCTCCCGGGCGGGGTGAACCCGCCTTCAGTGTCCGTGCATGAAGTCATGCACCTGGGAACCAAGGATCATGGCTCCATTGCCGCTCCCCTTCCGATTGCCCGGTTGGAAGACGGAAAGCACCGGGCCCTCATCCCGGCCGGTATGACCCGGCAAGTCTGGCTGACGGTTTCTTCAAAAAATCTGAGCCATGGAGTCCACGCTGGAGAAGTTGTCGGGAAGACAGATTCGGGCGAAGCCTTCCGCATTCCGATTCGGGTGCAGGTGTTCCCCCTTCGTTTTCCTGATTCCACAACGCTGCTCCTGAGCGGATGGGACTACACGGATTGTGAAGCTATCTATGGCCTGACGCCGCAGAACCGAGAGCAGGTCATCAAGCACCTCCACGAACACTACGTCAACGTGACCTGGGGTTCGACCAGTGCCATGCAGTACGGCCGGTTCGACGAGGCCGGCAATCTTATTGAGACCCCGAAAACCAGACTCTTCGATGAGTGGGTAAAGCATTGGCCGAAGGCAAGGCTCTACATGGTTTTCCGTAATCTGGCCAATGGTCAGTTTGCCGGTTCTGATTTCAAGTCCGACCATTTCAGGAAGAAGGTCGGGGCGTGGACGCGCTTCTGGTCAACCCACGTTAAGAAACTCGGTCTGAAGCCCAAACAACTCGGTTTCCTGCCGGTGGATGAACCACACAGCGACCGGGCCTATGCCATCAACACCGCCTTCGCTGAAGCCGTGCACAAGGTCGAGCCCGATTTCATCATGTTCACAGAGCCGACCCCGAAAGATACGGAAGCTTTTCGCACCATGATGTCACATCTGGATATCTTGTGCGCTCACTGGATGTCCTGGATGACCCAAAAGGAGACGTACCGACCAGCTTTCCTTCAGGAAGCCAGGAAGGGGAAGCAGATCTGGTTCTACAATGTACCGCCTCTGTCAGACAGCGAATGTCTGCTCGATCCCTATCCCAATTTCCTTCTGAGAGCGTGGCACTGTTTCGACGAAGGAGTCACCGGTTCCGCTTTCTGGTGCTTCATCGACACCGGTACCGTTTCCATCTGGAACCCCTATCACGCCAAAGCTGGCCGCACCTATTGCCCGTTCTATCTGGAGAAAGATCGTCTGATGCCCGGCAAGTACATGGAGGCCATCCGCGAAGGTGTGGAGGACTACGAGTATCTTGTGATGTTGCAGAGACGTATTCAGGAGCTTGAGGAGTCCGGGGCGAGCCCTGGCGAGACGGCGAAGGCAAGACAGATTCTGAAATCCACCGTCGATGACGTGGTGGGAAATGTCCGGGAACTCAACGTACGTGCCCCTTACGGCCCACTCGACTGGCGGGAGGATCAGGATCGCTCGCGCGCCGACCGTGCCAGAGT
>JASLXP010001271.1 GCA_030740295.1 Planctomycetota bacterium
CTTTAAGGAACTTCTCGACCGTCGTACCCGATGTGTTAAGCCAGTTCTTCCTGGCCTTACGGATGCCGGGCTCGCGGGTGATGGCAAGAATCTCGAGCAGGTCGCCGCCGGCGAGGAGCCACGCGCTGGCTTTCACGCGGGTCTCAACCGCGTCCACTAAACAGGCCAGGATGCCGCCCATGCTGATACCCACGCAGCCGATACGCTCCGGGTCGACGTCGTCCCGCTGTTCGAGCCAGGTGATGGCCTTTCGAGCGTCCGATACAGTCTGGCGCAGAACCGCGTCTGTGAATTTCATATCCGCCGGTTCGGGATCAAAAAGCTCCTCTTTCTGATCGAGGACCAATGCCACGAAACCCGCCTTGGCGAGGGCCTTCCCGAGGCCGCGGGACAGAGGCTCTCCGCCGGACAGAATAGGAAAGACGAGAATCCCGGCAGTCTTGCCGGAGTTTTTGGCTGGGAAATAACATTCGGCGTGGACGCGGTCATTCTCAGGATGCGTCTTGTGATCCGAATCAAACTCCAGTCTGAATTTCTTATGAGAACGGCCGCGCTCAGTTGGACCGACTTTCAGAGTTCTTAATTCGGGACTGAATTCGAAACCCGCGTGTGAAGTCACGGGCTGCACTTCGCGGCCTGGCACTGGGATGTGCGGCTGCAAGCGGCAGCCGGGAGCGGACAGAAGGAGCAGCAGGAGCACAGTGATTGACTTCATAGTTCGTAAAGCTGAAAACAGAATCTGGTATCACTGAACAAGACTGGGCCCTCTCTTCACCTTCTGAATAACCAATGAATTTCACATTCGGCATCGCCGGCGAACTCTATAGGAAGAATATACATCCACGCGTTTACATCAGCGAAGATGAACTACCGCGGTTTCAAGAGATCCTACGCTCTGCGCCCGGGAAGAAGATTCTGGCCGCAATGCGTGAAAGCGTGAAGCGTCAAACGACTCAAGCTCAGAAAAACACTGCAAAAGTGGGCGAGCCACCCGCATTAATCGGCGATAGCTTCACGC
This sequence comes from Planctomycetota bacterium, assembly GCA_030740295.1. The sequence goes on from JASLXP010001271.1 coordinate 1,019, forward strand.
TCGCGTTCTTCGCTTTTATTGACGAAGACAAGCAGGCCCTGGAAGTTGTCCGGCACAACCTTGCCGTTGCTGAGGAGGTCGAAAACAATCCGGCTCCGGATCAGCAGGCGCGTCATCGGATCGGGGCCTCGCAGGCGGGACATCTCGCGATGGCCTACGACCTCGTTTATCACCATCTCGAGCGGAAGGAACGCCTTGCATTTTGCCGGTGGGCATATGAGAGTGGAATCAGGAAGACACTCGATGCACTTGGGCCGTGGTACCACCATGGGGCAGGCGCGAACATACCCATGAATCAGCTAATGAATGTGATCCGCATTCTCATGAGCATCGATGGCGACGAAGGTGTGCCGAACCTGGATAAGGATTGGGCCCGCGCATTGTCCATGTTCGAGGCGACGCTCAATACCGTGGTTGGCCCTGAAGGATATCCGTCAGAAGACATGGGATACGGGACAGGCATGTTCAGCCGGGTGGTTCAACTGGCCGATGCCCTGCGGCGTGGCGGGTTCCTCGATCCCTATGAGGTCTGCCCACGCTACTCGGAATTCGGAAATGCGATTTTGCATTTTGTGCAGCCCTGGGGAAAGAATCTGAGCACCACCGGCGATCACGGCGACGATATCGGACAACGCACTTTCGCCCTTGCCCGTCTCGCGGAAGAGACGAGCGATCCAACACTGTTGTGGCTGAACGGGACCCTCTCTTACCGAGTCAGGGAAGTTCAGTTGCGAAAGGATGTCCAGACCGAGTGTTCCGTTTTCGCGCTGCTCGTGGCCGACGAGCTCGGTGAAGGAGTTCATCCGGCAAAGATGAATCCGCAGCCGGCGACGCATTTCCGCGACAACGGTCGCGGCATCGTCAGCTTTCGCAGCGGGTGGAAGAAGGATGACACGTTCGTCGTCTTCGACGGCTCGCAGCGCTGCCCCGCGGCGGCCGGGCACGATCACGCCAGTTGCGGCCACTTTTCGATATCCGCATTCGGCGAGTATCTCGCCATTGATACCGGCCGATACAACATGGAACAGAACTGCCACAACGTGGTCCTCGTCGATGGCAAAAGCGGCCGCGACACAAAAGGCGAATGGGAGTTCGTGAAGCATCCCGGAATCCTGAAGAGCTTCAGTCCCGGCGAGCTCGTGGATGTCGCGTCCGTGGACAGCTCGCACCAGCACAACTGTTTCTGGGCCCGGCGCCACATCGGACTCGTGAAGGGCCGCGGTGTGCCGGCATACCTGTGGGTGGTGGATGACATCAACAAGAACAACGACTGGGGCGAATACTGGTGGCAGCTCCACACCTGCCCGGAGAACACCATCCAGACGTTCAAATCACACGCCACGGTTACCGGCTGGCGACACGGCAACAAGATGGACGTCCATTTCGCCTTGCCGGACAAGATCGAATACCCCCGCCCGCACAGAATCTTCGAGATCACCCAGGACGTAAAAGAGACCAGTTCTTACAACTACGTGGGCAAGGTGACGAAGGAGAGAATGAAGATGTTCTCCCGCCCTGCGGAACAGATTCATTACTCGACATTTCATCGCCCGCGCCTGCTCGTAAAGATCGAGGGCTACAACGGACGTTTCATGTCGTTCATGCTTCCCCGCGACAAAAGCATGAAGCCTGCAAAAGTAAAACGCCTGAAGAGCCTGCCCGGTTCCCTCGCAGCCAGCATCACCTTCGAGCGCGTCGAAGACACCGTCATCTTCGCGCACGAACACAATCTCCTCGAGGCAGGCGGAATCAAAGCCCGCGGCCGATGGTGTGTTGTTCGCCGGAATCTCAAAAGTGGGAGGGTTTTGGAACAGGCGGTGGGTGATGGGTCGTTCCTGGAATGACAGACCAAGATGGAACAAAGGTGAATAGAATGCAGTAATTCATGCCATTACACGCTGAGATCGACCTGATTGCGGTACGGCAGTCTGCAAGCGAGTGAAGGCCCCACTCACTCATACCTCACGGCCGCGATTGGATCCATGCCTGCGGCCTTCCTCGCCGGATAAAACGCGGCCAGGAAACTGATTACCACCGCGGCGAAAGCGATGACGGCAACGTCCATGGGATCGGTCGCTGCAGGGATGCCGTCGAGGTAGTAGAGCGTTTTAGGAAAAGGGTGCCATCCGGTCTTGATTTCGACCCAATCGGCAAGAGGATTCATAATCCGGAGGAAGCCGAGCCCACACGCGGTACCGAGCCCTGCGCCAAGCAGGCCGATCAGGGTGCCGTTCAACAGAAAGATGGACATCACGCCGGCGTTCGTTCCGCCGATCGATTTCAGGATGCCGATGTCTCTGGTCTTTTCGACCACCATCATCCACAGCGTTGCCATGATGCAGAATCCGGCCACGATAGAGATGAACATGAGGACGACGGCCATGACGTTTCGTTCGTTGTCGATGGCCGCGAGCAGGATGGCCCGCTGGGCCTCCCAGGTCTCAACGGTGAAGACTGGGTCGATGGCCTTGCTGATTTCTTCCACTACCTGACCGGCGAGACGATAGTCATCGAGCCGGACGCTGATACCGGAGACCTTTTCCGGCATGCCGACCAGCTTCTGTGCTTCCTTGATCGGAATGTAAATCGAGCGGCTGTCGTTCTCATAATTGCCCGTCTTGAATCGGCCTGCGAGATGAAAATCCATGGGCGTGAATTCCATGAAACCGGCCGGTGCGACTATCTGAACTTCTGTGCCCCGCTGAAAATATGGCAGCAACGCCTGGCCCATCAGGAGGGGTGATGTTGTAGCGTCGCTGCGCTTGGGCAAACCCTTGAGAACATCGTCCAGAAAGTCACCAAGACCCTCTTCCTCCTCGTATTCTTCGCCATATTCATCTGCATCCTCCCCGGCCTCACTCTCCTCTTCTCCTGCTTTCTCTCTTCCTTTCTCGTCACCTGCTTCATCCTCAAAGATACCGTCCGGTATAACGGGCACAGCGCCAGGAAAGACCGGACCGACTTCATCTTCGTCCGGTGCCATCTCAGGGCCCTGCCGAAGGATGTTGGTTTCGGCAATTTCCAATTTGAAGATCTCGAAATCATCCTGGAACAGGATACTGGTGCCCCCGAGGGTGATGATGTCTGCATGCTTCAACTGTGCCTTCTTAACGTCCTTATCATTGACGGTAATCGCGCCCTCTTTCCCTTGAATGTGCACCACAGAGCCATCCAGAATGAACTCAGCATGACGGGGCTTCACCTGTTCATCTTCGAGTTCGATGTCGACTGAGCTCTTTGGGATCTCCCTGCCAAGAAGAACTCTCTCCTTTTCGCCGAGCACATACTTTTCTCCCACATCGTTGCCCTCAGTCATCCGGAGCGTCTTGATGGCATAACGGCGCAGTTCCCCAACTTCCGCCTCGGAAACCGGATCGATCCCCCGAATCATGGCCCAGGTTGACATCCCTTCTACCTGGATGAGGCCAAGTGTTTCCACGTAAGGCGCAGCCGCCACCACATGCTCGACGGACTCGATCTTCTTAATGACTTCCTCGTGCTGAGCGATCTCAAAACGTGATCGAACGATGATGTGCGAGAGCGTCCCTCGGATGCGCTGCCGGAGTTCAACGCCAAATCCTTTCATCACCGACAGGATCACGATCATCGCCATCACACCCAGCAGCACTCCTGCCACGGACATGAGGTTGATCTTGCGAGCCTTCAGATACCGGACTGAGAGGAAGAGCTTATACATCGGCGAGTGATGAGTAATGGGTAATGCGTGATGCGTAATTGTGGCCTTAAACAGCCCCCAGTGCTTGTGACTTCGGCCACAGCTTGGAAGGATGTTCGATACTGGTAGTGCTAGGCGCTCGTTCTGTCGGTCTCAGCCAGGGAAGCCGCAGCCAAATTGTGGTATGGCCTTCTCGCCCATGATTCATGGGCGGACGCCCGCGCTACGCTGTGAAGTCATTGCCGAGACTCTGTGCCGCGCACAAGATTCAAAACAGAATCGGCCTACTGTTTGGGCACCTTACGTATTACGCATTAGGCATTACTCATTAGACCGTGCTCTCGTCCTCACCCGATTCCGAAACAGCATCCCCGAGCATCTCCTTCATTCTGACGATATCGCTGTCCATTGCGCCTCTGAACATGGCTAGGTCGCTGCTGTGCATAATCAGGTTGGCACCGGTATCCCTGGCCCAGACAACTTCCTGCTCAAGTCCGTCGCTGAAGTGGACGCCGGCGCCTTTTCCCGCGGCACGAGCCTTGGTAAAGATCTCTCGGACGGCGGCATCGAACTTTGGATGATCGTATTGCTCGGGCACTCCGAGATTGAGGGACAGGTCGTGCGGTCCAATCAGAATGGAATCGACTTCTTCGACCGCCAGCAGGTCTTCGAGAGCATCTATCGCGGTCTGGCTTTCTATATTGATGATGAGGACGTTGTTCTTATTCCAGTTTGCCAGGTATTCGGTAAGAACGGGCTCGAGGGTTTCTTCGCCATCGAGCGCGCGTCTGAGCCGCGCGCCTTTGAGCGGACGATGCTTCACTGCACCGGCCAGTCTTTTGACCTCTTCGACCGTCTCCACATAAGGTGCAATCACCCCCTGTGCTCCGCCATCAAGAACGATGCATGCCTGATAGGGATCGGGCTCTGGAACGCGAACCACCGGAGCAATTCCCATGGCGGCGTACGTCTGGCACATCCAGGCCAGTTCCCCCCGATCCTGTGGGATGTGTTCCGTATCAAGAAACACCAAATCAAGTCCAAGCCCGCGGACGACCGCGGCCCAGCGAGCGTTGTTGGAACAGACGCATGTGCCATAAACACGTTTGCCGCTGCGTAAAGCTCCTCTCAGTTCATTGCCTAACATGTTCAACCCTCCGGTGAAGAATGATGGTTCATATGGTTGATTGATGGTTAATGGTTGAAGGCTCGCATGTCAAAGAGAGATGACGCGATGAACTGGACGCGATAAAATCGATCAGGGCTTCATCCATTGGGCCGAGCTTCACTTCTCCGTTGCGGATTTCTTCGAGCAGGTATGCCCCTGCGCCGTTTCCCTCGCTGTAAGAATGCGGTTCATTGTCGCTGATGAAACAGAAAACTTTGCCTTCGTGTTCGAGACGGTACCCGAGCGCAATTCCAGGGTGGTTGAGGTAAAGGGTCGATATCTTCACTCCTTTGATCTCGAAATCGCCTTCCGTGATCTTGCTGAACGACTTTTCGGAGGGCATCTCCTGGAAAGAGATGGGGAAGTAATCTGGCACCATCTGTCCCTTGAAAATCATTTCGAGGGGCTGAATCATGCCTTCACAGCCGTGGATAGTGAACCTGTTGCCCGGGATATACGCCGGCACAAAAAACGGAAAGCCCTGGATGTGATCCCAGTGAAAATGGCTCATCAGAATATCGGCCTGGATAGGCGACTGATATCGACGGAGCAGATCGTTCCCAAGCATCCGGATGCCGCTGCCCGCGTCAAGAATGATGAGGGTATCGCCGCACAGGACTTCCACGCACGCGGTATTCCCTCCGTATCGAACCGTGCCCTGCCCGGGCGACGGGATCGACCCTCGAACTCCCCAGAACTTGACTTTCATTGATCGTGCTTGTCAGGAGGAGGAAGAGCCGCCGCGAGAATGCATTAAACAGCGAGAAGGCGATAGTTGCGGCGACTAAGATGCTGATATCAAGAGGATTAGCATGGAAGCACGAAATCCTAGCACCAGTCAGGGGCGAGTCAAACACCTGCCATTGCTGGCATCGTAAGCTCAGTCTGCCTCTCGATCAGGAGCAGACGATTGTACTTGGAAAGGCGTTCGGATTGGGTGATCGAGCCGACTTTGATGTAATCGCCGCTCCAGCCGACAGCGAGGTCGGCCAGCCAGTTGTCCTCAGTCTCCCCACTGCGGGCGCTCACTGTCACAGCCCAGCCATCAGAGCGTGCCAGCCCGAACGCCTCAGCAGCCTCTGAGAGCGTGCCAATCTGATTCACCTTCAGCAATAGCGCATTCGCCGCTTCCGATTCAATGGCCCGCTGGATGCGGCCCGGGTTCGTGCAAAGGAGATCGTCGCCCAGGACCAGACAGCGATCGCCAATGGTGGTCCGCAATTCTGGCCAATGCTCCCAATCATCCTCGGCCAGACCGTCCTCGATGCTCACGATGGGAAATTTTCTCTGCCAGGAATCAAGCACCCGGATCATCTCATCCGAATAAAGCCCCTCATCTTCAAGAAAGTATCGGCCGTCCCGGAAGAAATGGCTGGACGCGATATCGAGCGCGAGACAGACGTCGTCCCCGGGTCGCAGCCCGGCTTTTCGGATCGAAGCGATCGCATCTTCGAACATCGCTTCGACCGACGGAAACGGAGGCGCGAGACCTCCCTCATCCGCCGTGAGTGAACGGGTGCCATATTTTTCGGAAATCAGCTCAACCGCGCTTTGATACACCTCATAGGTCATCGCCATGGCTTCATCCATCGTTCGCGCCGAGACCGGTACGACGAGACAATCCTGAATCGGCACCTGGCCTCCTGCATGTTTACCGCCGCTGAAGAGATTGATGGTCGGCCGCGGCAAGTGTGGCACATCGTTCTGAATCATTGTGGCCAGATACTCGAAGAGCCGCTGCTGGCTCGCGTTTGCCGCGGCGCGGGCGAAAGAAAGGGAAACGGCCAACGTGGCATTAGCTCCGAGCCCCGTCTTGTCTGGGGTGCCGTCAAGCTCAATGAGCGCGTTGTCCGCAGCCTGCTGGGTCGAAAGCTCTTTTCCCGCGAGAGCAGGCGAAATAATGTCTTGAATGTTGCTGACTGCCTTAAGACACCCCAACCCCCGGTAGCGTCCGGGATCACCATCCCGCAGTTCGAGTGCCTCGGCCCGGCCAGTGGATGCGCCGGATGGAACGGATGCCTCGCCAACACTTCCGTCCACCAGCTCGCACCGCGCCCACACCGTCGGTCGCCCCCGGCTGTCAAGGATTTCGGATGCAGCGAGATCAGCGATGGTGGGCATGCTCAGATTCGTCTTAGTCTTCGGCTTAATCTTTCTCTTCCTGGCCAGTTCAGGTCCAATCCGAATCAGAGACCAAGACGAAGAATCTGCCCTAATCCCTCCCCGTCACCTCCCTGATCTCTTTCAACACCTCCCGTAGATCAGCGTCCTTCACCATCTTCTGGAGCTTTTCATCCTGCATCAGGCGGGCGATTTTCTCGTTCTTCAACATGCCGCGGAAGTTCTTGGTCTGGACCAGTTCCTTGACTTCATCGTCGTACAGCACATCGGTAACTGGCTCGTAGGCAATGATCTCACGCACATTCGGATGCTGTTTAAATTCCTGCATCATAATTGGGTCTCGAGTGAGTGAGAGCACATCCCTCACCAGCTCGTAGTCCTCGACTTCCACGGGGTTCACCGCCTTCACCATGCCTCCGAGAGGCGAATCTTCGATGCCCTTCTTCACGGCGATCATCTTTTCTGTCACCACCTCTCTCAGGCCCCCGGCCGCATTCTGACCATCTCCATCGCCGGTGAGCAGCTCGATATCCTGTGACGGTTCCTTTCTATTCTCCTCAGCGACCCACCCGATGTTCCAGAGAATGACGAATAAGAGAGTACTCATTGCCACACCCACAAATCCGCCCAGGACCATTCCCCAATTCCGGGCCTTTTGAACCGACTCGACCTTCTCATCGGGAGCGTCCTCCTCCAGATGCATGGTCTGCCATCGAACGATATTCGACAGCAGAGACCCGATAACGATGATCACCACACAGGCTATGAGGGTAGCGAGATAAGGGCGAATCACCGCCGGCACTGTATCGAAATTCTTGAATGCGGGGGCGCCCACCGACCCGATCGGCCGGGCAAGAATGTACATCGTCAGCAGGGTACCGAGCCGCACGATCCCGTAGTACACGCCTTTCCGATAACCATCGATCGTGAACCAGGCGATCATCAATCCGAACGACAGGAAAAGGACAAAAGTCAGCATGGCCGCACCATCATGTTGGGCAGGATCGGGCAGATCTGAAGTGAACCAAGGCTATGCTACGAATCGTCCCAGTTCAACAATCCGCCGGTAAACTCCGGCAGCCATTTTACCAGGAGATTGTATGCCTCAGCGGCATCATTCGCGGAATGTTCGTGCGAGATGAGCGGCTCGATCTGCAGGCGTTCGCTGGCAATCAGTTCGAGCGCGACTTTGCAGTCGGCCGGCCAGTTCCAGAAGCCCTTGGAATTATCGCGGCGCGGCCGGACGCCCGCGTGCGCGCCCAGAATGGTCAGTCCCTTCTTGTGGACGTCTCTGTAGAAATTGACCTTTTCCGTTTCGCCTCTCGTACTGGCAAGGAGCACCACCCGGCCACGCCAGCCGGCATACTGGAATGCGTCGTTAACCGGAGCAGGATGTCCCGTGGATTCAAAGACAACAGCAGGGCCGCCGACCGTCAGATCTTTGAGCTTCCGGGCGAGATCTTCCTCCCTGGCATTGAACGTAAAATCAGCACCGCATGCCTTCGCCAGCTCGAGCCTGCTCGGCTCAGTATCTGTGGCGCCCACCGGCAGGCCGCCGCTCAGACGTGACAGCTGGAGCGCAAGGTTGCCCACCATTCCCAGGCCAATCACAAGGACAGGTTCCCCCAATTCGATCTGTGCTTTACGGACGCCCTGCAAGGCAATGGCAACCATATTGAACGCGGCCGCCTGGCGAAGATCCATCGTCTGATCGATGGGAATGGCCCCCTCCTCAGAAACGATGACGTATTCGGAATGCGATCCGGAGCTGGCGACCAGGTCGCCCACCTTCAGGTCTTCGACGCCTTCACCCAGTTCAACAATCTCTCCCACATTGTTGTAACCGGAGGTGCAGGGAAAGCGTGCACTGGTATTCGGCATGGCCAGCAGAAATGCTCGTTCCGTACCCGGGCTGATAAGCGTGTATTTGGATTTTACCAGGACCTGTCCGGCACCAGGTTCCTTGACCTCTTTCTCCTCTACTGTGACCACTCCCGGACCCGTCCAAACGACTTGTCTGCCTTTCATGGTATCTCTTTCTGTGTTCCTGATTTCGGTGATGCGATGTGCCGCGCAAACATGTGGATCAATTCTCGATCAACGGAGCGGTCTCGGCCTCCGTTGTCATGCCCGGTGGCAGCTCCATGATTTTGATGTTGCGAAAGTGAATCTCCGCGCCTTCGGCCTCCAGGCAGAGGTATCCCTTTTTGTAGGAAGCCTGGCTGATCCCGTTGACGAATTTCCCATTCACCGAGAGTTTCACCGCGCCATCCACGCAGACCACGTCGTATACATTCCACTCACCCTTTCCTTTACAGCGATTCTCAAGGGACTTGCTGCGTTTCCCGCGCGGATTATCCGGCTTCGCAGTCATGCCACCTGCACCAAAGAGCTCACCATGCACGTATGCAATCGGAGGAGCTTTGCCGTTGCGGGTATGGAGCTTCACCCAGTCAAGCTCGAGCATCTGAATCTCCATCCCCTTGGGCAGACGATTACGCCCCGGTATCGCGTCACACCATGCAAAGACGCCAGAATTGCCGCCGGCCTTCATATGACGCCACTCGATGTGCAGGACGAAATTCTCATACTGCTTCTCAGTACGCATGACACCGATCGGCTTGCCGGTGCAGATCAACATTCCGTCACGCACATTCCACGTGTCTTTGGAAGTGTTCACATCCACCCACCCGGTGAGGTCTTTGCCGTTGAACAGATCCTTGAATTGGGGGAAACCTTCGGCGCGCAGGCTGGATGCGAGCAGGACTGAAAGTAGAGATCCTATGACTGGACTGGGGTTACTCATTGGATTTTAACGGCGAAGGAATATGGTTCTCAGGCAACATTGGGCCACCTCTTGTCCGCAGACGGGTTCCTGGAACTGAGCAGTAGCAGAATACTGAAGTCTCGCGTATCTCTCCATCTCTAACGGCACAACTCATCTGGGGCCTCTGCAGCCAAAACCGCGAAGTTATTTTTCCCTGGCTCCTGAGAGCCCAGAGCCAGACATTCTCAAGTCGCAGCATTCTGACCTGCGATTCGTCACGGCCACGATATCACTTCTTCTCTTTCTTTGGCGGGGCCAGGACGGACTGCAGTTCCTTTTGAATGATCTCTTTCAGGCTGGCCTGCCAGTATTTCACCAGTGGGCCGTAGAGCGCTTCGTCCCATGCTTCCCGTTTCGTCTTCTTCAAGTTCATGTAGATGCCGACCAGGAGGTCTGCCTCCGGCTTCTCGAGTTGCGCGGCTATGAGGCGGATGTCCTTCTCTTCAAGCTCGATCAAGAGCCCCATAGCTTTCCACAGCGTCTCGGTCGTAACTGATTCGCCGTGCAGGAGCGTCCTGCAATCGGCGAGGAAACGCTCGTTACTGAGCTCATCGAGTCCCTTGCCAACGAAGGGAACTGCGAGACGCGGGTTGACCAGTTTCATGGCATGGGCAATGGCCAGAAAGCCGATGGGGCCAATCTCTTCAGAATCATAGAGGTGACGAAGTGTTGGCAGCAGATACTTGTTCATTCCCGCATAGGCCAGGATGAATTCTCTGCCCAGTCGCCATGGCCATGATCGGCGCGGGAACATCGCATTGATCGCCTTCCATCCGATATTGAAGATCGCAAGGGCCATGGCATTCTTGTATTGGCCAGGTGGTGAGGGAATGTGAAAGTCCTTGTGTGTCCCTTCCTCATCTGATGGCGGCCAATCAGCCGTCAATCGCGTCCTTATCAATTCCTGAATCCGTTCACCCACTTCCGGCGGCAGGCCCTGTGACTTCCAGCCAATGGCAAGCATGGCGGCCATGAGCGTTCCCACCGCATTGAGCCCGCTCGCCACGCGTGGGGGGCCGTCTCGGGCTTGCTTGATCGCCTCAACTTCCTTTTTCAGCATCCCCTTTCCGAATCGAAATTCCGCATAAGTCTCATCTTCTTCTCCGACTGATTTGAAGGAAAGGATGCGGCCCGTCCTGGAATCAACAACCAGTCGGCCGGCCCCCTTCCGTTCGACGTAGAGAGTGTTCCCTCGAAGCTCCCTTCTGGTTTTTTCATTGTCATAGGCGAGGTAGACGGCAGCCGTCTGCTCGATATTTATGTTGAATTCCATCTGAGGGCGGTGGTGGAAACCTGCGCTGATACGCAGACTGACAGATTGCCCCTTTTCGCCCTCTTGTGCCCTCACTCGAAGAAGACCCGTCGCGCCCCCGATTTCATCCAGCTTGAAGTGCATACCCGATACAAACTCGGACGCGGCTATGCCTCTGCCATCATGGAAAAGGGCGAGATCCACTCTGCCCTCCATCAAGGGCTTGCCGCCGGACTTGGTGACTTCTGACAAGTCTCCTTTGATACGAAGCAAAGAGCCTTTCTTGCTGAATACGACCTGCACCAGGTTGGGGCCGTCGCGTCTGTCTTTGACAATGACCATAATCTCGCCGTCCTGCTCTGTGAAAGTCTGTAACCAGCGGGCCGACTTTCTCAGGATCAGCTCCTCTTGACTCGGCTTGGCCAGCAGGGGCGGCGCCGCATTAAGTTCCTTTAACTTCATTGTCAGGTCGATCCCTGGCCGGTCTCCGCCTGCAGGCGCGGTGTTGAGCTTGATGTCGACAAACCGGCCGGACCCTTCAAGTTTTCTTGACAGCACCATTAAATTCTTGGGCCGGTAGGGCTGCCCTTCCTTAATTTCGAGGAACTTCAGGAGCTTCTCGCGAGTGTTCTTCTTAAGGCCCTCTACAACGATCCTGTTCAGAAATCCGCCCGGGTCGGTCTTGATGAATTCAATGTTCAGGTCGCCCAGGCCACCGTCTCTGCGGACGACTCGAAGTTCAATTTCCGGCTTCCAATAGCCCAGCTCTTTCAGTGCTTTCAAAACTCCAAGACGAAGTGCATCCAGGGAGAACCTGGAGAATGGGGCAGCGGTTCCCTTCTCCCACAGGGGAGGCGACTCTTCTTCCTTCTCCTCACCGTCTTCTTCCTTTTTCTCGATACGGGGCGAAGTCAGGATTTGGATCAGGTCCGTCGCATTCAGGTCACCAGTGTTTCCACTGATGATGATCCGATCCTTGATGAAGCGTTGGCCTTCATGGACGGCGACAATTATTCGGCGTCTGTTTTTTTCAGCCTTGGCGTTGATGCCGGCATCAGGAAAGCCATTGCTGGCATAGCCGATTCTGATGCGCTCTTCGAGACTCTTGAGAAATGCATCGAGAGGCGCTTTCGGATGTGAAACGAGAAGGAATCCGAGGTCGTTGAACACGGCCCTTCGGATGCTCTGGGGAGTGAAGGCCTTGACGCCTTCAAAGTGGATATTGTCCGCGTCGCAAACGTCCTCGACGACGACCTCTGCCCCGGCCAGAGAGAGCGCGAATATCAGACACGGATTCATGAACATCTGAATGAGAGATGCCGACGTGGAAGAGCTCAAGGCTTCAAGCTCGTAAGAGAGGCAAGCTACCCGTGATTGAAATAGTTTGCATCCGATTCATCATGTCCGCCCCGTTGCCGCCTGCATGCCTCATCACCGGACCAATTCATATTCCTTGATCTTGCGATCGAGCCTTGGCCTTGAAATCTGCAGCATTTCTGAGGCCCGGCTCTTGTTCCACTGGCAGAGGGCGAGGATGCGCTCGATGTGCACTTTTTCGCTGTCCGCGAGAGTGAAGGAATCCGGGCGCAGGGTCTGCGTTTCCGCGGGGTCGTCTACGATGTCCACTTGCGGTTCTGATTGTTCCTCGACGAAGGCGGGGGAATGCAGTACGGAATCCGGGAAGTGTTCGGGGAGCAGCTCATCTCCTACGCCGAGGACGACCGCGCGCTCGATCAGGTTTTTGAGCTCGCGCACGTTCCCCGGCCAGTTGTAGCTCATCGCGACCGCGAGGGCCTCTGTTGAAATCTTCGGGGGCTTAGTGCCCATATCGTTCGAGAAAAGCTGCAGGAATTGTTCGATGAGGGCCGGCAGGTCTTCCTTGCGGTCACGCAACGGCGGGATAAGGATCTCGATGACTTTGAGCCGGTAATAGAGGTCATCTCGGAAGCGGCCTTCTTCCATTTCTTTGTCCAGATCGCGATTGGTGGATGTAACGATGCGCACGTCCACTTTTAGTGTTTCGGTACCGCCGACTCGCTCGAATTCGCGCTCTTGCAGCACGCGCAGCAATTTTGCCTGAAGCTCCGCGGGCATTTCGCCAATTTCGTCGAGGAAGAGGGTGCCTCCGTTGGCCAGCTCGAAGCGCCCGGCCCGCCGTTCCGTGGCGCCGGTGAATGCGCCTCTTTCATAACCGAACAGTTCGGCTTCGAGCAGCGTGGGGGAGAGAGCAGCACAGTTTACGCAGACGATCTGCTTCGAGCGGCGTTTGCTCTGCTGATGGATGGCCCGGGCGATTACCTCTTTGCCGACGCCGCTTTCACCACGCAGCAGGATAGTCGTATCCGCGGGCGAGACCCTGCGAACCATCTCGTAGATCTGTTTCATCTTGGGGCTGCTGCCGACTACGTGATGCGTCTGCGAGAGCTGCCGGCGCAAGGAGCGGTTTTCGAGCTGGAGTTCGTCTACGAGCCGCGCATTCTCAATGGCGATGGCCGCCTGGTTGGCGACCGCCGAAAGCATGAGCAGGTGCCTGTGGTCGAGCTTCCCGCCTTCACTGGAATCGACATAAACCACACCGACGATCTCGTCCCTGGTCTTCAGTGGCACACAGAGCAGCGAACGGACCACCTGCGTAGCTACGCTCTTGCTGGAAAGAAATCGGTCGTCTGTGGATGCGTCCGTACTGAAGATTCCAACCCCACGCTCGACCGCATAATCCAGAATCGTCTGGCTGACTTTCATGCCTTCCTTGCCGGCCTCTTTGGGACGGATGACCTTGGGCCGCAGCTTGCCCGTGCTCGCGTCCGTGAGGAGCACCACTCCCCGCTGTGCCGGCATGGTCTCAAAAATCACATCGAGGATGTGTCCAAGGATTTCATGCAGTTTCAGGGTGGAATTGATCGCCCGACCGAGCTCGTAAAGTATCGCCAACTCTCGCTGCTCGTTGGGCAGATTCTCGAACCTGCCCATTTCGGACGCCCTGATGGCGCTCGGAATATCGGGGATGTCGACGGTCAGCTCCTCGTTGTAATTGGAGGAGGCTACCGCCTGAAACTCGTCGCTGCGGATGCCTTGTCCGGCTTCGCTGTCCTGGAAGATAAAAATCGTTTCGCCGATACTGAGCTCGTCCCCATCTTCGAGCGGATGACGGTCAACAGGCAGCCGGTTCACGAAAGTGCCGTTGCTGCTGTTCATATCGATCAGGCTGGCCTGCGCGCCATCGAGCACGATCTTGGCGTGTTGGCGTGAGACCATCGTATCGAGCAGTGAAATGTCAGCAGTCTTATCCCTGCCCACGATCGTTTCCGCCGAAAAAAGGGGGATTTCTGTTCCTGCTCCCGGCCCTTCAAGTATCCTCAGAGACGGCATGCCCAGTCCTCCTAAACCATGCGTTTATTGGTGCGGATGCGCCGAACAGTCTGGACGAGATCGTTATGGGTAATCTCTTTGTCCAGCGGGAATACGGCATAACATCCGTTCTTGTCTTTTGAATCGAGAATGAGGTGTCGGGTATTGGGGACAGAGTAGCCTTCCTCCACCGGCATATGGCCCGTAATCAGCAGATCGGCATCGACGATTTCTGCAAACTGGTCGGACGCCTCCTGGGAGAGCTGTCGCCCCCAGACAAGCCGGTAGAGGTAGTGGTCACGATGAACGTTTTCCATTTCAACGGGACTTTGGAAGACATCCTGGCTGAAAAGGGAAAGATATTTTATGTGTGGAATCGAGTGGCTGATGAACACCCGATTCGGCGTCCTCACCGCGGACGGCATGGAAGCAATAAAGTCTTTATAAGCCTCACGGACCTCATTCTTCATCTCACCGTAGGCCGCCGCCAGCCCGCGCTCCAGGCCTTTTATGGACGAGTTACTTCCTTTCTTGATGTCCATGTCCAGCAGTTCGCCAAGGTCATGATTACCCATCATGAAATGCACCTGATCGGGGAAATAAGTCTTCAGTCGGGCGGACATTTCCAACACCTGAAACGAAAGATCGCGCCCGTCAACGGTGAGTGACAGCGCATGGAGAATCTCATGCAGGATGAGATGCCGATCGCGGCTTCGGGAGAGCGCGGCGTGTTCGACAATCTTCTGATAATTGATGCGATTCCCATGGAGATCGCCGGTCATTACCAAGTCGCCCTCCGGTGGGAGCTCAACAAGTGCGCCCTTGCGAAACGAATCCTCCAGATTCGCCTCTGCGGCCTCCTTCATGAGTTGAATCACGCTCTCCGCTGCCGCTTCATTCGGCATGGATCAACCTTTCACAATCTTTGCAGACTCTGGTCTGCAGAATTTCCTGTCGTGGCTGTTTCAGCCCTTCTGGGGCGAAAAAACAGCAGCCCGGGTCAGCGTCGCAAGGGCGGGAAGGCTAGAGATAAGGGGTCTCAATCGAAGGGTGAGGACTTATAGCAGAGGCGCTGTACGGAGTCAAAGAAAGTGTAACGAAATGAGTCATTTTCTTTATCTCAACGACCAGCCCTGCGTATATCAATGCACGAGGCGTCGAAACGCGTCCTGGCGGGTGTTGCATTCGAGGCGCTCATCCACGGAATCGGTTTCCAACGCTTTGCGTATGACACCGAATGCCCCTTCGGATGCTTCCGCGGTGTCCTTGATATCCTTGTCTGAATGAGCGAGACAGGCCTTGAATCCGGGCAGACAGTGGACCCCTCTCCTGGCCATCTCCTGGATATAGAGCGTATTCACTTTGGGACGGAGCGACTCGTCAGGCAATTCAAGATGAAGGCCGAGAGAGGTGTAGAAGCCTCTCACTTCACCATTCATGCCCGCAGAACGGATGGCATCTCCGATGCCCTCGCGCAGCTTTTCGCCTATCTCTTTGAAGCGGTCAGCGGAGTTTCGGTTCTTTAATTCCTGAATAGTCGTGAGTGCAGCGATCAGGCCGACATTGTCGCTCCAGTAAGAACTGGAGATGAACATTCTTGACGCGGGCTCCATCACTTCTCGTGAACCGACCACTGCGCCCATCGGGTAACCGTTACCGAGTGCCTTGGCGAGCACGGTCATGTCCGGTGTCACGCCGAGGTATTCCTGCACGCCGCCCGGCGAGACTCTGAATCCGCAGGACACCTCGTCAAAGATCAGGATGACGTCGTGCTCTCGAAGCAGGGCCTTCACGTCCTCGAGGTAGCCTTCATCGGGCAATGTCGAACGCATCGGTTCCATCATCACGCAGGCCACTTCGCCCCGATGTTCCTCCAAGAGTGCGCGGAGCATTTCGAGGTCTCCGTAAGCGAAAGGAATGGCCGTTCCTGCGAGGACTTTCGGCACTCCGATCGGTTCGATTCCGGCGAAGGGATATTCGCCGTCTTCAGGATCGCAGAGGTAGTTGGCGGCCTGGTACCAGTCGTGCCAGCCGTGATAGCCGCAAAATAGAACCTTGTCGCGCTCCTTGACCCCGCGTGCGATACGGACGGCGATGGCGCATGCCTCGCCGCCACCTTTGGCATAACGAACCATCTCCGCGCTGGGGATGGTTTCGATCAATGCTTCCGCCAGTTCGATCTCCAGTGGATGATTTATTGAAAACAGGCTGCCCCGATCGATCTGTTCCTTTACCGCGGTATCAACGACGTCGTCAGCATGGCCGAGAACGATTGCTCCCAGTGCACTGACCCAATCGATGTATTCATTGCCATCCACGTCCGTGAAGCGCGAGCCTTTCGCACTGGTTGCATACACGGGACTGATGCCGTTGGCATACTGGCTTGCTCGACGGCTGATGAGCTGAGTCCAGCCGGGGATGACCTCTCCGGCCCGCTGATAGAGTTCGACCGATCGTCTGACTGAGTGGGATGACATTCAGGGAGTTTCCTTCCAGTAGAAAATGACACCAAGCATCGATTTCTCACGGCGATAAGCCATCTCATATGCCTGCGGAATATCCGTGTAATGAAACCTGTGAGTGACGAGACGTTTGGGCTCGACTTTTCCCTCCTTCATCAGCTTGAGGATGAAGGCGACTCTTTTGTTGCCATCGAAATGGCCTTCCTCTGCCGGGTAAAGATAACTCTCGGGTCCGGAAACCGCGATGAGCGAAAGACCTTTTGCATAAAACCAGTTCATATCGAGAGGATTGAAATCAAGAGGCGGCTCGCCGCGGCCAGGCAGACTGACAATGGCCACCCGTCCATTCTTGCGTGCAATCTGGCAGGACGTCCGATAGGCCGGCCATGGATTGGCGGTCTGGATGACCAGGTCGACTCCGTCTCCATCTGTGATTTCGTTAAGTTTCTCATGCAACTCGGGGTCGTTGTGCATCAGTGTTTCATGGGCGCCCATCTTCTTTGCCATTTCCAGCCGCGTCTCGTTGTTCCCGATACCAATGACTCGGGCCCCGAAGGCTGTGCCCACAGCAACCGCACCCATACCCAGCACGCCCAGACCGACGATGGCCACATTTTCTCCCGGGCGGAAATGTCCTTTCCAGTAACAGTGCGCGCTTAAGGTATATAGATTTCCATAGACGGCATCTTCAGGATGAATTCCGTCCGGAACTTTCACGATGCGGCTGTTTTCGTCCGCAACATAATCCGACTGATGCGGCAAGAGGGACAACACCCGATCCCCGACGCAGAATCGTTCGACGGCTTCACCAATTCCACGAACGATCCCCAGATTACTGTCACCGACCCATCGAGGGTAATCCGGCGCTCCGGGCACCTGCTCGGCCCCCTCATAGTTGCCGCGGTCCGTTCCAATCTTGAGAGCCGAGATCTCTGTTTCGACCCAGATTTCTTCCGGCTTGAGGTTGTCTGTGTCAAGAGGCAGTTCTTCGATCCGAAGATCTCTCGGCCCGTGAAGGATGGGGAGAATCATGATCTGTTGGCTTTGAGAAGAGGCCAGGAATAGCGCGAAACACAGGTCACGCTCTAATGGTCTGCCACACGCAGCAGGACAGATAGCCACTACTGAAAAAACCGCCGTCTGTCCTCACTCCTCGTCCGAATCAAAGCGGATGAGCGTATCGTAGATGGCAATCTGGTCACCGAGCTGAAGCTCTGCCCGCTGCACTGCGCGGCCGTTGATGCGGGTGCCGTTCATACTGCCGAGGTCTTCGATCTCGAAACGATCGTTATCTTCGTGAATGATGAAGTGCTTCCTTGAGAACCAGATGTCCTTCACCTGGATATCGCAGTCAGGCAAACGCCCGACTACCGTCATTCCGCTCGAAACAGGATAAGAACGTCCCTTTTCCTGGCCGGTCAAGAAGGTGAGGACCGGGAGGGCAGCCTTTCTATCACGGACCTTCCTGGTGCTTTTGGCTTCGCGCTTTCGTTCTCTTTTCTGCTTGGTATCGAGGAGGCTTTTCGTCTGCCGGTGCTTGACGCGCGTGCTCTTGGTCTTCGGGTCCTTCATCGAAATCGTATCCACTGCCGATTCCGTATGCGGCGGACGACGCTTCTCCTTGACGGCCCTCAGGTCCTCTTCGACCAAATCGACGTCGTCATGCCGGTTGTCGGGCTCTTTGTCCATCATGCGTGTAATGACTGCAGATAGCTGAATATCGAGGCCCGGCTTTCTTTCGGAAGCAGGTATCAGTTCTTCTGTCAGATGCTTGACCATCACGACCGGGCCGGAATCGCCCTCGAACGGCACTTTACCGGTGACCATGTGATACAGGGTGGCGCCAAGCGAATAGATGTCTGTGCGCGCATCCAGATCTTTTTTGCCGCGGGCCTGCTCGCATGACATGTAATACGGCGTGCCCAGTGGCGTGCCGTGGTCTGTTATGTTCGTGCTCTCCGCGGCAGCTTTGGCCAACCCCAGATCGCAGAGCTTCGCCTGGCCGTTGTTATCGACAAGGATGTTATCCGGTTTGATGTCCCGGTGAATGATTCCATGCGAATGAGAGTGTTTCAGCGCGGCACAGATTTGGATGGAAATGTCAAGGGCTTCTTCCACTTCAAGCAACTCGTCTTTTCGGAGCTTGTCCTGGACGCTCGCGCCGTCGACGAACTCCATTACAAAATAGTAGAGGTCGCGCACGTTGCCGACATCGATCGCCCTGACAATGTTGGGATGGCTCAATTGCGCGGCGGCCCGTGCCTCCTGCAGGAAACGATGAACGTATTGTTTGTTGCGTGAGTATTGCTGCGAAAGCACCTTAATGGCGACGGCCCGATCCATACTGATCTGCTTGGCCCTGTAGACCGATCCCATCGAGCCCTGGCCGAGCTTGGAGACGATCTCGTAACCCGGAATGCGCTGTCCGGAGTTACGTGAAATGCGCTGCTGGGCCTTGAGGATCAAACGGAGCTGGTTTTCCGTCAGGTATCCTTTTGAGATCATGATGTTGCCGAGCTTTTCCAACGAGCCCTTCTCTTCGAGCCGTCGCTGGATTTCGATACACTCATCTACCTGTTCCTGGGTAGCCAGCTTGTTTCTGACCACCAGATGGCCGAAGAGGAAGTGATCTTCTTCCATTTCGACATCAGAAAGTGTTTCTACTTTAGCCTTGGCCAATGACTAACCTTGTGGAGCGATTCTGGCGGGGTACGGGCGGGACCTTCCAGAGGCGTGATGGAGTCTACGGCGGCATCAATGACAGTCAAGAATGCCGAAACTCACCCAAGTGAAGGCGTACGAATGGTTTCCAATAAAAAACGATGCTTGTGATTTTGCCCACAAAGATGCTCATAATCCACTGACTAACGTATGCGCCATTTCCTGATGTGATTCGCATCTGCGCAAGCAGGCAGCGACAAAGCAGACTTCAGATCATACGTCCCCCTCCGCGAACCGGGAGCGACCAGAATAATGAGAGCGCTCGCCCATCGGTGCCAACATAGAACAGGAGTGTCATGGAACCCAGGTTGTGCTGGTATGATGTTCACTCAACGCCGGCTTTGGGCGATCCGGATCGATGGTCACGGTGGGGGCACTGATGTGCCCGCGCTGACCAGAAGTGCAAGATTTCATAGGCGGTTCAGGCAGGACGAAACACATGCAAGTTCCTACGGGACGAACTCTTTGGTGACTGTGCTGGGATCATGGTACGTACCATGCTTGGCCGAGTGGCCCCGCATTTGCCAAGATGCCATCTGCGTTGTTCGGTGAGGCCGATTTTATGATTCGTTACGTTAATTTCAGGAGAGACATCAATGAGACCTTGGATTCAGAAGGGGCAGGATTGGCTTGTGACCACCGGGGCAGATCTGGCAGCGAGTATCCTTGCCTTCATTGTCGTTTTAATCGTTGGGAAAATCGTAATCGGAGCGGTCCGCACTGTACTTGAATCGACCCTTTCAAAAACAGATCGGCTGAGCGATACCCTCTGCAAATTCATCAGCAGCATCTGCTCGAAGGCGATGTGGGTCATCGTTCTAATGATCGGTCTATCACAGTTGGGGATTGATATCGGGCCGATGGTAGCGGGACTTGGTGTGACTGGTTTCGTGCTTGGCTTCGCGTTCCAGGAATCCCTGAGCAATCTTGCATCTGGGTTTATGATCTTGCTCAACCGACCGTTTGAGGTCGGCCATTACATCGAAGCCGCGGGCACAGCCGGAACCGTCAAAGAACTCACGATGATGGCCACTACTCTCAACTCACCCGACAACAAGAAAGTCACGATCCCGAATCGCGCCATCTGGGGTGGCACTATTACCAACTATTCTGCCGAAGATACCCGCAGGGTCGACCTTGTAGTTGGCATCGGCTATGGTGCAGATATCGGTAAGGCCAAAGAGGTGATCATGGGCGCCCTGACTGCTAATGAGCAGGTGCTTGCCGATCCTGAGCCGGTGGTCGAAGTAGTAGAAATGGCTGACTCATCCGTAAATCTCGTTGTTCGTCCATGGGCGAATACCGATGATTACTGGGCGGTGTACTTTGCTTTGAATCACTCAATTAAAGAGGCCCTGGATGCTGAGGGCCTGGAGATTCCATTCCCGCAGATGGATGTCCACTATCACCCTTCAGCGGATGTACCCGCCTAAGACATTTCTTAGGCTGATTGGGAAGGCTGGTGCCAGAGTTGGCGCGGGCCTCTTCTTTTCTGATCGATATCGGCATCACGTTCGCAAACGGTCATATCTGTCGTAACTTGAACTACGGAACTGACAGTTTTGAATCACATTTGGGCTTCCCGGGAGCATCGCTGTGCTCCTCATGAACAATACCTCCTTCTCCACGCTTCCGAGATAAAACTATGTCCAGTAAGAAAGACACACCCAAGAAGAAGAAACCGATTCTTTTCGTCCTGATCGTTGCCGTACTTTGCGCCGGTATCGCAACATTGCTGTTGTTGCCGGCGATTGCCTCCAGTGTTGGGTGAAGGGCCAGGTCATCAGCCAAGTAGAAGCTGCGCTGAATCGCAAAGTGGTGATCGAAGAGATGGACGTGAATCTCTACGGCACCGCAGTGAAGCTGAGCGGATTGCGTGTGCATGCTGCCGATGGATTTGAGCAGGACACGGTCAAAGTAGGAGAACTCTCGGTCAAGCTGGCTGGCATGGCCTTGCTTTCAGGCAAGGTGCACGTCCTTGGTTTCAGCCTCAACGATGTAGATATCGTCGTTGAAAGGAACGCCGAGGGTGCATTCAGTTTTGATGATCTCACCCAGGGCGGCGCCCAGGCACCGGCACCTGAAGGAGGAGCGCAGGCCAAGCCGCTGGATTCGATTCAAATTGATGACCTGGCAGTCAAGAACGTCAATCTCATCTTCATAGACCGTCTCGGCGGAACTGAGTCCACCAGCAGCATCAGGAATCTGGATGTGGCCTTATCTAAAGTGGCAGTGGGCGAGAACGTCAAATTTGCCATCAGTGCAAACGTCCTCAGTGAAAGCAAGAACCTGGAAATTGACGGAAGCGCCGGTCCGCTCGATGCTGCCCTTGCCCTTCCGGAGGCTCAGGTCGATTTCAACCTCAAGATAACCGACCTGGAATTAGGTCCCGTGGCCGCTATTGCCGGGCTTCCCGCGGATCTTATTAAGGCAAAGCTGAATACGAACATGTCGGCAAAGGGAAGTGCCAAACAGGCTGCTGCGACCGGCAATGTCACTCTTCAACTGGGTGCTGCTCCTGCACTCGGGATCAACCAGGCGCTCACTGTTTCAATCTCTCAGAAATCCGAGCTCGATCTACAGGCATTCAACCTCAATATCCAGCAGGCCGAAGTGTCGGTGGAAGATCTGGTCATCGGTCTTGTTGGCCAGATTAAGAATCTCACCTCGACTCCTGAATTGGACGTCAAAGTGACCAGCGGTGAGTTGGATATGCAGAGCAAGATCGCTCAGCTCGCACTTCCGTTTGTGCAGGCAGCACTTGGTCAGCCAGTCGCTCTACAGGGCAAGGTCGGTTTCAGCGCCACGGCGAAAGGTACTCCCGCAAACATGTACGCAAAGGCGGATATCAAACTCGCTGAGCTGAGCATGAAGACCGGTTCATTCCTCAACGTCGAAGACAAAACAGGTGGGTTGCACTTCACGACGGATTCTACGCAGCTTCAGGCCGGTGCAACGATTCAGAACGGCAAGAGGCCGGCCATCGATCTAACTAAACGTCACGAGCAACCAACTGAAGTTCGAGCAAGCGGCAGCATCCACCCCACCTGAGGAGACACCATCGCCGGAGAAAACTGAGCCGCAACCGCTTGACCCGCAGGTCGACCTTGTTGCCAAAGCGGCGATAAGTAAAGGCCAGGTCCCA
>JASLXP010001272.1 GCA_030740295.1 Planctomycetota bacterium
AGAGGTCTTTCAACACCGGGGAACGCCAGCTCTTCAATATGCGGGGCGACCCATACGAAACGAAAAACCTGGCAGGGCAGAATCCTGAGCGCGTGAGAGAGCTCACCAGGCTGGCCTCGAAATATGTCAAGGATGGCCGCAGCACGCCGGGCAAAGCTCAGCCGTACGTTTCAGAAAGCTGGAAACAGATCGAATGGACAGCCGGAAAGTGATCGGACTTGCGGGAACAGCCATTACACCAACCTGAATTACTGCCCCTGCCGAACCATGGCCGATGACAACGGAATCACAAAGGTGTTCTGGCCTTTGATTTTGCGGCGGGGATAGTAGACCTCCTCGGTCTGGTCGGCCTCGATTCGCAGGCCATGCTCGGCAGTCAGGACGATGACTGTCTTGCCATTCTCCTGCCGAATGTGGTCGATCTCGTATCCGTGGGTGTAGCCATTGCCGTGTGTGACGATCATCCAGACTCCACTCAGAGCTTTGCCGGACGGAAGGTCCGCATCGGTGACAAATGCATTCTCGGATTGACCATCTTCTTTGCGATGTGCGGACCCAATCACGCCCTCGTACCGGGCTCGGGGCGCGTCCATCTTCCAGTCGCCGGCCTGCAATGACTGGGCCTCGAAGAGCCAGCCGGCGATGGCCTGTCCGTTTCGCTGCCGGAGCACGCCGAGGCGTCCACTGAATTGCAGGCCGTCGTCGGTTTTTCGGTCCACCATCTCGGAATTCAGATCGAAGAACAGGGTGTCGATGCTTTCACCGTGGTGAGCTCGAATGGCGAAAGCATGGTCATCGGCGGGTGACAGTTTGACTGTCTCGATCTTCTGTAAAAAAGATGCGCCGTCATAGGGTTCGTGCACTGCGATGAATCGACTCTCCAGGGCAGATTCTTCCCCCTTCTCTTTCGTTCTGCGAACGAGCAGTTGAGGCATCCAGTCATCGTATGCCTTGCGCATGTCGGCATTGCCGCCCTGGCCCATTCCACGCACGGTGGGGCTTCTGCCAAGCCACACCTCGGCCTTTCCGGATGGGAGCATGTGGATATGGAGACCTTTTTCAGATGGTGCGCTGTATCTGAAGCTGACCTCGAAACCGCCATCGGTTTTAGCGCTCTGCATATCGCGCAGCATGCCGTAGGCGTGAAAGCGCCGGCCGTGAGTCACGGGGTCCTCCCATTTCTCGCCGGGCTCGAGCATGTTGGGCCGTTTGCCCTCCAGGGGCAGCGTGCATGTTGCCGTTGTCTGTTCGTCCGCATCGCCGTGGAGAGCCCAGTCGTGCATCTTGCCTCCGGCAACGCGGAAGACATCGATGACATAGGCATCCGTTTCCGAGACGGGAATCGTGATCAGCATCCTGCGATACAGCGACATCGCCTTGATGTTGGCATAGCCGCGGATGCCATCGGCTTCAACCACGGAGACGCCGCCGGTATTTGGAAAGAACCACTGGAGGTCCCCATCGGAGTTCCCAGTCTTCTGATCCTTTCGATCTACTACCACGAGGTTGTGGCCGATGGAACTGGTCGGCCAGTAGCGCATCTTCGTCCATGTGTAACCGATATCGGAGAGCATCTCGCGTTCCTTTGCCCACAACGTGAGATTCAGATTGTCCAGATGCGCATGCCCGTGAGAGCCGGAGAAGTGAAGCTGCGCCTGCATTTGGTTTGGGCCCGTTCCCCTGCCAAGGGATGCGTGGCCGTAGCCCGGGGCGATCGTTGAGATGGTTTCATCGCGGGGGTCCGAACGGCGTTCGTAGGGATGGGTGTCATGAACCGGCGTCGAACATCCATTTGGAAAGTCGAGCACTTGGGGCGCATGCTGAACCCTGGCCCAGAAAGGGAGTTCCTTTTCAGGCTGCAGATTGTCGAAGCGCGTGCCGTCCATCGGATCTTTGTGGCCGGGGGGATCGCTGTACCCGCGCACACAATCGAATGCGAAACGCAGACCGCCAAGGGTCATGTAATGATAGGAGGGCGATTCCTGGTGGTGCCCGTCATAAAAGAAGCTCGCGCTGACATTCCGCTTCATCCAGTCGAAGGCCCAGTGAACATAACGGGGCCGGCCAATCACGCGCCCGAGCAAGGCTGCGCTGGCGACGTCGTACCCCACCACGTTGTAAATATGATTCGGCTGCGCGACGAGGGCTTCATAGGTCGGCACGAAGAAATCTTCCACCAGCTTCTTCCGGACGTCGTACCCGCGCTTTTTGGACAAGCGTCCGAATTCTTCGCTGTGATAAACAAGGTCATAGGTCTTGATAGCCACCCTTGGAATCTCGTTATGGAAATGCCCCCAGCGACCTGAATCCCACCGCCACGGCACTTTTTGAGACTTGCAGAACTTGAACACCCACGGCAGATTCTGAATGATCGGATAGTGAGGATACACCTGCGCGAGACGGTCGAGCAGCAAGACGACACGCCGAGCATACTTCTCATCCCTGGTGACCTGGTAAGCCTTGCCAAGGCCCTCGCATTGCGACATCAGCCAATTCCTCCGCCACCGGTTCAGATGCTCAGACAGGAAATGCGATTCGCCGCGCTCCTCGTTGCGATAGTAATTGTAAGTGATCTTTTCTCCGAGTCCGTTGGTGCCTGTCAGGGACTGGTCTTCCGGATACTTTTCGTTCGGAAAGATCGTGCCGCAGTACTTACATTTCATTTCGTTGGGACGGGCAATCTCCCACTTGAAAGAGTGGTTGCCCTGGACACCGCCATAGCAGTGAGGGCATTTGCTGTAAGCCGCAAAGGTCCTGACGGGGACGAACGCGAGGGCTTCCTCCTCACTCATTTTCATGATGCGAGAAACGAAAGCTTCGTACGCCGAAGATTTGGCTGGATCGATTTTGTGATCGAGAACCGGATGCAAGGCTTCACGTGCGACTGAAGGAGCGACGGTAAACCAGAGGAGAATGAAGAATGGCCTCACGGCATCCTCAAATTTGAAAATAGTGATCCCAGACCTTGCGAACTCCCGCGATCGTCTGCTCGATATCTTCATCGGTGTAGTAGTGGCTGACGGGCAGGCGGAGCACGGTGCGCAGCAATTCGTTTACGTTGGGACAGGACTCCGCATCGTATTCCGTATCCCGCCAGAAGTGTGGGATGGCATCGGTGAGGGGATAGAACTTTCTCTTCTGGATCAGTTCAGTATCGAGAATGTTTCCGGGCGGTGACATCCCGGTGAAGATGCTCAAACCCTCGGCTTTCAGCGCATCCAGGATTACGTCGCGGCTCGGGTCGTCTGCAGTGTACCGGGCAGTAAGAGGCCAGTAGGCAGGTTCGCCACCTTCAACGATCGTGGGCAAGTCCAGCCCGGGTAGATTGGAGAGACCTTCGAAATACATGGCCGCGATTTCGCTCCGGCGTGACACGAGGTAATCGAGCCTTCCGAGCTGAGCAAGAGCGATCGCACCATCGATGGCCGTGGGCCTGTAATTGAGCGCAGCAAACGGAACGGGCTGCCGGCCGCCGGGCACCGGCTCATCGCGGATGTAGGCTTTGTCGCGGAACATGGAAGCGATACGCGCGGTCTCATCGTCATTCGTCGTCACGAAACCTCCTTCGCCCACAGTCATGTGTTTGGATTCGTTCATGCTGAAACCATTCGCATGCCCCATGGAACCAAATTCGCGCCCCCGGTGTCGCCCGCCATGGGCCTGGGCCACGTCTTCCAGAATCTTTACGCCGGTCTCTTCGCCCAATTTCAGGAAGGCATCCATATCACAAGGCAGGCCCCCGTGGTGGACGAGCAAGACGACTTTGGTCCGGTCGGTGATCAGGCTGCGGACGCTCTCCGGGCAGATGCTTCTCGTATGCAGATTCGAATCGGCAAATACGGGGATGGAATGTTGAGCAAGGATGCCTTCGACCGTCCCCATATCCGTGAGGGGCGTGGTGATCACCTCGTCCCCTTCCGCCGCGCCCAGAGCGGCGAGCGCGGTATGCATGGCTGCAGTGCCCGACGAAACCGTCACCACGTGTTTTACCTGGAAACGCTCGGCCGCAGCCTTCTCGAATTCATCCACCTTACCTCCACGCCACGAGAGTGTGCCGGTATCGAGCACTTCGCGAATAAGCTGGAGTTCTTCTTCGCCATAGTATTTTCCGGGACTGTAAGGGGTAGGTTTAGCTTTCGGACCGCCATGAATTGCCAGTTTGGTCATTGGAGATTCCTGCTGTCTGAGAATCGGAAGTTTGAGTCTGATGCCAGCAAACGGAATAACACCTCCCCCCGATTCGATCAATCTGTCATCCGGGTTTCAGACGGCCGTCCGTCCCAGAACAATCACCGCGGCGACCGCGATCAATATCCCAACCACCACCTGACGGCTCACTTTCGTTTTCCAGAAACAGGCGCTGATGATCTGCATCAGCAATAGCACTCCAACCGCGGTCGCGGGAAAGACCAGCACTCCCGGAAGATCGCGCAGGGCCCAGGGCCGAACACCAGAGCCAATGAGAGAGCCGATACCGGCGATGGCTCCGAACATCCATTCACGGCGTCCGAGCTTTGCAGGTCTTACCTTCAGCGTGAGGACAGACAGAATCATGGCAACAGCGAAGATAACCGAAAGAAAGACCACACGATCTGTTTCGCGCTCGAAACCACCCGCGGCCCGCAGAGATGTCTCCCAGCCGCCCTGTGCGAGGAAGGCAGCAGCCAGCCAGCGCAGCCACGACCCGGAAGCAGAGGGAGAGCCGAGGTTCCCCTTTCGAATGTTTCGGTCGAGCCCAAAGGTGACGATCGCAACTACTGTCAAGGCCAGTCCGAAAACCGTCCAGCGAAACTTCGCCGATGCGAGGGAGAGCGGCGCCTCGTGCCAGACAAGCAGCGAAGCCAGCGCGGGTATGACCATCGCGCAGCGATTGACCGTCCAGGTGACCCCCATATGCCCGAGCCCGGTAGCCCTCAGATTGGTCAGTCCGGCCAACCAGTAAAGCACTCCGCCGACTCCGGCCCAGAGCCATGTGGTCTTTCCGATTTTGAGGAACGCCCCAGGCCCTACCACAACCATCCCAAACACGATAGCGATGACACCTCCTACGCACCGATAGGCAGCGTTTACGCCATAAGGGTCAGCCCCGCGGTCTGTCGAAATACGAAAGGTGACCGCTGTCGCGGCGATAAACAGAATTGAAATGATCAAATAGGGCATACTGGAACCTGCATTCTGTCACAGGTTTTCTGCTGTTTGCTTAATGTGTTTTTTCCAGGGCAACTTCACATTCTTGATTACTGATTCATGTGACACAGGTTCTTTGTCAACCAGCGCAGGTGACGTTTTCTTACGGGTTTGCAGAAGTAACAGCCCAGCATTCACCGTTCACCCCTCCCCTCCCCTCCACCATTCACCATTCACCCTCCACCACTCCCCTCCCCTCCTCTCCTTGCCGCCATCCGGCGTGGGGCTACAATCCGAGGTGATTCCATCCCCCTCACGAACAGATTGCGTTGAACCTTTCCAAGATCCTTGTAACTGCCACTCTTGTCGTTTTCAGTGCGGTCGCCTGGCAGCGTTTTCTACCGTTCAAAGGCCTTCTGAACGGATCCGCCGATGGTGACTCGGAATCGGTGGATGACCCCGCCGCTACCGGCATCTCATTCAATCCGACTGTTTCTGAACGGCGACTGCAATTGACTACCAGGGACGAAGAATCGGCTGATGCCGAGCCCAAAGCCGCCGCTGCCGTTGTGGAAGAAGGCAATCCGGAAGAGGGCGAGGAGACTGAGAAGGGCGAGATCGAAGAGGGGCAGGTCGTACCTGTTGAAAAAGGAGATTCTGATTTAGCTTCATCTGAGTCTGCTGAACGGTCTGAAGAGGAAGCAGAAGTCCAGACCGTTGATGCCGAAGACGCAGCAGTCGCCGAAGCCCGGAAGCCAGCAGAAGTTGTGACAGCGGCCGCGGACACTGCTGCGGCGATCTCGGATGAATCAACAACGACAGAGGTTGTCGTCGTGAATCCTCCTGCCGTTGAAGACAAAACAGCGGCTACGGGGGGAACGGCAGATTCAGAAAGCGCTAAGCCCAAAGATGAATTTGATGCCGTCTTCGAGGAGGCCGAAGCGAAGGAAGAAGAAGCGGCCCCGGCCCCGGCAGACAAAGAAAAAGCCAAGGATGAGTTTGATGCCGTTTTCGAAGAAGCGGAAGCGAAACAGACTGAAAAGAAGGAGACCGTAGAGGACAAGGCAGAGCCCAAAGATGAATTTGACGCTGCATTTGAAAATGCGGCGGCCGAAGAATCAACCTCCAAGGATGATACATCTGCTGAGAAGACCACCGCCGCCGACGAGAAGACCACCGCCACCAATGAGAAGACGGAAACCACCGAGGCCCGTGTCCTCGAGACTGATGCGGCGGAACCGAGGGACACAGCCGAACCAGCTAAGGCCGGCGAGGAAGAAGTTTATGAGCCACCCAGTGATTTAGCTGAGCCGGCGTCTTCCGTCGAAGAAGAGGCTTTTAT
>JASLXP010001273.1 GCA_030740295.1 Planctomycetota bacterium
ATGCCAATCTTTCAAAAGTCCTGCCAGCCAAACGGGCCGGCGTCACGAACAAGCTCCTGGACGTTTCCATGCGCCAGACAGATGGTGCATTCGGCGTACGGTATTCAGGCTACCTGCGCTTGCCTGCGAGCGGCGTCTACACCTTTCACGGGCCGGAGGAATATGTGAAGAACATCTGCGCGCCCGGCTACGATCTCCGCGTCTACATCGACGGCAGGGAGTGGTACCTCGGCCAGTCCTGGCACGGGCTCGGACGATGGTCTGTGCCGCTCGAAAAAGGACTGCACCGTTTTATGGTCACCTTCGCAGATGCAAGAGCGAAGGATGTCTGGAAGCAGAAGTCTGACCTCTGGCGCGGATATCCCACTCCCTGGGTCGTCTGGCGAGGCAAGACTCCGACACTTGAGGTTTCCGGCCCAGGCATCAAAAGGCAGCCGGTCCCACGTGGATGGATGTGGCTTGAGGCGGGGAAATGAGTTCGATGGAGCAGAGGCAAGCGAGGGACAGACGAATGGGGACAGACGCGGTACAATGAGTTCGTTGAATCTTCAGAGACAATCGATGAACAGCGGCAAACAAACAGTCTTATTCCCGCCGCCTTTCTCTCTTCAAACTCACACTCTCTTTCCCCATCTCCATGCTGGCGACCGTCCTGACAATTAGCCTGGCGTTCCTCAACGCTGAGAGCCTGCCGAAAAAGCCTTCCTTTCAGAAGGCGCTGAGGGAGTTGAAGATTCCTCCTCCCTGGTTGGATTCAGTGAAGGTGAATTTTGATACGACGAGGCCGTGGAACAAGGCATGGGATCACATTGAGCAGCTTCTGTTTACTGCAAAACCTGAAGACCGAAAAAAGGCCGTCAAGATCACCTGGATTTACCAGAAGGCTGGACGGGCAAAGGCCGGATACCCCGCGACGGTCTACTTCCTTACAGGGGAGTATGCATGGTCCCTGTCGGAATTCTTAAAGACAAAAAACATGAATGCGGTGACCTATACCCGGATGGCGGCGTGCTATCGCCACTTTGGAGAATACCGAAAGGCTCTGGACGCCCTTGCCAGGGCACGGGACAAATTGCCGGGTCCGCCCTGGGGCGAATTCAAAAAGGCTCAAGTCATGGAAGCGCAGGGCGAAGTCTACTCAGAGATGAAGGATCGGACCCGGGCGAGGTCCGCCTTCAAAAAGGCCATACAGAAGTACCAGGCATGCAAACTGCCGAAAAGAAATGCCTACCTGATCCCCCGCTCAGTGGATCGCGTGAAATCCAGAATGGCCCTACTCGATATCGCATCTCTGAAAGGGAGACGCATGAAGAACGGAACCTTCTCAGGCTCCACGCTCGGCTACTCGGACACCATCACCGCACATGTGACGATCGGTGGCGGAAAAATCACCGGGATCAAACTGGATCACCGTGAAAAGGCCGACCTCGGCGCTAAGCACATCATCCCGAAAAGGATCGTGTCCAAGCAGTCCCTGCCGGTAGACACCGTGACCGGTGCGACCATCACATCGAAGGGCATCGAGAGCGCAGTCTTCAGCGCGCTCAAGAAATCGGCTGGACTGTCAAAGAATTGAGAATGACCGTGTCGTCCCCCGCCGCCTTTTCTGAGTTCACTCGGAGGCTATTTCGAACCGCAATCGCCCAGCCGCGACTTTGAATCGGATGGCCTTGTCCTCCACATTGGCGGGCACTTTTCTATTCTTGATCTTTACGATCAATTTCTTAATCGCTTTAGCGTCGCCCGGATAGATCAGCACTTCTCCGCCCTTGCCGAAGGTTGTGCCGTGGATCGTTCCGTTCTTGTGACGCACGACTTCCGCCGAGACAGAATCTGATGCGAGACGGAATGGACCCAGAGCGATCTGTTTCCCGTCCACGAGGGCAAGCGAAATGCTGCCGTCTGTTCCTTTTCGAGCTACGCCGCAGCGCCCCTCGAATCTGAAATCCTCGTGCTCGACTTTGATGTTCCAAGGATTCAGAACAATCCAGTCGGAGGATTTGCTCGAATTCACTGTTACCAGACCATCAGATCGTGAATCAATTTCCGGCCACTTCTCATTGCCTGCCTCGGGCACGATGGCCGCGTAGTAAGGGCCACCCTTTTTTCTGCGCGCACGCAGAGTCTTGTGGCCGGGAACCGCTGCTCCGATGACATCCAATTCGGGGGGATGACCCGGCAGTAGGAAACGGACGAGAAAGTCCATGCCTAATCGGCCACGACCAACAGCCTGCCCTTCTCCAATCTCGATGTCCTTGACCGCCATTGGCAGATGCCAAGCGGTGGCCTGCTGAGTTTCGATGTCGTCTCGTATCAGGAAATAGTCGTTCTTGACGAAAAGAATATGCCGGTCGAAGCGGCTGAAATGCGGCGGCGAAGGCGGCATCCGTCCCACCGCCAGGTCTGCCCCTTCGAGGGTGACAAAGCGCGCCAGGTCACCGCGGGGCATGAAGTAGTCGTTTCCATCAAAGGTGACGGTGCTGTGGAGGCTTCCTTTGTAGGTGCTCCATCCGAAGCCTCCGTCAAGCGTTACTGGTACGCCGCGCAGATAGAGAATGAAAGCAAGTTCGTCGTTGTGGAAACGTGCGCCGCCAATGCCGCTTTTGAAAAGCAGGTAACTCTCACGTGGCGTACCGAATTCGGCGCGCATGACTGCACCGTATTCGGGGAGAGTCTCGCTTGCGAGCTTCGGTGGCACGTTCGGAAGGTCGTGATTGATGAACAGTAAAGAAGGGACGGTCAGGGTGAAATAGAGGTTGGATAATTGCCCCTTGCCCTGCCTCCAGGCCCACATCAAACGTTGGGACAACGCCGGATCTATCCGGGAGTAAGCGTGGGCGGCAAAGGCAGGCATCGATGGCACATCGGGGCCGATGGGGCCGGTATCGCCGATACCGGGGACCATGCGAACTCTCTGTGTATCGTTCAACGTTTTCTTTTTGGGCGGGCCATCTTTAAGAATTGTTGTGGACGGTGCTGCAGGCGTGATCGTCTTCACCGCGAAATCGCAGAATTGGCGAAACTTCGGATGTCCAAAGCCGCGGTCATCTCCGAGGTGGTGCAGCGCAAGAAGGAATGGGGTGAGGACCCGCCAAGTGTGCAGGTAGTAGTTACCAGGATTCTCGATCCATCGTCCGCTGCCTTCCGAGACGTAGAATTTCATCTGGCGATTGAACTGGCTTACCGCGTGTTCAACCCATTGGCTGCTGTGCGGATGATCGGGAAGAGCGAGACCGAACGATCCCACGATGGAGTATCGGTCCGCGTCGAAATCCGCATTGCCGACCGCAAACTGCCAGGCCATGTAGTCTTTGCTGCTGAGCGTATAAGCGATGAAGGCCATCCGGGCTCGAACTTCACGAATCTCAGCCTCGCTGAAGACGCCGGAATCGACGAGCGCGTCCCAGCCATAGCCATAGCCGGACATCCGCCGGATCTCGACCGGCGAAACCCGGAAACCATTCTGCTTTCCCCATCGCAGGTACTTGTAGGAGTAATCGCGCAAGTTCGCTCCTACACCGCTGAGGAGAGAATGCCTGGCCCGGAGGGCGTAACGCTTGTCGCCGGTCATGAAGTAGAGAAGACCCAATACGGAGGGCTCGCCGCCCCGGCCTGTCTTCATCTGGTCGATCAGTTTATCCCAGAGCGGTCTGATTTTCGGGTGCTGCAGCCGTCGCCGGATGGTCTCCCTTTCACTTTCGTGAAACCAGAGGCGCGGCCGCTTGGTCGAGTCGTCCCGCGGCCATTCCAGGACCCAGTCCTTCACCAGATCGAGCGGCACTTCGGAAAGGGCGATGCGCACCGGATTGATCTCCCCACCGCTGGCTTTATGGGTGAGGAGCATCCCCCATTCGCGCGTGCCTTCCGTTACCGGGAAATCAAAGAATACGTCGGGAGTCTTACGCAGGTAGGCGCCGATGGCGTTGCGCTCCGGTCCGGTCCATCCGGCCGCGACCGTCGGGTCTTCCCAGTGCCCCGGATGAATGGTGAAAACACTCAGATAGTCCTTCTTTGCCGCATCGGATGAGAAAACGGAAAAGAAAGGACGCCAGAGATCGACCCGTGTCCAGAGACAATAGGATTGCAGCCAGACCAGCACCTTGTCCGCATCATACGCGAGCGACTGAACGGGCATCACTTCGTTGAGAATCCGCTGTTCCTGGTCTGGCTCGAAATCCCTGTAAACGGAAAACTGGAAATGGGTGAGTTTGTCCGGAGGGGTGTGGTGGTCGCCAGGAATCCGATTGAGATTGCGATCACGGGGTACTGGTGCACCTTCGACGACATTGAATCGCTCCGAAACCGTGAAGTAGTTCTGCTCCCGGTAAAGGCGCATTCGGAAGGTGTAATCGCCGTCCGGATCGAAAGTGTACTTCACCTCGTATTCGAGAAAGACAGGGCCTTCCTCGATAAGCTGACACTGGTACTCCCGAACTTTTAACCCGGACGCCCACCGTCCCTGGCCGCGCCAGACCTGGTCCACGCCTTTGACTTTCTGAAGCGGCGGCGGCACCTCCCTGACAGGCACTGGCCGCCGGAACTTTTTCTTGCCGCCTGCCACCTGAACGGCAATCTTCGAGTTGGAAAGCGCCAGAGGATTTCGTCTCAGATTTCCGTGCAGGAGAGTGCTCTCTGCTCTCTCAACTCTTGCTTTCTTCGGCCCGTAGAAGAGTCGCCAGGTCAGGTTCTTATTTGCCGGCAGGCTGCCGAAGAAACTCAAGGTTGCCGATTTCAGTCTGCTTCGCCGCCAGGTCTCGATGGAAGAAAGCTGGAAGGGGACAGTCTTGCCCGAATCAAGTTCGATGAGAATGAGAGAGCCGACATGGCACTCACGCTCTTTGAAAGCGACTCTGTAATTCAGAATCTGAGAGGGCCAGTCGTGATTGAGATATTCCTTGATCGTGAAATCGCGATACGCGCCTGGCGGCTCCTCGCATGCAACCCATCGGATGAGGAACAGAAATGCAAAAACCATTACTGGATGCATGGACCCTATCGTTATTACGATCCTCCTATGACGAATTGCCTGGGACGATGCAATCCTCGTAGCCACCGAACTCGACCAGTTCCTGGTGGTAGGCAAAAAGGGCTGGAAGGCCGCCGGTGTGGACGAAGACGACCGTGCTCCCGGCAGGGAACTTGGCCTGGCGTACGAAATCGATGAGACCAGAGAGGGCCTTCCCGACATAGACCGGATCCACGAGGATGCCTTCCGTCCTGGCAAGAAGCTGGACCGCATCCACGCATGCCTGAGTGATGATTCCGTAGTTTTCGCCCACGTATGCGTCGGTATTCTCCCAATCGTCAGGGCTCATGTTGCTCTCCAGTCCAAGCAGCTCAGCAGTCCGATTCGCGATGTCAGCCAAGTGATCGAGGACGCGGGAGTTGTCGCCGAGTGAGGGACGGAAACCAACTGGCCTTCCCTTCAGTTCCAGCAGTTTTGCGCCCAGGCCCAGTCCCGCCAGAGTTGAACTGCTGGATGCAGCAACAATGAAATCCGGTTCGGCCGCAATCTCATCGAGCTGGTTTTGCATCTCCAGGACGCAATTCACGTAAGCGGCCGTGGCCAGCAACTGGTCGTGCCCGCCAATGAGATAGGGCTTCTTCCCCTGGGACAGAAGCTCCTCCCGCAACCGTTCCTTCTCCGGCTGCTGGCTGCCTTCGCACAATCTGACGTTGGCTCCGAGGATATGGTCGAGCAATTGATTGCCCTGGATGCCCTGCTTGCTCTTCTCGTCGCGACGGCAGACGAGGTAAGCCGCCATTCCAAGTTTTGCCGCAGAGGCCGCAGCCTGCCTCGCATGATTGGATTGCGATGCGGCACCCGTGATCACCGTGTCCGCGCCCTGCTTCACTGCTTCGCCGAACACAAAATCGAACATTCGCGTTTTATTGCCTCCGAAAGCCAGGCCCGTCAGATCGTCCCGCTTGATCAGGATTCGTACCTGGCCAATCGCCTCAGAGAACCTCGGGCATTCGTGCAGCGGAGTAGGAAGATCCGCCAGTTTCACTCGTGGCAGTTTCTCAATCGCCTGATGTAAGGCCTTGGTCGTCGCAGAATCAACTCCGGTCTCTGAAATGGGCATGGTGGTCTCCTGCTAAATGAGTGTTCACGATTCAGGAATGAGAGAGATCTGAGTTCACGGCTTGGGGGCCGGTGGCTTGTCTAGTGCTTTCGCTGCGTTCTTGAGCCACTCGCCGGCATTGACCGTTTTGCCGTCGGGCAAAGCTACCTGGTAGGGCTTGCCCGTGAGGGACGATTTACTGCCGATCTTTTCGATGAAGTCTTCTAGCGTTTTGACTTCGTGTCCGGCCGCTGCGAGTTTCTTGCGCAGGTGCTCGGCACCCTCCGCGCTGGTGTATTTCTTGCCGTCTCTGATGAATTCGATTTTTGCCGTCTCTGTGTGTTTCAAAATCCTCTCTATCTTCGACCGCTCGGACACTCGCATCCGCAATACTTCCAGCTTGGCCCAGTCCGTCCCGAAGATCACGTTGACCAGTTCTTTAAGCACCAGGGAGTAGGTCTGACCTCCGAATCGAAACGGCACCTCCTGCCCCTGCTGGAGGGAGGTGGCCGGGATGATACTTTTTCCCTCGGCGGTGTGGAGCGATACCATCACCTGCCCGGCCGTGATGTCGCCGAGGCGAGCCATCAAGTAATCGTTCGACCCGGGCAACGATCCGGACCGGCGCTGCAGAACGGTCACGGTTAACGGAGGGTTCCTAATCTCAATCTCGTCCGGAATGGGTCTCAGCGACCCATATGTTTCAAAGTATTTGCCTCTTGAGTACTGCAGCGAAATGAGGCCGTACCGGCTCATCTGGCCCTTTAACTCCTCCGACAATTCAAGCCGCAGCACGGAGGCATCGGCAGTGGCGGCAAAAGTCTTCAACTCTTCATTGAATCTTGCCCGGGCACCTTTCTCCGGCGCGGGGCCGTTGAATTTTGCTTCGATACTTTTTTCCTGGCCGATTTGCTGCCAGGAAACGCGGCGGACGATCTTTCGCCGTTCTGATTTCGGGTCTGCATAAGCGAGATAGAACACTGGAACGGGTGACCTGACATAACCGGCCGAGAAGTTCACCGGGAGGCTTTCGATGACCTGGCCCTTTTTCACCTCGGCGAAGATTTTGAATCGATTCGCTCCGCCCGCCGCGCGAAGGGCGCCGGCCACTTCCGCGTCTGCGAGGTTGATCTGATACTCCCTGTCGCCCACCTTGGTGAGAAACAGGCGCAGCTTGGAGTCTTTCTTCTTGGCCAGCCAGACCGTCCTGGCCGAGCCGCTTGTGAGCGTGGCGGTGAGTATCAGATTTGTGCCGGCAGGCGCGGGCAAGACGAGGCGGTTCGGCACGCCCTTCAGGCGGAGGCCCGGCGTCTCAGAGAAGACACACTCAACCGATATACAGCACCCGATGAAGAAGAGGGCGCGAGCAAGAAATCCAGATTGTCCGACCATCATTAACCTCCTTTATCTGATCACTGATCGGCCCATGGCCGCAATCATATCTTTTCATGAGGCGGGCGGTATCGTCGTTTCCACATGGATGCCATGCTTCCGTGTATCATTCAGCCTTCCTTCCGTTTCTGAAATGAAGCAGACATTCGATTCTCAACTTCATCACGCAGCAATTGGCCGTGGGATGACAAGCCAGAACGCAGGATCACATGCCGGGCGGCCTGAGGAGTTGCCGCTGCCTTTCCGTCAGGTGGCTGTAATCGCCGTCAGCATACTTATGCGCGTAGTAGGCGCCATGGCCAGGGCAGTATTTGAGGAACAAGGCCCGGCGATTTGTCTTTCGCTTCCAACTGCGCGTAGCATGCATCAGGGCCTCGGTAAAGATGATTACATCGCCCGCGTTAACTGCAGGCTGCAAAATGTAATCGGCGTGGCGCTCCTTCATCAGAACTTCCTCGGGCAGCAGATTCGGGAAATTGCTCTTATGGCTGCCCGGGATGCACATGAACCCACCATCCTCCGGCCCGGCATCCGTCAGGCAGTAAATGACTGCGGTCAGACCGCTGCGTGACATGCCGTCCTGGCAGCGATACCAACAACTGCCACTGATGCTGTTATCACCATGGAACGCCAATCCGGGCTTCCCCGCTTCCAGGTCCATGCAGTAATCATGGTCCAACCGAAAGTTGGGGCCCAGCACTCTCTCCAGGCACACGAAGGCCGGCGCGTAATCGATTAACTCCTGGACAGCCGGCCCCCATTCGATTGGGTTGCTTTTCTGCCTGCTTGTGGTCTCCGCGTTCCGTGGCGAGGAGGCGTGGTTCTCGTCGAACAGTTCATGGATGGATGCGATCTGTGCGTCATCCAACGCGCCGCGGATGATATGAAAGCCATTGATATCCCAGACGAACAGTTCTTCATCGGTCATGTCTCATGCCTCAGTTTGGTTGCCTGGACGAGTCATGGAACCCTCGCCGTGCGTCACAGTCATTTAAGGCCGATGCAGTAGAGCATCTCCCGGCGTTGATTCCCAATCATGTGCGCCACGCGCTGATAGATGCGTCCGCCACTGAAAGTCGGTGTGGCAAAGACCTCGTTGCCGAGCGTGTTCTCAGCGCGGAGCGTGAATTTCCCGGGCGTGGCCTCGAAGATGAAAGTCTTGCCCGATTCATTGGCGGCATAGAATAAGTCTCCTGCAAGGACAAGAGACGAACTGAATGTCCCGCCCAGTCGGCCCTTCCACATCTCTTTCCCCGTGTCGCTCTTCCAGCAGACTGCAATCCCCGCATCGGTGACCGCGTAAAGATATCCCTTGTGAACGATCATTGAGGGAACATAGACCCTGACGCTGTTTTCCCAGACTACCGTTCCGGAGCCGTCGGCCCGGATCGCGGAGACATGGTTTCTCGGATAACCACCACTCGTAAAGACAAGGTCTCCATTGGTCGGCATGGTGGTAACGCATTCCGTCGTCGCGCCTTTGATTTCCCAGATCGTCTCCCCGGTCATGGGATCAAAACTTGATACGAGATTCGTTCCGGAAAAAAGAAGCTGGTCTCGTCCATGGATGTGATGGATGACAGGCGAGGCGTAGTTTGGCTTCCTGGCACGTTGGGTTTTCCAGACGATTTTTCCGGTCTTTCGCTCCAGTCCCGCGATGCAGCCCGCTTTCTTGTTGTCCGCGGAAACTATCACCAGCGAACGATAAACCGCGGGTGATGAGCCATAGCCCTGGTGAACCTTGTATTCCGTAATCTTCGTCTGCCAGAGAATCTCCCCCTCACGGCTGATAGCGGACGTGTAAACTGCACCGCCGTTGAGGAAGCTGATAAAGAACCGTTCACCGTCGCTCGCCATTGTCGATGAGGCGAGGGTTGCTTTCTTGTTCATTCTTTTGACGAATCGGCCCTGGTGAATCTTCGCTTTCCAGAGAGAACGGCCGGTGTCCCGATCAAAGCAAAGAACTGACTGGGTCTGCGAGTCATGTTCGGCAGCAGCCAGCAGCACTTGATTGCCGACCACCGTCACCGAACCATGGCCCCGACCGGGCACGGGCTGTTTCCAGATGACGTTTTTGGTTTCGCTCCATTCCGTCGGCGGTGGAGAGTCTCCGGAAGCAATGCCGTCGCGCTTCGCCCCTCGCCAGCAAGGCCAGTCGGTAGAGGCAAAGTTGAGCTCCTCGGCGAAACCTACGGGTGAAAAGCCCACCATAAGTGCAAGCAAGAAGCGTTCGCGCATAATCTTCACCGTAAGATTCCCATATAATGTAAATGACAGCAGTTCTGATCAATCCAGCCTTATTAGAGAAGTGTCATTCCATCGGACCCAGCCCGGCTACAGCGGTCCGGTAAAGCGATACATTGATTTCATCGTCCCGTTAAAGCGCGGAATTGCCAGGGCCTGATGGCCCTGGCCATTGTATCAGCCCACCATTCTTTGAAAACGAGGCCACGTCGCTCTCCGGCTCTCTGGCTGACACCTTGAACGCCAGCGTTTGCCTCAGAGGGCCTCACAGGCGGACGACGGAATAATCCGGGCAGGACGCGACGATGGCTCCGAAGACCCGGCTGAATTAGCCGGGTCTTCGGATCTGGCGTCGCTCAAAGAACCCGTCTAAAGCCGTGACTCCACCCCCTGCTGACGACGCCGAACTTCGATCAGTAAGTGGAGAAGAGGGTGTTTTAGAAACGTCAGCGGGAGTTGGAGTCACGGCTTTAGACGCTTTATTAGCCGGGTTCTTCGCAGTACGGCAGGCCCGTCTAAAGCCGTTACTCCAACCCCTGCTGACGACGCCAAACTTCGATCTGTAAGTGGAGAAGAGGGTGTTTTAGAAACGTTAGCGGGAGTTGGAGTCACGGCTTTATTAGCCGGGTTCTTCGCAGTACGGCAGACCCGTCTAAAGCCGTTACTCCAACCCCTGCTGACGACGCCGAACTTCGATCAGTAAGTGGAGAAGAGGGTGTTGTAGAAACGTCAGCG
>JASLXP010001274.1 GCA_030740295.1 Planctomycetota bacterium
TCTTCTGTCCGTTCCGGGCCTGGACATGATCCAGTGGACGCCAGGGGCGAGCAACAAGCCATCCTGGCATCGATGCTGGTGGCCGATCTATCACAAGACGGTCGACGCGGGAAAGAAGTTGTTCATTCAATGCAACTCGGAAGAGAACCTGCGGGCACTGAAAACGGAATTCGCACACAAGCTGAAACAGTTCCTGATCGGCATGTCCGCCGATTCCCCCGAACAGGCTGAGCAACTTCTACGGATTGCGGAAGTGTAGGTTCTCGGTTGTAGTGTCCGGCTTTACAGGCTCCGAGTTAAACGTCTGGGCGACCTGATTCATTCGTCTCTCCCCATTCGTCTGTCCTCGTCCGTCTGGCCACCGATCCCATGTCATCTGATTACGAAAAGCATTCAGACCTCGCTATCCATCGTGCAATGGAAGTGCACCGCGAAGACTACCTGGACTACATGACGTTCAGGACTCGCACGCCCCCTCTCTTCACTGAGATATTCGGGCCCCTGGTAGGACTGAAACGTGAATGGGCCGAGCAGGGCGCCAAGCCTGAGGAGCTTGATTTGTCGGCGTTTCGTTATCGCAGGGGCATGAACGGTGGCCTGCCCGTCCAGACCGGTTGGATCGGAGGCGACCCGGAAGTAGTGCTCGAAGAGACGGACGAACATGTGATTACCAGGGACAGGCGCGGGCGGCGTATGCGGCTGTGCAAAGGTGTTGCCACGATTCCCCTTCCGCTGGACTATCCCGTAAAGACCATGGAGGACTGGCAGGCAATCAAACATCACTATGCCTATACGGATGAACGGATCGGCAAGGATTTAAAGCAGGCCGCGCAACAGCATCTCGATGCTGGACGTGTCGTTACTGTCAGCATTCCCGGCGGCTTCGACGAACCCCGCCAGTTGATGGGCGAAGAGGCGCTCTGCATGGCCTATTACGACCAGCCGGAGCTCATCCACGACATGCTCGATACAATCGGTGAAACGGGCTTCAGAGTTCTCGAGTTGGTGTCCCAAGAAGTAGCAATCGATCAGCTTTCCGTGCATGAAGACATGGCCGGCAAAAGTGGGCCTCTGGCGGGTCCCAGGCAGGTCGAGCAATTCATCAGGCCCTACTACCTTGGAATCTGGGAACTCCTCTGCTCTCGAGGCGCCCGGCTCTTCAAGCAGGATTCAGACGGTGACATGCGTACCATTATCCCGCAGCTTATGGATGCCGGTATCAACTTCATGTATCCGAATGAGCCGGCTGCCGGAATGGATATCGTCAAACTGAGAGAAGAGTACGGACAGCGCCTGGCCCTGGAGGGCGGCATCGACAAGCACGTCATCCGGCAAAGCAGAGAGGCCATCAATGCGGAACTGGAATACAAGATTCCGCCCATGGTGCGCTCAGGAGGCTGCGTGCTCGGCCTCGACCACCGAATTCCCAACAGCACTCCTCTCGCAAACTACCGCTTCTACGTCCAGCGGGCTTGGCAGATCATCGAACGGGAGGAACGAGCGCTCTCTACATGACAATGGAAGAGCCCTGCTGGTTGGGCAAAGAGATTCAGACGTTCTTTTTCGGCCATGGCCAGGTATCAACGTAGGCTACCAGTTGATCCGGGGTCATGTTTTTGACTTTTTCACATTCTTCCTCGTTGGCCTGGAAGCCAGGGTTCCTCTCACTGCTGTCAGCGCTTCGAGGGTGTTCGAGATGATAGAGAACCCCGGGAGTTCTGAGCAGGCGGTATCCAAGCTTAGTCCAGCGGTGCGCTCGCTCATTGTCCTCCATACCCCAAGAGACGAAATGCTCGTTTTCCATCCCGCACCTGATATGGCTGCTTTTGTCCATGAGGGATTATCGTATTCCTGGAAACCGTTCCAGAGGCGCAGATGCTCGGCATAAAGATGAAGAGCGAACGTGCTTCTGATTCGGCGTTCGCGAAAGCTCGCGTAGAGATACTTCGCCATTACATCGAATCTGTTTGCCTGAAACAGTTCCAGAGGCTCTTTGATGATTGTGTTTTCGATGGCGTTTGCACTTCTGTGAGGAGGCCCATCTGACCTCTTGGTGCGCGTTGCAGACCTCTTGAGGAGACTTTCAAGCCGGGCCTTCGCCAATTCTCCTGCCGCCTCCCGGCTGAATCCATCACAGATGGTTCTTCGTGCGGCGCGCCCTTTCTGCCGGCCGGCTTCCGGACTGTCGCAGGCTGAACGCATAGCCGCTCTGAGCTTTACCACAGATGGCTCTGCCCAATTTTCGTCTTCCTGGCTTTGCTTGTCTGTTGTGACACTCCCCGGCACCTCATTCAGTGTGAAGTCAATCACCCACGAGTTCTCAGGAGACATGAACTCCGTATGCCCCCCGCAGCCGGTTGCGATAACCGGCAGCCCTGAGGCCATTGCCTCCATGCAGTGACTTTCAGACCCCTCAGCGTGATGGGGAAGAATATATGTGTGGGCCGACCGATAGAGATCCGGGGAAACGGGGCCAAGGCAGACATCCAGTCTTGGAGTTGCATTGGAGATACCCAAATCCTCGCTCATGAACTTTCGAATACCCTCTGAAACATCACCTTTGGAGTCCTCGGGCACCCCGAGGAAATTGAGCACCATCCTGACATCTTCCTCCTCTCTGAATTCTCCCAAGTATGCTTGAACAAGTGGCGCCCACGCGCTCGCCGGCCGCCAATGCAGCACGGAGAGGAAACAGAAACCGTCTGCATGATCTCTCTCTGATGAACGCACAGAATTCTCAAATCGTTCCACATCCAATGACAGAGGAATCTTAAAGAGGCGTGCCCGCGGCCGCAAAGACTTCGATTGCGAAATCAGACGCCAACCAGACCTCATCCATCTCGTTGCATCTGGCTGCCCAGGCCAGTGGCAATCGATATGAGGGACATGTTGCGCGGCCGACAACTGCTCCCGCACCTTCTGTTCTTTGAAAATAATCTGGCGGAACTTGCTGCACATGGATGAAACCATCAGTAATTCTGCATTGGCTTGCTGTCTCCAATTCTTGATATTCATCTGGCGGGAGGTCGGTAGACACATTGTTCAACTTTACAGGCTCGACCTTGACACGGACTCCCAAGCGTCCCAATCCGAGCACAAGGTTACGACCATCATCGGCATTCTCTCCCTCTTCCAGAAACGGACCGCTCCACACCACGGACGCCGATCCGATACTGTACAGCTTTAACAACTCATCAAGCGGAAGATCTTGGAGCAACTCCACCATTATCCTTGTTCTGTCACAGGCATGAGCGTCGAACGTTAAGTGATAATCTAATACATGGTCGGTACTGTGACGACAGGCAATCTCAAGTGGATCGAGCATAGGGCCACGCAGTGACTCAGACGGCCGTGAACGCGCTCCTGATGCGCTCGAAGGAACCCATCTGGGATCAGTTCTTGAAATGTGAACATATCTGATACTCATTCAGAATTTCAGCAGGGCCTCGGTTCCTTTACTGTTCTCAGGTCAACTTTGCTTCGCTAATGTGCGTGGCCCGTGTTATATCCCGACCTGA
Source organism: Planctomycetota bacterium (assembly GCA_030740295.1). Next base: position 3,519 of record JASLXP010001274.1, read on the forward strand.
AATGTCCTTCCCACACTTCCAATCGGCTGCGCCTTTTAAGGCCAGGTGATTCTTTTCGTCAGTCTGGCATCAGTTGCCATAGATAGACAATCCAACAGATCCCATGAGCTACCAAATCGGGATAGACACGATTCATCTCAGACCGACCGAACGGCTGGCACATACCGAGTATTGTTCGAATTCGGCTCTGGTCAGTGCACTGAAAAACAGCGGCGAGAAGTCTTTTCAGGATGCCTGGGAAATCGACCTCACCTGGTCTACCAATGACGGACCGGTCAGCTGGGAGAAACGTGGGCGCGTCACGGACATGGGGCACGCGGTCTTCCTGGAAGGCGGCACGGACTATCGAAAGCCCCAGGCGTCCCCCTTCACCGATCCTGAACAGGTCCTCGATTTTGACGCGGTCGAAGAATACGGCCTGCCTGACTTCGATGAGCTCGTTGCTTTTTATGAGTCGCACTACGCGCAGAGGCAAGAGTCCCAGCCGGGCCAGGTCTACCCCGGCGGCTATTACAGGACCATTGTATCCGGCGCCATCGCGGCCTTCGGATGGGAGATGCTGTTGCTGGCTGCGGCCGACCAGGAGCGCTTCGAAAAGGTCCTCGATTCCATATTCCGCCTCAGCCTGCATCATTACAAAGCGTGGGCGGCAACATCCATCGAAGTATTCATCTCGCACGATGACATGGTGTGGTCTGAGGGAGCGTTCATGCACCCGGATTTCTACAGGCGGGTCATCTTTCCACGCTACGCAGAGCTCTGGTCTGTTCTCAAAGATTCCGGCAAGAAGATCCTTTACTGTTCGGACGCGGACTGGATCGAATTTGTCGACGATATTGCCGATGCCGGGGCGGACGGTTTCATCTTCGAGCCGATGATGCCCCTTGAACCGGTCATCGAAAAGTACGGTCAGACTCACGTGATCGTCGGCAGCAAAGTGGATTGCCGCACCATGACTTTCGGAACGAAGGAAGACATCCGCCGGCAGATCGATGCATCCCTGGAAATAGCGTTCGATTGCCCCGGCTTCATGTTCGCTGTGGGCAATCACATCCCCAGCAACGTTCCGGTCGACAATGCGCTCTATTATTTCGACTACCTCCAGCGAAACTGGTGGAGATGACTCGGGCGGGCCAGTTCCCGGTATGGTTGTCTGCTCTTTACCACCCGTTGCAAGCCTCCTGCATGGCGTTAGAATCCCGCCCTCTTGATTCTCAACAAGCCCGATGACCAAAATCTGAGGTGGCCGAATTATGGCACTGCCAAAACAGAAAATATCCAAATCTCGTGGTCGAAAGCGAAGATCACACCGATTTCTCACCGCCAAGGGCACATCCATCTGCCCCAATTGCAACGCCGTGAAGCTCCCACATCGGATATGCGGTACCTGCGGTTTCTATGGCAAAGAACCAATCGTAGACATCGAAGACGAAGACGACGAATAGGCGCGTCTGAACACAGCCCTATGGCTTCCCCCCTTGACCTCCCCGGTTAACAGGGCTTCGATTATTCCAGGAACATCTACTCAGGATTATTCACTGAGGAACACCCATGGCAGCAAATGCTCCGCACGCAAGCATCGCTGGAGTTGGTAAATACCTGCCCCCCAAAGTGCTGACAAACCACGACTTGGCAGGAATGGTCGATACCAGCGACGAGTGGATCGTCAGGCGCACTGGCATCTCTGAAAGAAGAATGGCGGACCCAGGTGTAGCTGCTTCCGACCTCGCGCTGCCGGCATCCCGGCAGGCCCTGGAAAACGCGGGCATGAGCCCGGAAGATCTTGATCTGATCATCGTAGCCACAGCCACACCGGATATGGTGATGCCTTCCTCAGCATGCGTGCTGCAGGAAAAACTGGGCGCAAAGAACGCCGGAGGATTTGATCTCCTGGCCGCCTGCACAGGTTTTGTATATGCGATGGCCGCCGGAGAAGGATTCATCGCTTCAGGTGTAGCCAGGAATGTGCTCGTCGTAGGAAGCGAATGCCTCACACAGAACATCGATTTCACAGACCGTTCCACCTGTGTGCTCTTCGGAGACGGGGCTGGCGCGGCTGTCCTCAGACCTGCGGATGGGGACAGAGAGATCCTCTATTCCTTTGTGAAGAGCGATGGCACTGGCGCCCATCTGATCGAGATTCCAGCCGGCGGCTCTCGGATGCCGGCCTCTCATGAGACTATCGACAGTCGGATGCACTACATGAAGATGAACGGAAAGGAAGTCTTCAAATTTGCCGCTCGGACATTTCAAAGTCTCGTTCATGATTCTCTCGAAGCCTGCGGGCTCACTGAGAGCGATGTCGGCCTCATCGTACCGCACCAGGTAAACACACGCATTGTCGACCAAGCCGCCAAGGGCCTGAATATTCCCAAGGAGAAGATCTTCCTTAACCTGCAGAAGTATGGAAACACCTCGGCCGCATCAGTGCCCGTGGCCCTGGCAGAAGCAGTGGAGGAGGGACGCTTGAGTAAGGGCGATGTTCTGGTTCTCCTCGCGTTTGGCTCGGGACTCACCTGGGGCTCCGCGGTAGTGAGGTGGTAGGCATGGCAGCTTTCGGACTCCTCTTCCCAGGCCAGGGCGCCCAGAAGGTGGGCATGGGCGTCGAGCTCTACGAGTGCTCGGCAGCGGCAAGGGCCGTCTTTGACGGTGCCAATGAAATTCTCGATTTAGATCTCAAACAGCTCTGCTTTGAAGGGCCCCAGGAAGAACTCAACAAAACGAATATCAGCCAGCCCGCAATCCTCGTCGCCAGCCTCGCCGCTCTCGAGGCGCTGAAAGAAGCCGGCAAGCTCGATTGGCCGTCCTGCAAAGCGTGCGCAGGGCTCAGCCTCGGCGAATACACAGCGCTGGCCGCCGTAGGTGCAATTGCCTACGACGACGCCATCGCCCTCGTCCATAAAAGAGGAACTTTCATGCAGGATGCCTGCGATGCTCAGCCGGGCGGCATGGCTTCCATCGTCGGTATGAACCGTGATGAACTGGGCGCCATCTGCGAAGCTGCTTCCAGCGCGGGTGAAATCTGCATGGCCAATTTCAATTCCCCCGAGCAGATCGCCATCGCCGGCGAGCAATCCGCTCTCGACCATGCATGCGTGGCCGCAAAGGACGCTGGGGCAAGGGTGTTCCCGCTGCCCGTGGCCGGCGCCTTTCATTCCAAGCTAATGTCTCCGGCCGCTGAAAGACTTGCCCCCCATCTTGAGGAAGTAGAGATCTCAGAACCTCCGGTGCCGGTCATCGCAAACGTCACCGGGGAGCAAGTCACCCGACCGGAAGAGATTCGTGAATCTCTATTGAAACAGGTGAACAGCCCTGTCCTTTGGGTCGATTGCGTCCAGGCAGCGATCGGCTCGGGTGTGAGCCAATTTCTGGAAGTCGGCCCGGGCAAGGTGCTGGCAGGTCTTATGCGGCGCATTGATCGTTCGGTAGCTGTCACCTGCATTGGTACCCCGACAGACATTGAGAGCATTTAAGATCACACCAGGTATTCACCATGAGCCTCACAGATAAAATCGCTATTGTGACCGGAGCTTCCCGCGGTATCGGTCGGGCCATCGCCATCAGGCTGTCGAAAGAGGGCGCGCTCGTCTGCGGCCTCGCTCGCAACGAGGAAGCGCTTGCCGAAACCGCTCGGCTGGCCAGTGAAGCCGGCGGTGAAATCCAGACCTATCCCTGCGACATTTCAGACACTGACAGCGTGGCCGGGTTGTTCAAGAATATCATCAAGGAACACAGTGGCGCGCACATCCTTGTCAACAATGCGGGCATTACCCGTGATAATCTTTTGATGCGCATGAAAGCCGATGAATGGGATACCGTGCTGCAAACGAATCTGAAAGGTGCCTTCAACACGACCCAGGGCGTCATGCGTCAGATGGTCAAACAGAAGTATGGCCGCATCATAAACATCACCTCCGTGGTCGGAATCATCGGCCAGCCTGGCCAGTCCAATTATGCGGCATCCAAGGCCGGTCTGATCGGCTTTACCAAATCACTGGCTAAAGAACTGGCCAGCCGTAACATAACCGTCAATGCTGTGGCGCCGGGCTTTATCACCACTGATATGACCGAGGAACTTTCAGAAGAGCTGAAAAATGACGCCACCGGCGCCATCCCGCTGGGCCGTTTTGGCCAGCCTGAAGAAATCGCCGATGCGGTTGCTTTTCTGGCCAGTGACAATGCGGGATACATAACCGGACATGTCCTTCAGGTTGATGGTGGTATCGCCATGTAGCCTGCATTCAAACGAGAATATCATTATCCTTCGCCCCGACGGGAGCGGGCATTCCAGAACTCTTTTTAGAGGAAATTACCGTGACTGAAGAAGAAGTAACCGCCAAAGTTAAGGAAATCGTCATCGACGTCCTCGATGTCCCCGAAGATCAGGTAACCCCTGAGATCTCATTTATCAATGATCTGGGCGCAGACTCGATGGATATCACCTCCCTCATCATGGACTTCGAGAACGCCTTCGACATTAACATCCCCGAAGACGACGCCAACAAAATTCAGACCGTTGGCGAGGCCGTGAAGTTCATCGCCGAAGCCGTAAAAGACTGACCACTCATGAGCGACCGACGAGCTGCCATTACCGGCCTCGGAATAGTCTCAAGCCTGGGTACCAATCTCGCCAAAACCTGGGAAGGGATTACTTCCGGCAGGAGCGGAATCGGCCCCATCACCGCGTGGGACGCGACCGAATTCAGCGTCCGATTCGGTGGGGAGTGCACTGATTTTGTCACCAGTGATTGGGTGAGCCGCCGGGAGGAAAGGCGTTTGGACCGGTTTACCCAGTTGGCAATCGCTGCTGCCGATATGGCTATCGAGGATTCCGGGCTGGACCTCGATAAGACGGACCGCACGCGCGTGGGCTGTATTCTTGGTTCCGGCATCGGCGGCCTCGGAGAGATCGAGACTCAACACGGAGGGCTCGTCGACAAGGGCCCTCGTGGTGTAAGCCCGATGCTCGTGCCCAAGATGATGGTCAACGCCGCGCCCGGCCAGGTATCCATTCGCCATGGGCTGCTGGGGCCGAACCTGGCGGTCGTCACCGCGTGCGCGTCAGCGGCCCATGCCATGGGTGATGCCCTCAATGTTATCCGACGCAAGGAAGCGGAAGTGGTCGTCGCCGGCGGAAGCGAAGCCGCGATGACGCCGCTCAGCTTTGCAGGTTTCAGTAACCTCAAAGCACTCTCCACCCGCAATGATGATCCGGAAATCGCCAGCCGGCCTTTCGACCGCGACCGAGACGGTTTTGTCATGGGTGAAGGGGCCGGCATCATCATCCTCGAAGAGATGGAATACGCCAAAGCCAGAGGTGCGCGTATCTACGCAGAGCTCGCGGGCTTCGGCATGAGCGCGGACGGTTGCCACATCACCATGCCCGACCCCGACGGCATCGGCCCGGCGAACGCTATGAAATTCGCCCTGCAGGACGCAGGCATGAATCCGGATGAAGTTGATTACGTGAACGCCCACGGCACTTCAACTCCGCTCAACGACAAAGGCGAGACCCAGGCCATCCGAAAGATATTTGGCGACCACGCAGACAAGCTGGCGGTCAGCTCCAACAAGTCGCAGTTCGGCCACGCCCTCGGCGCATCCGGCGGGCTGGAAGTGGTTGTCTCGGCCTATGGAATGCTGAACGACATCATCCCGCCCACCGTCAACTACACCACTCCCGATCCCGATTGCGACCTGGATTACGTCCCCAACGAAGCACGCGATCAATCGTTCGACGTCGCACTCTCCAACTCGTTCGGCTTCGGCGGCCATAACGGGACGGTAATCATCAAGAAGTTGGATTGAACGGGCCGCATGCAGGCCTGTCACTGACTCTCAATTCTCCAGTTCGGGCCGCAACTGATTCAGGGGCACGAATCCCCATTCATCTCGGATCTCTTCGGCGCGGAGCTGATAGATGAGGGCCTCGCCGCCGCGTCCCATTGCATCAAGCAAGCTGACCAGTGAATCGAGTTGCAGTTCGAGCATTCTCCATTGCTGGCTGCCGAAATTACCGGTCTTCAGGGTCTCTTCGTACACACGAATAGTCTCCTCCTTGGCTTCTGCCGCGTCGTTCCTGCGGCCCTGCACCATCAGCATCTGCGACCACAGAGTGCCTGCTCTGGCGTAATTCTCCCAGTGAGAGGTGCTCGGATCATATCTGAGTAAAACACTGTTCAGTTGAACAGACTGGCGGAAGTGAGCTTCAGCTACGGCCGTTTTACCTGCCGCAGCGTTATTTCTGCCATCAAGATTATGGTTCACCGCCAGAGCGGCACGATACGCAGGTACCGCTGGGTAACGGTTTACCAGGTCCTCGATGGCGGGATGTACATCAGTGAACCGGGTCTGCCATGTCTTGCAGTGTCGACCAAAAGGCAAGATGAGGCTCGGCCATGTTTCGAAGACTTCGTGCCAGGCTTCTTTTGTATTCAGGATGCTTGGGGGACTCCTGAATCAGACGGCGGAAGATAGACTGTGCAGTAAGCGCGTCTTCCTTGAATGGCGGGATGAGTTTACCGCCAGCGGCTGCCGGTTTGGGCGGCAGTTCGTGTTCTTCTTCCTCCGGCGCAGGTTCATGCATGCCTTTGGGCGGCGCCAGCATGGCAAATTCCTGGCAGACGTTGGCAAACTCGAAAAGCAATTCGACATTCTCCGAGTCCTTCTCCAAAGCACGACCGAGGATCAGCTTTGCCCGTCCGAACAAATCCCTTGCCTGTGAAGTCTCAAACCAAGTCATGTACGTAGTGCCAATGCGACGAAGCAGTCTTGCCTTGTCTCTGGTGAACAGATCCGGACGTTTCTCTTCAGGCAGTTCGTCGTAGAGAATCAGCGCGTTCTCCAAAGAGGCACGGGCTTCGGGGAACTGCCCCAGCCGGAGGTAGAGCTGCCCCATGCGCGTATGGGCCCGGATTTCTTCCAGCTCCAGCCCTTTGCGGTCCGCATTCCTTTCAATGAAGTGGGTATAGAATATGAGCAGACTTTCCATCATGTTGGCCATATCCCGGGAGAGCGCGAGCTTTCCTCCTCCGGCATCCAGGGAGGCGTCTCCGCCGATCTGCTGGAAGACCTCGTCGAATGCCTGGAGTGCCAGGTTCAGGTTGTCCTCGGCGCGCCCCCGTTCTTTGCGAGTCTGATCGAGCTGAACATCGACCTTACGTTTTTCGCGCCTGGTGTCCGCGTAGCCTTTCCAGCCGATCACTGCTGAAAGAAGAACCAGGAGAAAGGTGGCCGCTGACAGCCCGGCAATTACAGGATTGCGTTTACTCCACAGCCACAGCCGCATCAGGCTTGAGGTGCGGCGGGCAAGGATGGGGCGGCCTTCGATGAATCGTTCGAGATCGTCACGCAGTAGCGCACCACTCTGGTAACGCCGTTCCGGCTCTTTGGCGATCGCCTTGTGGATGATCGTTACCAGGTCCTGCGGGATGCGCGGGTTGACTTTATCGAGTGGCGGGGGCTGCTCGTACATGACCTGATTCAGCAGGGAAGCACGGTCTTGGGCATCGAAGGCCGGTCGCAGGCTGAGCATTTCATAAAGGGTGAGCCCAAACGAATAGAGATCGCTCCGTTTCTCGGCCTTTCCTCTGAGCTGTTCGGGCGACATGTAGCGGGGAGTACCAAGCACTTCGCCGGTCTGAGTGATGTCAAAAGCATCCTCTTCCAGGCTTTTGGCCAGCCCGAAGTCAGTGATCCAGACCGTATCGTGAACATCCAGCAGCAGGTTCGCAGGCTTGATGTCACGGTGGAGGGTGTTCTGGTCGTGCGCGTGCTGCAAGGCATCGGTCACCTGGCGGCCAATCTCAGCGACGCTCTGCCAATAGCGCGTGGTTTCGTAAGTCTGAATCTCTATTCGCCGCCGGCCGACATTGACAGTCCGTTCGGTTGTGCTGCCGTTTTTGCTCTTTTCCTTCACCCCCGTGTTGGATGAACCGGTGTTCCCTTCAGTCGTCTGGTTTGTCGAAACAAAACCGCCTTCGACTTCGTGAAAGGAATTCAGAATGTTATCGAGGCCCTGCCCCTGGATGCACTGCATGACGTAGTAATGCATGCCATCATGCTCACCGACCCCAAAGACAGGAACGATGTTTGTGTGATGAAGACGGCCGGCGGATTGTGCCTCGCGATGAAAGCGCCCTATCTGAGACTCGTTGAGATTGCTTGGCGGCAGAACTTTGAGAGCGACTGTACGCCCCAGAGACTGCTGAACGGCTTCGTAGACGACGCCCATCCCGCCGCGGCCGATCTCTCGCACGATTCTGAAATCCCCGATGGAATCAGGTGTCTCTGTTCGTGGTGAAATGACTTTGGCCACGGAAATATCACCGGCGCCTGCGGCCATGGTCGCCTGCGATTCTGAAATGAATGCCGCACCGAAAGGAGAGAGAGCCCCCTCGAGCCAGGCGACCGCGGGAAAGGCATCCCAGATCTCCCCCGCCTGTTCAGGAAACATCTCGGAGTATTCACGAATCGCTGGATCCTCTTTGTTTCGAAAACGCTGCGCGTAGACCTCGGCCAAAACATCGACCAATTCGCGTTCGGGATCGGCTGCCGCGGTTTCGTTCAATTGGACAGCCTCTACGGTGGGATTGGTGTTCATGACTGCTGCCAGAGCCTTGGCTTATCCAAGAGGATCTTGTTCAGTTTCTTCAATGCCTGCACGTAGCTGCGGCTGGCCTCTGCGGGAGTGATCTCGAGGACCTCTGCGACCTCTTTGTTATCGAGTTGCTCGAAGTGCCTCAGGGCAAGAATACCTGCTTCCCGGGCTTCAAGATCCTCCATGTCCAACAGCCGTTCCTTCCGGGTTTTTCGAAGGAAGAACTGAATGGAGACGGTGTCGTCTTCGGATTTCGACTCCGCCTCCTCTGAGGGGGCCGATTCATGTTTCTTGAGATGTTCCTCGACGCTAGCACCGGCGTGTCTTCGCAGCCAGACATAGAACGATTCCGATGGGCTTTCGATGTACTCAGCCAGGCTCTCTTCAGCCTTGCGACGGGCTTTTTCAAGGATGATGGACTTGCTCTCGTCCGACTTCAGCCCCTCTGGCATCCGGGCATCCATCATGAGCTTCAGACGCTCTTCGTGCTGAGCGAAGAGATCGTGAAGCAATTCGGATTCGCCCTTGCGAAGGCGTTCGATGAGCTTGCTGATTTCTGGGGCGGAGGTGGTCACAGGGGCAGCGTCGTTTGCATTATTTCAAGCACCGTTTCAGCGTCATAAGCGCGAAAGCAGTTCCATACTGCTGGTGGTAATTATACAGGGGATAGTCCCACCAGGAACCGTCCTTCTCCTGGAGGTCACAGATGATCCTGGCCAGATGCGGCTGATATATGCGACGCTCCTTCTTGGGCAATTCTTCCATACAAAGGCCGGCGTAGTAATGGCCGTAATAATAGAAGTAGCCGGCGACCGCGAACCATGCTTCGTGCGGAACGGGTCGCTTTCGCCCGATGCTGAGCCAGCCGTTGCGCTGGATGAGACGGGCCAGCCATTCCTTCAGGACTTCGTTCGTAATCTTCTTGTCCCCCCACCTTCGCATCGCAAGATTGCAGGCCTGAGATCGCCCCAGGCTGCCGCCCGGACGGTTGATCGATGACATGGGGTAATACCGAAAGTAATCGCCATACAGGTAAGTGAGGTCCGGTTTCTGTTGCCGGCGAATGGAGGCGACGGCCCGCTTGATGAATTTTTCAGGCATATCGAGCCCAAGTTCCCGGGCTTCATCAAGCGCGATGAGCACGGTGGCTGTGGTGAAGCTCGAGGAACTGCCGCCGGGTTTCTGTGTGCGATACTGGAAGTCGTAATAGGACCAGCCACCGTCCACCAGCTCGTAGCGCTCGAGGTATTGCATCTGCAAACGGATCAGCTCTTTAAATTTCTCCTGCCGGTCCGGTTCTTTTGAATAGTGCCGGTGAAGCCGGACGAGCGCTTGAATGGAATATGCATGCGCCCATACATTGTAGAGCGCAGCGGGGGTGGCACGCTTGACCTTGGGAAGTTCGGCTTCAAACCACGGCACGACACGATCAACTGCGTGTCTGATTCGACGATTCAGTCTCGCGTTTTCAATGAGCGCGGATGTGCAGAGGCTGGTCACAGCGGCTCGGAATGCATGATGCGCGCCGGGGACCGGAGCGTAGATGTTGAGGCTCTTCGTGCGGTGCGGCGTTCCCCATGAGCCGTCTTTATTCTGATCTTGTATGAGGAAATCAATGCCGCGGCGGAGTGACTTTTTGATGGCTCGATTAGACAGCCCCTTGATGGGCTCGAGGGCCGGCAGCTCAGCGTGCCCGGCGATCAGAAACAGCAAGAGTGCTCCCAACACTACTTTGCCTCCGGCCTTGTAGGGTCTTTGAGCAGGACTTTTTCACCGGCCTTGAGCCCGGCGAGAATCTCGGTCTTGCCCCCGGACTTCTCTCCGGCCTTCACCGCTCGCTTCTCAAATCCACCATCCGCTTTCGGCAGATAGACGAACGTCTTTTCAATATCGAGTTTGTCTTGATGAATCGCCTTGTCCGGAACGGTCAGCGCATTCGCATTGCTGTGAGTAACGAAACGTATCTGGCATTTCATCCCCGCGGTGACCGACTCCGGTGCAGCTTTAAATGAGAGAACTGAATTGAATTTCCCGCCACGGCTGATGGGTTCGACCTGTTCGACTTTCACCGGGAGTTTCGCTTTGCGCGCCGCGGTGAGGGTGGCTGAGCCCGTCTTACCGGGCCGGATGCTGAGAATGTCTTTCTCCAGAATGTCAGCACGAATCTGCATCTCACCCTTCGAAACGATGGTGGCGAAGATTTCGTGCGGCGCGAGCTTGCCCCCCGGCCTGAGTTTGCCTGCCATGGCCGCCTGCATGGGCCACGCACCCCGAACGCAAGGCCCGTAATAAAGGTATCCATCTGCCGGCGCGTGCACGGTCATCTGATTCAGGTCGTCCTTAAGCTTCTGAAGGTGGGCGAGGGCCTTCTTGCGCCCGTACTCTTTCTTAGCCATATCGAGTCGAGCCAGTTCTCTCTGCAGCGGATAGAGAATCCGGAGCTTTTCACTTTCCAGGTCCTGCTGCAGCTTTGTCTGGTCCAGGGATTCTGAAGTGCGCGGAATGTCATACTCGAGGGTCTTCTCCCGATCTACTTTCATAGAGGCGAGACTGAATTTCAGCCTCTCAATGTAATCCCGCTGCCGCTTGAGGATGATCTCCTCGGTCTCTTCCGTCAGATCGTCTTCCTCATACATCTTTTCCAATTGCTTGAGCTCCTCGAGTTCGTACGCGAGACGATCCTCCATCCACTTCACGCTGTTCTTTGCCGATTTTTCTTTCCACTCCCGATGCACTCGCTCGAACTGCTCCGCGTCCTCGACGGCGATTCGGCTCTTTCGCTGCGCTGCCTGTTTGGTCAACTCGGCCATTTTCTCAGCAAAGGCGTATTGATGGCGGGCGATCTGGTGGTTCAGCTCGGACAGTTTGGACTGCTCGTCGATGTCTCGAATGGAATCCTCAATGCCCCGAGTATCCAACTGGACGACGACATCCCCTTTCTTGACCGGCGAACCATGGGGTACAGCGCTCACGACAAAAAGTGCGCCCCATGCCTTGGGTACCAGGTTGATGGAATGCATCTTTCCGGACTCAAAAATCCCGCCAATTTTTACCTCCACCACAAATGGTTCGGCCTTCACTTCGTAGGAGGGAGCTTTTGGCTTTGCCGGCGGCTTAGGTGACTCTTTCTTAGGCGCTGGTGTTTCCGCAATCAGTGAAGAGACAGAGAGAATGAAAAGTGCTCGAAGCATTGGATTCCTCATGAGGTATGGCTTTCGCCTTCAGAGCTTAGTGCAGTCAGGTAAGAATTGGAAGTGGGGCGGGCGAAAGAGGGTGAAAGCAGGAGGAGGGTGCGCGACCTTTTCCGACAGCGCTCCCACGAACTAAACCACCCCCATCATCTTGCTCAACCACGGGACGGCGACATCTTCCTTAAAGTAGTGATCGCCATCGTAATTGGCGTACTGGCCGTAGCCATCCGGACGAATTCCTTCAGGCATTTTCTTTCGATAACGCTTCCCGGGGTCGGCAAAATTAGGCATGAAGGTGACCTTGAAATTGGAGGAGACCCCATTCAGATTAAATGCCTTTCGGATGCGCAAATGATCATCCAGTCTACCTCCCTCGGTTATCAAGAGCGGTTTCGGGGCAAGGGCAGCCATCAGATCCATGTAGTCGAAGTATCGAGCAAATCCAGGCATGTAATGCCAGGGGGCAACTCTCGAAAGATTCGTCACTGCGTCTCGCTTTCGCCAATCGCTTGCCATGCCATTCCAGATGACTGCTCTGACTGACGATTCAAGCAGGCCGAGCAAGAGAGCCGGTTTGGCACCGAGGGAATGGCCACACGCAGCGATGCGTGTGCTATCAACAGAATCGAGAGTCCTGAGCCATCGGAGCGCACACAATTTGTGGAAGGTCGAGAGGCCCTCATACGTCCGGCCCAGCCAGATCAGTTGTAGAGCGTTTCTAAAGTGACAGCGATTGTCTTCGTGGGCGAGCTCACAGGTGCCCGGATTATCAAAGGCCACCGCAACGAATCCTGCGCGCACGAAGTGTTTTGCCATGAATTCATGCTCCCCAAAGTTATTCACCCACGACGCATTCCATGGCTCCCCACACATTGCCTCTTTTGGCTGTTGTGAACCCGGCATACACAGAACGGCTGGAGCACAGTTGGATTCAGATGCACCATCCGGAATCAACATCAGAAAAGGTACAACGCTGTACGGCTCTGGATATAACTCCCATTTCTGAATCCTGTAACCATCGCGCGGTTCATCGGAAATCAAGATTGGTGCAGGCTCATTGGCGCCGTCCGGGAAGGCAAGCAGATCGCGAAGTTTCCGCTTCACCTGACGCTTCCACTTTCGGTGCTCTTCGGCACTCATGTCTGGGTCAAATGCCAGTTCCGGCGTCTGACTCAACAGATGGTGGACAAGCCCTGGTGTGCTCACAAAGCGACCGTCTTTTCGATTGGAACTGGATAGACTCGAATACTTGGGCATATTTCAATCCTCGTTGAGTGAAGCTCTCAGAAGCCATCCGATAATTGCGCCGGCAAGTGAATTACGCAAAGTGAATTCCAGAACTCTCCAATTTCTGACACTCCTTGTGTGCCTTCGTCAATCCTCGGCAGGGGACTGGCCCATGTATCGCAAGGATACGGGACGGACCGGCATTACGGACGAACGCCTGTCTTTTCCGATGAAACTGAAATGGCGTTACACATGCGCCCAGGTTCCCCGGCCCGCCTGGCCGAACCCACCGCGGCTCTATAACAAAATGGATTTTGATTTCGCTCCCCATCCGGTCGTCGCGGAAGGCCGAGTTTATATCTGTTCGAATTCGGACGACACGCTACGAGTGCTCGATGCACACACAGGGAAACAGCTCTGGCGATTTACTGCTGGTGGCCCTCTTCGATTCGCACCTCAGGCACATAAAGGCCGCGTGTATCTCTCGTCCGATGATGCACACATTCATTGCCTGGATTCCAGAACAGGCAAACCCATATGGGAATTCAATGCGGCACCTGAGAACGAAATGTTCATTGGGAACGGCAGGATGATTTCACGCTGGCCGATTAGAACGGGCATCCTGGTGGAAGCGGATGTCCTCTATGCGGTCGCCGGCATGTGGCCGAGCGAGGGCATCTATGTGTACGCGCTCGATGCTGAAACGGGCAAGGTGATCTGGGTCAATGACAGAGACGGCCTGGTGGGCAATTACGCCAGCGGGATGTGGCGTCCGCAAGATCCACATTCGGGTGAATTCTCATTCACCGGCCCGACGCCTCAGGGAGCTCTGGTGACCTCCAGAGACACCCTGATTGTTCCCCTCGGCAACAACTCCTCCGCGGCTTACACCAAGAAGGCGGGCGGGCTTCTGCGATTCATTGGGAAGGGCAGCGGATCATCAAATATCGTCAGAGATGGCAACATGTTTTACTCCGTCCTTTTTTCACGTTCCGGCATCAGCATCTTTGGCGGCCGGGCAGCCGATAGAGGAGTGAAGAATCGGGCAAACTGGTTCAAAGCGGACAAGGTGCCACAGATATCATCATCTCACTCGCGACGGGCGGGTGTCAGACACAGCAGAGGACGCATCAGCTTCCTCGTGCAGAACGAAAAACTGTTCGCGTCAGAATCCTTCTCTCTTGCCATGTCTGCGGACACGCTCCTTGAAGGCCGGTTGAATTCTGTTGTCGCGCTCGATAAAGACTCGCGTCGTGAGATCTGGTCGGCACCGGTAGACGGCGAGGCGCGGGAGATCGCGATTGCAGATGGCTGTGTGTACGTCAGCACTGGTCGTGGAGAAATATCCTGTTTTGTCAGTTCGGACGTCGGGGATGTTCACATCCACAAAGAATCCACGGGGCTGAATCCGGATATCGGTTCCAAGTGGAAAGACCTGGCCGATGGATTGGCTAACACGCAGTCTGGTCAGGGCTATGCCCTGATCCTCGGCGCTCCTGAAATTGAGATGGCTGTTGCGTTGGCCACATGGACACGTCTGAAGATCGTCCAGGTGGCATCTGATGTCGAAACAACGACCAGGTTTCGTGAGGAATTACTTTCCACCACCTCTTTGTACGGCTCACGTATTCATGTCATCAACATCAATGACTCCACGAAGCTGCCGTTTGCCAAATTCTTCGCCAGTGCAGTCATCGTTGCTGGTCCGGTGAGTCGCCTCGAAGGCAATGAACTCTACAGAGTGCTTCGGCCTTACGGAGGGGGCCTCCTTTGTCCCGGCCTAGATGCGGCCGAAGCAGGTGAGCTCATTCGGAGAATTCGTCCAACAGAGGATGAAAGTAAGGTCACCCAGATTCTTGGTAAGCCCGGCCTGGTGCGGGGACACCTCAAAGGTGCCCGAAACTGGAACAGAAACACGAATGCCGACCAACGCGTGCGATGGCCACTGCGCCCCATCTGGTTCGGCGGCCCGGATGCTTCACTGGTAAAGAATTACGGGATAGGCTCGCACCCGCCCGTGGCGGCCAATGGGCGCTACTTCGTCATGGGACAGAACTCCCTCACGGCAGTCGATGCTTATACCGGCGCTGAGCTCTGGACTCGCCCCATACCGTCAGCAACACCGAACATTCGTGCCTTTCAGGGACTGAATTACCAGATCGAAGACGGGCCGTCATCAAGCACTAACGAACAGTGGAGCGTGCTGAAGCGATGGCTCGCAGCAACTGGTGAATCCGTTTACCTCCGTCTTGGTGAGAACTACTTCAAAGAGAAAGGCGAAGCCCTTTTTCAAATCGATGCTCTGAATGGTCGAGTGACGAAGTTGATTGTGCCTGTGGTCTCAGGCCCGACCATCAATCTGAAAGAGCCGCAAAGATGGAAGCTGGAGGTCGACGCCGGTCAATACGGGACTCTTTCGCTCAGTTCGACAGACGATGGAATTCGTCTGGATCTTTCTGCGGGCGACACCCACGTCACCCCGGTCGATGCCTGGGATCTGTTCTTTGACTTCCGGCCTCCCGCCGAACGCTACGGGCTGTATGGGCATGGCACCTTCATGGTTACCGTCTCTCCTGGCGAAGAAACAGAGCGACCAAAGATCATTCAGGCGAACGGCAGTTTCCAACCGAAGTTTGAATTGAAAGCAAAAAAAGAATCGAACAGTTGGTCGGCATCTCTCCTGCTGAAATGGGAGGAACTCAAGCCCATCACCCCTGAGCGGCCCACCTCATTCGCGTTTGGCGCAACCTTCAATGCATACAACGGCCCGGAAGAATACAAGAAACGGACTAGCAAGGGTGAGTTTCCCCGTGTGAGGGACTCCGTCCGGCAGCTCTATCTCTTTTCTGACGCCAACTCGCCAGCACTGAATGTTGGCTGGGCAAACGTCGTGCTTGATAAAGGGAGAGAGCAGACACAGCCCTCGGTCGTCAGCGAGACGATCCTGGAACGCCCGAAAGACTGGCCATGGCCCGATCTCCACAAAGATGTCTACGTCGGCGACCCCGGCCGAATCGATGCCTTACTTCAGGTAAAGCCCCGGCGACATCCACTGACGGGCGAGACCGGGCCTCGAATCTTCAGGTCAGGAACAGCGGGCTGCGGTAATCCCGTGTTTTCTTCAACCAACGCCATCGGGCGCACTTCAAAGCAGGCATTGGGCTTTTATGATTTTGAGGACGACAGTGGTCTGCGCTTCTTTCCAGGCATCGCCACTAACTGCGGGGCGCGCGTGAAAGCTATCAACATGACTGCAGCTCTCGGCCTGCTCCTTTTCTCGGACTCCCGCAGCCACTGCAGTTGCATGATCCCCATCCGGGCCAGCATGGCCTTCGCTCCCGCAGAGCGCAGATTGCAGGAAGACTGGGCAATCTTTTTCGAGCGTGGACTCGATGCGCCACTCAAGCACGCGTTCCTCAATCTGGGCGCGTTTGGGGATCGAAGAGATGGCGAGGGGCGGCTCTGGCTGAAGGCGCCAAGACAGGCCGCCGGCCGGGCCTATCCGGTCGAGCCCGGCACGAGGCGTTGGATCTTCGATGCGCCGCCAATGAAGGGAACGCTCGATGTGCCGGTAGAGATTGTAAGAGAGCCCAAAGTCAGGGGCGGCGCTTATCGAGCAAACGCGGATCGTGTTCGGATTTCAGGGACAGATAAACCGTGGATTTACACATCGGGCTATCGAGGCATCGTTTCCCTGAACCTGAAGCTGGTGCCGGTGCTTCCTGTTGTCTCCAAGGCTCTCGATAGGGAGCCCACGGTCGATGGCATACTCGACGAAATCAGAGGTGACGAGAAGCCAGATCTGAATCTCTCGTTCACAGGCACGGAGGTCTTCATTCGTCACACACCGGAGAACCTGTATCTGGCCGCACGCCGGAAACCCATCGTAGGACGGAGAGGCGCGATTGTGCCGTGGACAACCAAAGCCAAAGCAGAAGACGATGTGTTCACCGATGATTGTTTTGAGGTGTTCTTCAGCGACAAGAAGAAGAGAGCCACGATTCATCTGGCCGTTTCCGCCTCCGGCGCCCGTTACGATGCATACCGCAGCACAAGCGCTCCGCTGCTTCCCGGTCAATGGTCCATGCCCTGGTCGAGCAAGAGCTTGGCAAATGACGACGGCCTGTTCTTGGAGATTGCCATCCCCTGGCGTTCGCTGAAAGAGGCGGGTCTGGATCGGGAATCACTGCAGATTAATCTGCAGGCAAATCAGCAGGACATAGGCAAGGATGCGCCGTACTGGCCCGGCTCCCAGGGACGCGTGGCCCAAAGAACTCCCGGTATCAGTGAGCCATTGCTTTCGCTCGGCCCTGAAGGCCGATCTCGCTGTGCTCATTTTGTAGCTCTCGGGTGGGGGAAGACGCCGGCAGTTCAGAGGAGAAAGTTCACCGTCCGGATGCACTTCGCGGAGCTGAAGCAAATCGAGCCGGGACACCGCGTCTTTGATGTTGAGCTCCAGGGCAAGACCGTGCTGAAAGATTTTGACATTGTGAAAGTGGCGGGAGGTGTCCGTCGGGCGCTGGTCAGAGAATTCAAGAACGTTGAGGCAGGTCAGCGCCTCTCTCTAAAATTCACATCTCCGCTCAAGAGACCCGTCATCGGACGAGAGCCAATGATTAGTGCGTTGGAAGTCATAGAGGAGTGATTCCTCCTGAAGCTGCCATCGGCCGCAGGCACAGAAAGGACCGCGGATGCAGAGGGCCGCGGATATCAGAACCAAAACATCCGCGCCCCTCTTCATCCGCGCCCCTCTTCATCCGCGGCCCTCTTCATCCGTGGCCCTCTTCATCCGTGGCCCTCTTCATCCGTGGCCCTCTTCATCCGTGGCCCTTTTCTTCGTACTTAGAAAGACCTCTGCACCTACTTCTTCAACGTCGTCAGAAACTCCACCAGATCGATCAGATCTTGCCGCTTCATTGCCATCTGCAGATTCGCCGGCATCAGAGAGAGTTCCATCTTCTTTTTGGATTTGATGTCCGCCTTCTTGAACGCGGAGGTAATGCCGCCGGTCATCTTCAGGGCGAGAGTATCATTGGTTTCGCTGATCACGTATCCCATGGCAATGTTGTCGTCCTTCATGTTGAGGATGTAGCCTTCGAAGCCGTGGCTGATGGCTGCCGAGGGATCGAGGATGGACGAGTAGAGCCCATCTTTTGCCAGCTTGTTGCCGATCTCAGCGAGGCCGGGGCCGAACTCTATACCTACATCTCCGACCTTGTGGCAGGCGATACATATCGTGTGGAAGACTTTCTTACCGTTAGCGCTGTCACCTCCCATTTCGACCAACTCGGCGAGTGGCGGGATCGGCTTGTTATCGAGAGTCTGAGGAAGCTTGAGATGCCTCGATGCTTCTTTCTGAACATTCGCGTCCGTCGAAGTGAGCAGGAGATTAGCGACGGCAAATTGAAGGTCGTCCGGCAGCTTCTTCTTCTTTACGAGGTCGAGGATCTGGTGCTGTCCTTTGGGGGTGCTTGCCAGGGCTTCGGCAGCCGCTGACCGGAACGAGGTGCTGTAATTCTTATCGGTGACGAAACCGGCAATCATTGCGCGTGCGGCGTCTGTATTGGCGAAGCCGAGCTGGCGTATCAAGGCAGCCTTCTTTTCTTCCTCCCTGCCCAGGAATACCTCTTCCAGCGGTTTCACAGCTTTTCGGTCGAGGAGGATCTTCAGAGCATTGACCGAAAGTGGCCCGGCGCCCTTGAGCGTCAGTTCCACGAGTTTGGCGTTGCGGTCGCGGATCCTGAACTTCCTTATCAGGTCGAGATAGCGTTCGGTGCCTTCATTGGCGTCGAGATGGCGCAGGACGGCGGACCTGAGTTTTTTATTATCCTGGACGTCTGTTCTTCCAAGGCGGAGGAGCGTCTCGACGATGAGGGTGTCGCGTGCGGGATCGTGTTCGGCCTGTGTGAAGGATTGGAGGACAGGAAGTAATGAGCCAAGAATGAAGCACGCGATTCTCATCCTGAATTTCGGTGGCTGCATAATCTGAATTGGTCTGTGTTATCGCCTGATTCTGTGGGCGCTTTAGTATGGTTTCTGAGATGGAGGTCGCTAACCACTGAGTTTTCTC
>JASLXP010001275.1 GCA_030740295.1 Planctomycetota bacterium
GCCGCGCGGAAGAAATATGAAAAGGCAGACGTCACCCTGGCCAAGTCGCTGGCAATGCAGAAGAAGGTCTACGGCGACATACATCCTGATATAGCAGACAACCTGTTCGAGCTGGCAAAGGTGAAGGACGCACGGAGAAAACTGCAACTCGAGAAGGAACAGCCGACCGAAAAGAGGACCGATAAACCAAAAGAGGGCGACGACCCCAAAGTCCCGGACACCGGCGACCCCACACTAGAAGAACTGGTGGCCCCCGATGCGGGAGAAACCTTCGCTGAGGAAGACGAAGAAACAGACGAAGAGGGCAAGAAGAAGCCCATCGACCCAATCCACCTGCTTTACATGGAGGCCCTCAGAGTCCAAATCCAGGCGTCAGGCCTGCTCCACCCGCGCACCCAGGAATTCATGCTCGCCGCAAACAAGAAAGAGGAGACAGAAGAGCTGAAAGCAATTCTTGATGAGAACGCAGAACGAAGAAAATACGCCGAGGGCGCACGCGAGCTGGAGGCCATCAACGAAGAGCTCCAACTCCAACTGGAAAACCTGGTGAAGGCGATGTTCGCAGAACTGGCCGAGGAGGAGGAAGAAGGCTTAACACGTAATGAGTAATCAGTAATCCGTAATACGCCTTCGTCATCCTCGTGCCACATTGAACTTTCTGACAAGGATGGCCTTCCTTTGTTGCCCCTCCTCTGACCAATTGAAATCGGAATAGGCCAACAGAAAGCTGCTGTCGCCCAGCGCAAGCAGACGCGTGTAGCCGCACGAATCGTCAGCGACCTGGATTGGTGGAAGCCACTTCCTCGCGGAACCATCCGGCGAGATCAGCAGTTGGACACCAGGACGTCCGTAAGAGATGACAAGGACATTATTGCCAAGCAAGAGCGTCTGTGGCATCACGCCAAATTCGTGAAGCTTGACGGGCTTCTCCCACTTCTCCCCACCGTCTGACGACCAGGTGATGAGCATCGGCTTCTGT
Source organism: Planctomycetota bacterium (assembly GCA_030740295.1). The sequence goes on from JASLXP010001275.1 coordinate 980, forward strand.
TCGTGGTGCGTGCAGCGGATGACACATGCCAGCTCGTTCCCTGTGGTTTGGACAAGACTCGGCTCACTCATCATCAGCTCACCTGTCTCATCGTACGCAATCAGTGCCAGCCGTTGCCAGGACCTGCCGTTGTCGTCGGAGACCATGCACCAGCAGGCAAAATTCTCAGGCATCGAGCCATCGGACAGAAGATGGCTGAGATGAAAGTCAGGATAGAAGAGACGGTCGCCAACCCGAAAGATGCGGTTATCGATGTAGGGCCTCGGAATTACGTAGTCACTCTTTCGAGTTCGTGCCAGTGCGCTGCCGGAATCCCACGTGACCTCCTCCCGCCGCCATTCTGCTTTATCAGGCACCCATCTGACTGCAGGAATAGAGCGAATGAATTCCTGTACTCGTTCGGGGCATTCGTTCAGCCTGTAAAACAGCGCCTGTCCATAGGCATTCGCTGTGCACGCCAGCCCGGGCAACTGGATATTGTCACGCTCCACATCCAGAGAGGGGGACATGGGAACACACAGATACTCGCCCCTCAGGACCTCTGAAATGATCGAATTCGAAATCGCCAACAGCGGATCATCGGGAATGTGTTTCTGCCACGTCGCTCCCTCATCGCTGGAAACGTAAGCAGGCCCGGGCTGCCCATATGCGTCGTTCCGATCCGGTGTATCGTTGTAAGTGACGAACAGGCGCCCGTCAGGCAGTGCAGATATCGTCGGGAACTGGTGATGCCCCCACCGATCTTCTCCCACTTCAGACAGAGCGACCACGACCGGCTCAGACTTCACAACGTTCAAGTCACCCATTTGTTCATCGGAGCCTTGTTGCGTGGGCACCATCAGAAGTTCCGATCGATCAGCGTTTTTCCCAGGGCGACCGCGTATTTCATCATTGGGTCTTTCAAGGTGTCAGGCAGGTGGCGAATGGCGTTGTGGACTTCGTAGGTAAAATCGCCGGCGTAATTGATGTCGTAGAGCGCGTCCATGATGTCTTTCCAATCGACAGTGCCCATGAACGGAAGCAGGTGTTGATCGGCTTTGCCGTTGTTATCCTGGATGTGGAGCATCTTCAGGCGCTCTCCGAGAGTGCGGAGCTCGCCTCCCTGCTCCAGGCCCTGCATGTGCGCGTGACCGGTGTCCCAGCAGACACCAACCCTGGACGACTGAAAACCGTCGACCAGTTCGCAAAGCTCGGACCCGTGCGAGCTGACCCATTTGGGACACCCACGGCTGCTGCCCATGCAATCGGGGACGTTTTCAAGGCAAACGCCAGTGTCGTGCTTCTCGGCTGTATCAACGAGCGGCGCAAAGAATTCGTAGTTCATTCGGAAGACCTCTTTGCGATGCTCGTCGCCGTAATCGCCGGCAGTGACATCCGGCTCCCAGACAACCCAGGGGACGCCCATCACACCCGCGATGCGCAGCGAATCGTGGCTCATCTCGGTCATCCGTTCGGTGATTTCGCCCTCCACAAACTTCGGAAAAATCGGCGCATGCATCTGGGTGAATTCGAGACCGCAGGATGCCGCCTTATCGCGAACGCCTGCCGCCCATTCTTCGCCCTGCGGGCCGAGGAATGGCGGCTCGGACATCCGTTGAAAATCGGTCAGGTTGAAATCGAGCGCCTCGAATCCGGCCTCAGCGCAGCGTTCGATAGCCTGTTCGATCTCGACTCCGACGTCCCAGAATATGTTGAGCGATGTTGAAAGTTCCATGGCTGTGATTGGCGCTGCACGCGGGCGGGGGGAGCATATCACTTTACTGATTCTGAATCGTCAACAGATTCTTCAGATTCTGTTTCATCACTGACAGGTAGTCCTTTCCCGCGTTCCGGTCGGCCTCGGACATCAATTCACACGGAGAGAATTCGATACTCTCGAGACCCAGCTCCTTTTTCATCCTCTCGGCAGATTCAGTCAAAGGTGCTGACTCCCAAAGAACATATTTCGCCGGATGGTCCTTCTGGAACTTGGCGATGCCTTTCATCTGTTCATCGGTAGGCACTTGTTCAGGATTTAAATCGAGATTCTTCAAATTCCAGTCGTAACGTCGTGCGATGTAGTTGTAGGCCTGGTGCGAGGCCAGCAGCGGCTCCCGCTTCAGACGCTGCTGTAGCTCCTTCAGCTCAGCATCGAGCGAATCCAGATCGGCAGACAGGCTCGCATAGCCCTTTTCGAAATCCGCTGCATGCTCTGGAAATATCTTTACCAGCGCCTTGAGGATTTCCCTTGCCTGGATCTTTGCCAGATGCGGATCAAGCCAGGTGTGGCCGTCGATGCCTTCGTGAGCATGTTCGCCTTCCTTGCCGTGGCTGTGGGTGACTGTGTCTTCGAATTCAATAAACCGATCTCTGAACGACTTGGCCGTGTTGACCATACGACTATGCGGCAGGCTTACTTTCGAAATCCATTTCTCGAATTCTGCGCCATTAATAATGATGAGTGCAGCCGACTGATATGCCTGGATCGTCTTCAGCTCCGGTAACCACGATATAGGGTCTGCATCTTTCGGCACCGGGCAGACGACTTCGATGTGACTACTTCCGATCCGTTCAGCGAAATACTGGGTGGGATAGAAAGTGGTGTAAACCTCTCGGTCTGTGGATGAGGCCCTCGTTCCCAGCGGCCCAATGGGTTTGGTCTGTGTCTGTCTCTCAGCAGAAGATTTTGGGGGAGGCCCACCGCAACCCGTCAGCAACAGAACGGCACACATGCTGGTAAGGACTAGTTGGCTTGTAGTGAACGGCTTTGGCGGGCTTTGGCGTTTCATCTGTTTGAGCTACTCATAAAGATAATCAACGTACCGCCATTGGAATTCCGGTTTCCTGTGTTCCCCGCGTAGTCCTTGCACTTCCATGTCCTCTTCCACCAATCGTGCCAGCTTTTCGGGATCGGCCAGTGGATCATCGGTTTCCTGCTGCCAGTTTCTCAGTTCGTTGAGCAATGCGTTCCTGATCGCATCATGGTCAGAGCTTTCCGAAAGATCGTTGAATTCACACGGGTCTGTGTGAAGGTCGTAGAGTTCCACCGGTTCGGGGCGGCGCCAGGATTCAAAGACTCGTCGCACATCTTCGGAGGCTGCATCAATCTCCGGTTGGGTGGCGCCCGATTCCACGAGCACTTGCCGGGTGTAATAGGCTTCAACGGGGTTGTCCTGATCGGTCAGCAGCGTCTCGATGAGTTTGTAGCGCTCGTCGCGGACCGATCTCTGCGGGAACAGAAACGACGGCAGCGGAAACGGGTGGCTCGTCGTCCATTCGCAGAACATGTGGGTCCGCCAGTTGTCGGCGTTGCCTTCGAGCAGGGGGCGCACCGACCTTCCTGGCAGCGGCTCGGGTGGCTCGATATCAAGCGCATCCAGGATGGTGGGCATGACATCGATACATGAAGTGAGATGTTCCCGCACCATTCCTGGTGATCCCGCGCCCGGCCAGCGGACAATGAAGGGAACTCGGACTGCAAGCTCGTACGTGCATCCCTTGCCGCGAGAGAACTGAGGGCCGTGGTCGGTAATGAAGATGACGAGGGTGTTGTCGGATTCTCCTGAACGTTCCAACTCATCGAGCAGCATGCCGACGCCCGTATCAAGCCGGCTGAGACAGTTGTAGTAATTCGCGGTAAGTGCCCGGAGACGAGGGCTGTCCGCCCCGGCAGCCGGCGGCACACGAACATCCTCGGCGGTCAGCGGCTTTTCCGGGATGCCGAATTCCTGAGGCAGCCATGGCAGATGCGCGTCCGCATAATTCAGCATCAGGAAGAACGGCTCATCTCCCTGGTTCATGAATTCCCCCGCCACTTCTGCGGTCTTCTTTACGTCCCGGTGACTGAAGCTTATGGAGGCCGAATCTCGCCAGACGAAATCAAAAGGGAACGCGGATTCTGGCAGCACGTGTAGCTTCCCGATCCTTCCTGTTCGGTAGCCGGCGTTCTTCAACACACTGGTCAGCGTGGGAAAGGATCGGTGCATCGTGTATCGATGAGTGGCCAGCCCGATCTGTCCACACTGATGCGGAAAAAGCCCGGTGAGGATGCTCGCACGCGATGGGCTGCAGACCGCTTGCGTGCAGTATGCGTTCTCGAAGCACGCGCCCTCACTCGCAAGACGATCAAGGTTTGGGGTCTGGATGAATGGAGCGCCGTAACAGCTCAGATCGGGCCCGTTGTCTTCGGAAGTGATCAGCAGGATGTTGAGTGGATCGTGATTCATGGCTCATGCCTCCTTCCGAACCAAAATAATTCTATCGCAGAGCACCAAGTCTTTTTCTGCTTTACCGCGATAGGAGGGGCCGTCGAATTTGAGGGAGATCCAGGACTCCCATTGATTGTCCGCACCGGGCTCGAAAAGGCGCTTACCAGCGTTCAGATTCGTCAGCCAGCTTTTGGCTGAAAACCAGATCAGGCTGTCTGGCGTGACAGTAATTGTCCCCAGCTTGTAGAGCCGGTACGAGCCGGGCGTGATTTCTTTGAGGTCCAGTGAACGGCGCGGGCCGTGGTTTCCTGTGGGCGGCTGCCGCGTTTTCCATTGAAAGAAACCAAATTGGAAAGGAAGGTCCGGCAGGTGAACTGTGGCGGCAAATCCAAAAGCCGCGTCCGGATCGACGACGCGCTTCTTCATTGCCCGCGCCTTGTTGGTGGGGATGAACGTGCGGATGCGTGACTTGTCGATGCCATCGAATTGCGATGGCAGAGGTTTCTCCTGGCCGCCGCCCTGAATGACCGCGACAAAGTCTTCCAAGGCGCTTTTGCCGAGAGGACGAGGCTTCAAACCCGATGGCGTTTTGGCATCGTTGACTGCAGTGATTCTTTGCACGTGCGTTTTGTAATCCTTGAAGTATCCCGGATGCTGCTTTCTGAGTTCGAACCACTTCCAGAGCGTCGCGAAATCAAGCTCCCGGCGAACGGTGCGGACGTTGAGCAGGTGTTCCGGGTGCCCGGCTGTCTTCTGTTCCATCTTGTCAAAGAGTTGCTGCCATCGGTAAATGTTGTCCACCGTCAGATACGGAAAGGTCACGGCAAACTCCACCCCGGTTATCTGCTTCAGGTATTCAGCCAGTTTGCCTGCCGCGTATTCATCCACCGGTGAAGCTTCATCCGACTTCACGATCTGGTAAGGGGTTGCGCCGTCTTTTACCAGATCCAGATCTTCGGGCAGAGCGATGCACGAAACGGAAAGACAGAGGAAGACTAATGAGGCAGTTTTCATGATGATCGCAAGGCAGGAGGCCGAGGATGATAGGTGACGCACCTGTTTCAGCCAAGACTTGAAGAGGGGAGTTGTGGTAGCCTGCAGAGGTCACGCTACGATTCCGTCCATGCGGAATCAGTTGCCCAGTCAATATCAGCCGAGAGAGATTCCAGGAGTTGCAGGCAGGTTCCATTTGAATTCAACCAACTGCGATGGATTCGTGTCGGCCCTCGAAAGCCAGCCGGACATGTTCGCGGCCGCAGTGGCTGGACGCGGCACTGCCCGGGAGATGGGTACCGGCGACGGGGCTGTTGTCGTTCGCCGTTACATGCATGGCGGATTGGCAGGAAAGGTCCTTGGTCACGCGCACTGGGGTGAGAGACGGGCCATTCAAGAAATCTGCGTTCATGAATCCGCGAGCGCGGCGGGCATTCCGTGTCCGGAAGTCATCGGCTTTCGCAGTGAACGGAAGGGGATGTTCGTGCAACTGGATCTGATAACAAAAAAAGTCGAAGACTCTCTGCCGCTTGAAGACTGGCTCAGGACCGCGACCTCATCGGACAACAGAAGGCTTTCGGCCGGGCTCGCGGCGCTTGTCATTCGGATGCATGAGGCGGGTCTCATTCATGCCGACTTTCATGTCCGAAATATTCTGGTTCAAGCGGCGGACAACGGGGAGAAACTTATCGTGCTTGATTGGGATCGCGGCCGGCAGGTGGACACCGTCTCACCGGAGCAGGCTTCACAGACTTTGTTTCGACTGAATCGTTCGATGGAGAAGTTCGGCATTTCGTCCAGACATTTTTCAAAAGCGGACAGGCTGCGATTCTTGAAAGAGTATCTGCTCAGCGCCGGGCGCCTGGATTCGCTTCGCGCTTGGGCGGAAGCATGCCAGCGTCACCTGGACCGGCATCGGCTCTGGTGGCGCCTGTGCGGGAGGTCTGCCGAAACGAATGTGCAGTCGGATACCTAAAAAAGCGCGATGAGCTCGCAACCATCCTCCATTCTCATTGTCCGTCTCAGCGCGCTCGGCGACGTCATTAACACCTTGCCAGTTCTGGATGCGCTCAAGGCGGCTTGGCCAAAGATTTCGATATCCTGGATCGTTGAGCCCGCGTCCGCACCGATCGTCGAAGCGCAGCCGCATGTGGATCGGACGTTTATTCTCGATCGCAAAGGGGTGCAGAGGAGCCTGGTCAAACCGGGACAGTGGAGACAGCTTGCCCGCGATGTTCGGCATCTGGTGAGCGACCTGCAGTATGCCGCTTTCGATGTTGCTCTGGACATGCAGGGCAATTTCCGCAGTGGACTGGTCACCCGGCTCAGCCGCGCGAAACAGCGAGTGGGTTTCCATGCTGTGGATAGGAAGGAAAGAGATCTGTGTTTCACAGACCTGCAGGCGCTGCCCCTCCCCGCTCCGTGCCATCGGGCGGAGAAAGCCTTGCACTTGCTGACTGCGCTGGGAGTTAATTCAGACAAAGCCACGGCGGGGTTGCCGGTATCTTCCGAGGCAGAGGCGAAGGCCAGGGCCTTTCTGGCTGAGAAGGGTCTCAAAGGAAAAAGACTGGTCGTGATGCATCCAGGCACGAGTGCATTCGGCTCCTACAAGCGCTGGACGGATGAAGGCTTTCGAGACCTTTGTGGCCGGTTGTGCGAGGGCGGCGAAACCGGCGTGGTTCTTACCTGGAGCGGAAAGGAGATGGAATCGGCGGCAAAGCTGGCCGAGTCTTTGCACCCGAACGTCCACGTCAGCTTCGAGACTTCTCTGTTAGAACTGGCCGAGCTGTGCCGGCAGGCGAATCTGTTTGTCGGCGCGGATACCGGCCCGGGACATGTGGCTTCGCTGGTGGGGTGTCCGGTAGTTTCGATATTCGGGCCGAAGGATCCATTTGTATACCGGCCTTACTTTTCGCCCTGCCGGGTCGTTCAGCAGGAGCTGTGGTGTCGACCATGCTTCAGCCGAGCCTGCTCGGCCCCAGTCTGCCTGACGGGCATCCCGGTGGAACAGGTTTATGAAGCCGCGATGGGGCTACTCACAGGCACAAAGCCACCGCCGATTCTGCGCGTCATGGATAATCCACTTCTGCTCTAAGGCTGCCTTCGGCCGCAACCGCAGCTACGATAGAAATACCACGGATGGCAAGGCCATCCCACGGATGAAGAAGTTTTTATTCTGTCTTCATCCGTGGGATGGCTTTGCCATCCGT
>JASLXP010001276.1 GCA_030740295.1 Planctomycetota bacterium
GGAACAGGAAGAACGAAACCCCTCCCATACACCAGGTGTAGCTGAGGCGGACGCCTGACTTTCGCACGCTGACCGGGTGCAGATGTAGAAAGACGTTGCTTAAAACCGCGAGCGACTGGTTACGCCGGGTATTGGGAAAGCCGTGGCGAAAGATGGATCGCCAGAGCTGCGATTCAACAATTATTTTTGAAATGCGTTTGATAGCCGTCAAGGCAATCTCCTCGCAAAAATAGTTTCTTATTTTGGAATGTTAGACAGTCAGGAGGGATTCGGGGTCGTCCCACTGTCCCTTCTCAAACTGATATTTCTTGCTCTTATCGACGAGAATCTGGCCGTCTTCCGCCATCACAATGCGGAAGCGTTCCAGAGGGCGGGGTGCCGGGCCTTCGAAGTTGACGCCCGATTTCCTGAACCCGCTGCCATGGCAAGGGCACTTGAATTTCTGGTCGCTCTCGAGCCAGTTTGGCGTGCAACCAAGGTGCGTACACACGGTGGAAAGCACATAGATGCCGTCCTCGTCGCGAATAACCCAGACACCATGCAGCGATTTAAATTTTGTCTCAACAAGACCAATCTCGAATTCGTCGGGAAAGCCAATCTTGAACGAGCTCGGTGGTTCGAAAAGCACGTTCGGAAACATGAACCGGATTAACGCAACTTTCATTAAGCCCATGGCAGCAGCAAAGGCCGTCCAGCCCAGCAGTGCCCATCCAAAAAATCCACGCCGGTCCGCGTCTGGGATACCCGATGGACGCGTCACCTTCCGTAGCGAAACCGTATCAGCCGTCACACGCTTCTGTTCAACTTCCACATATGGATAGTATCCCGGCCGGCCGGGAGCCTCCGCAGTGGCGGTGGCCGACGAAGCCGCGGTCGGTGCAGCGGCTGCTGGTGCCGCGGCGGGGGAGGTAGCAGGCGCCGCCGCTGGGGCGGCTGCTGCGTCAGCTCCGCGCCCTTTGAGCTCCGCACGATACTGCAACCAGCTCATCTTCTGACCCGAAATCTTGGAGGTGATCATCAGGTCATCTTCTGTGTAAACACCTTGCTTAATCGCGTCCTGGACCTGCTGAGGAAACGGTGCACCCGCCGGAACGGCACCACCAGCAGCCGGCGTTGGCGCGGCCGCGGCTGTTGCGCCGGCCGGTGCGGCAGCAGGGGCATCGCCCTCTTCTTTGGCTGCTCCGCTCTTGAGTTCTTTGTGATAATCGAGCCACGACATCTTCTGACCGCTGATCTTCGAAGTGATGATCAGGTCATCTGCCGTATAAGAGCCGTTTTCGATAGCCGCCTTGACTTGCTCAGGGAAGGAGGAAGTATCTACTGCCATGGAAAGGTTTTAAGCCTTTTGGGTGCAATCAATTAGAGGTCGAATCGTGATGCTGGCACAGGGCTTTGAGAAATTTTTCACGAAGTCGCGTATTTAATAAGCCCCGCCCTGTATGTCAACCCAATTAAGATTACAGACTGTGGACCACCGGGTTCAGACTCGCGGTTCTATTGGGATGCAAGCGAAAATCTGATACATCCGCTCTTACTTCCCCAATTCGCTTGTTCTCTAAACTGCCTGTCCACTGGATCAGGGAATGCCGGAGCCGGTTTTTGCTGCGAGTGATAATGGATGCCCGATACTGGGCAGTGCCGGTGTTGCTGGGTAGTGCTACAGGCCCTGCGGCGAGCTACTACCAGCATCGAGTATCCAGTATCCAGCATCCCTTTAGCATCCGACGCTCACACAGAGGCGGCACTACGAGCATCCTCACAGAAAATGCTTGCCCTTCACTTTGACCAAACCATCCAACTGCGGACCGATTATCCCATACCCGAGCCGGAATCCGGTGAGGCCCTCATCCGCGTACTGAACGCAGGAGTCTGCAACACCGACATCGAAATCACTCGTGGGTACATGGGCTTCAAAGGGGTGCTTGGGCATGAGTTCGTCGGCCTTGTCGAGCATTCGGCGGATCGAAGTCTCATCGGAAGAAGGGTGGCCGGCGAAATCAATCTCTCTTGCGGACACTGCCAGACCTGCCGCGCTCAGATGCGCAATCACTGTCCGCATCGCACCGTGCTGGGCATTCTCAACAAGGACGGCGCTTTCGCGGAGTACCTCACATTGCCGAAAGAGAATCTTCATCTGATTCCAGATTCGCTCGACGATAACGCAGCGGTCTTCATCGAGCCCCTGGCGGCCGCGTGCAGAATCAACGAACAGGTCCAACTCGTCAAGGATGAACGGGTAGCGATTGTCGGCGACGGCAAACTCGGCCTGCTGATCGCCGAGGTCCTCGGGCGCCTCCTTCCCCACGTGAAACTGTTCGGCAGACACGTAGAGAAAATGAAACTCGTTTCGGACATCGTCGAGACATCATCGATTGATAACGCACCGTCCAGTGCATTCGATGTGGTGGTCGATGCATGCGGAAATCCGGATGGCCTCAGTCAGGCGATGCAGATGGTCCGACCCATGGGCACGATCGTCTTGAAGAGTACATGCGCGGCTGGTTCCGGTTTTCATCCCGCGCCGATTGTCATAGATGAGCTCACCATCATCGGTTCCCGTTGCGGTCCATTTGATAAGGCGATCGAGTTCATGCAATCTCACGATTTAAATCTGGATAAGTACATCTCCGCCACCTATCCTCTCGCCCGGGCGGAAGAAGCCCTGAGAAAGACCCAAGAAAAAGAAACGCTGAAGGTGCAGATTCTTTGCCATTAACCATCAACCATTAACAACCATTTCACCATGCGCATCCCGATAACAATGTGCCACGGCATCAGTACCGGGGGAGACCATCCTCTCACTCGCGAACATTTCGATTCCCTCGTGAGCATCGCCCGCGAACTCGAATTCGAATCCATCACCTACGACGACCTTGCCGAATGGATGGCAGACGAAAAAGAGATCCCCGAGCGAACGATCATGTTCGATTTCGATCATCCTGTGAAATCCATGCGCTACGAAATGCACGAAGTGCTCGACGCACACGGCTACCGCGGCAATCTGTTCATCAACACTGGGCCTCTAAATGAAATGAACAGCAAGCCGCTTCCACCTGACGACGAGCGAGAGCAAGCCACCTGGGACGAGCTGAACGAACTGGTCGAATTCGGCTGGCACATCGGCGCGCATACGGTTACGCATCCGAATCTTTCTCAGCTCTTCAAGGAAGATCCTTCCGGCGTGAAGCTCCGTGCCGAACTCGAAGAATGTGACGCGACCCTGAAGGAGAAGCTTGGAATCGAGGCAAAGGACTTCGCGTTCACCGGCACAAGCTGGAGCAGCGCGGCCGAAAAGGAGGTGATGAACAGATACCGCTTCGGCCGACTCTGGATCGTCGGGTCTATTTACCAGGTCGACGGAGACGAAATGCGGTATGCGGACCTGGTAGGCGTCGAAGGCGAAGACGAGGAAGACGGCGGCCCACCACACGCGGCTCGATACATTGCGAAGGATTCAAACAAATACCGGCTGCCATCCATGGAGCTCCAGAGGCTGGTTCACGATCCGGGAGCATTTCGATCGTATCTGGAAGGTGCACTCTGATGTCACTGACTCTTGCTCCCGGCGAATGAATCGTAGGATGGGCGTCCCGCCCGTCTCCAATGGACTTAAATCTTCGAGACGGCCATCCTACGTTCCATCCTACGTTCTTAACTTCACAGCATACTCCACTACTCCAACATTCCTCCATCCATCCACCCATTCATCCATGTCTACACTCCTGCTCCCACTCTTCCTCCTCTCCGGCCTGTCCGCCGAATTCTCCGGCAACATGGCCATCAACCCCGGATTCGAAGAAGACTTCGTCAATCATCGCGGCGAGCCACATGTGCTCAGTTTCAAAGGCGATTGGTATTACAACCAGCGGGATGACATTCCCGATTACTGGAAACTGACGGGCAACTGGACCTGGAAGACTGATACACCCCATTCCGGTAAACGAAGCCTCGAACTTGCCCCGGGCGCAACCGCGTCGAGACGTTTCCCCGGCGCCGTTTCGCAAGACGGCGGCGGCCCGTGGGGAGGTGTCCGCACCTACAATATGAAGCCACACAGTCCAGAGCGTTTCCCACGCACTCTTCGTGCGAGCGTCTGGTGCCGCGGTGGAGGAAAGCTGACGTTGAGCATCAATGCGATTGGTGCAG
>JASLXP010001277.1 GCA_030740295.1 Planctomycetota bacterium
AAGAAGGACAAGCGGCAATTCGGATTGTCGGCCAAGCCTCCGAAAACAGGTACCGGAGATGGAAAAGTTCACCGGTTCAAGATGGAGGTAACGGCATCCGGCAAAGTTAGCCGGTACAGAATGGGGGTCACTGCTTCCGGCATTCCACCAACCTCATTCGATTTGCCAGGATTGCTCCTCTCAGGAGGCAAAATGTATGTGGCACAGGATGGCCAGCGACGGGTCCGTGTGCCCCGAATCCCTGCCCCCCTGATTGATGGCAAGATAGACATGACTGAATGGAAACAGGCATCTTCACTGATTGGTTTTCTCGGTCTGGGCGTCGCGACATTCAGCGGGCGCCAGCCCCGTGCATGGATTGCCCACGACAAGAAAACGCTCTTTGTGGCGGCCCATCTTCCCGGCAAATCCATTCGCGTGCGCAAGGCCGAGCATGACAAAGTGGATTGGTCAGACGATCTGTTCGAGCTTTACCTCGATGCCGACCCTTCTCCGACCTTTCACTGTATTGTTGCGAATGCCGAAGGTGCTGTCAGTGACTTCATCATCAATCCCGCCATGGCAAGGGGGCAGCGTCTCAATTTGCGATGGAACAGCCAGGCTGTTGTTAAAACGATACGAGACGACTCCGGCTGGTCTATCGAGCTGAGCGTTCCACTGGGCACGTTCAGCGGAGAGCCGCTTGGCGCGAAACGGGAATGGCGATTCAATATCCGCACTCCCCACGGTGTCGCGCCTCGTTATGCAGAGATTTTTTCCTTTTCGAGCCAGTGGATGCCCATCCCCTCTGAGATGGCGCATATGTTGTTTGACTAACGGAGGAAATCCCTACGCGTGCGGCACCTTTCGTGCTGACGAAAGCGTCTGGTCGTCCGCGTGCCTGAAATCAACGTGAATTCGGGTCACTCCACAACTATTGATGTTGGTTCACTCCCTCCTACGGATAACTGGTCATGTCAAAAGGCAGCGGGACAAAAGGCACTAAAATCATCAGGATCAGAAGCAAACACTCTGGCCCCTGGTGGAAGCTGGGAACGTCTAAATCCCTCTTCGCAGTGCCTGGGGGTACCCTCGAGAATGCGGACCTTGCCAATGCGAATCTTGCTTCGGCATCTCTGAATTACGCGGTCCTTGCATTTGCCAACTTGCACAATGCGAATGTGCAGGAAGCGGAGTTGATCGATGCCGACATGACGAGCGCCATACTCGACCAGGCCGATTTCACTGAGTCTGAGATGCGGGGCGTCAAGCTTGAAAAGGCCAGTCTGAACGAAACCAAATTCATTGAAGCCAGAATGTCGGAAGCCAATCTGGCAGAGGTCAACGGTGTTCTGGCGGACTTCACTGGCGCGGACCTCGGGGCCGCCGATCTGACCGGCGCCCATCTGACCGAATGCCGCATGTCCATGATCAATCTTACGGATGCGAACCTGTCCAGATCAGATTTCAGCGACAGCGACCTGAGCAAAGCCCAGCTCATTCGGGCCATGATGGCCGGCATCGATCTGTGCCGGGCCAAGCTTGTTGAAGCAGTCATGGAGGCCGTCGATCTTAGAAGTGCCAACCTGCAGGGCGCTGATCTCACCAAAGCCGACTTGAGCGATGCCCTTCTGGAAGGCGCGGATCTCAGCGACACCAGGCTCGAGAAGGCTGAGCTCATCAACGCCGATCTCCGCAAAGCTGAGCTCAGAAACGCGGACATGAATCACGCCCGAATGAATGCCGCCGATCTCACCGGCGCAAACTTGAGCAAAGCCAACCTCCACAGAGCACACCTCGGCTACTCCAGCCGCGGCGGAGACGCGTGTGACCTCGCCGAATCGAATATGTGCGATGCAGATCTGTCTCATGCCAGCCTTACAGGCGCAAACATACAGGGCGCGATCCTGAGCCGCGCCAATCTTTCACAGGCGGTCATGACAGCGGTCAATTTGAATCGGGCGAACCTCAACCAGGTGGACTTGACCCGGGCCAAACTCAACGGCGCGGATCTCAGCGAAACCGATCTGCGTGGGGCGGATCTCCGTGACGCCGATCTGGAAAACGTCTTCATCGGCGGTGCACAGTTCGACGAGAGCACCAGGTGGCCGGAGGGCTTCGACCCTTTTAACGCAGGGGCGGAAGAGGTGATGTCCGAAGAGCCGATTACGACGTGACGGCGCTCGGGTTGGCCTATGCGCAGAGGCTCGTCATCAAGAAGTCGTTCCTTCGTATGCAGGGATCATCTTCGGCTGAACGAGGTGCTGGAAATCCTCGTAGCTGAGCTGGATGAGCTCGGAATGGTTACCCCCGTTGAAGGCAATCTGTTCGTCTTCGGACAAGTGCTCTGCGACAAAGACCTGCATGCCGTAGAGATTGCCGAAGGGCGGCATCCCACCCAGCTCGCATCCGGGAAATCGATCCTCGAATTCAGATTCAGTGGCCAGCTCGACCTTGTCTGCTCCGCTGACATCTCGGAGCAGTTCCAGGTCGACGAATTCGTTGGCGGGCATCACGGCCATTGCCAGTTCTCCGTTGACCTTGACGATGACTGTTTTGGCGATCTCCTTCCCGGAGATGTGCGCTGATGCCGCGACTTCCTGCGCGGTGATGGCTGGTGAGTGCTGAATACACACGTACTTCACGGTGTTGGCATCCAGATACTCTTTGAGTTTTTTGACTGGCATGGCTGCACCTCTTGCATGGGAAAATACAGAAAGACACGTGAAGGACGATTGTGCAAACACAGTTCCGCAAACGCAGACGATTGCTGGGCGCTGATGGGATCAACTGTGCGCACGCAATCGGCCTCTTTGCCCCTTATCTTTGATTGGCGTATCCGCCTCACGTTCGCAGCCAACACGCTCGCGCCCGACCGAGGGCTCTGGGGTAAGCCGGGCGTGGCAAACCGATCTGCCCAGATCGGGCGACGAGCATGCGGCTGCACTGAGCAGGTGATTTCTGCGGGAAAATCACCCCGAATAAAAGTCCGGCGCTACTGGTGGAGCGTGGTTCATCAACCCTCCCGCGACACCAAGTAGGACCAGGAAACCAACCGCGATGGCGAGAGCCAGAATGATGAAGTGCAGCGGGTCATTCATGGGCTCGAATCGAAAACCGGGAGGCGATGATCTCCTCGGCTTCAGCCAACGCTTGTCAAAGTGAACCTGATGGCCCTGCATCTCTGATGTCTGCATTTTCAGGCCCTCCTTATTTTGAGAAGATCTTCTCAATCTCTGGTAGTGCTGCCGTGATGCATCATCTGCATTCGCTGGGCGTCGAAACCCCTTTCGGCTGGCACTTCCTGCGTCTTGGAGCGCGCTGTTCGACTCCTGCTGTTAACAGGCAATATATGTTCCTGATGGCCTCGGGGATATCGTGCGAAGGTACCAGCAGACACTGGCCCACGCCGGTCAGTGTATCGTAGAGCCCGAACCCGGTGGGCCCGGTCTCATAGGTGAAAGCCATATTGGCTCCACGGAACTTGCGCTGGAGCCCAGTCAGTACAGCGGTGCCGTCGTAAGGGAACTTCTAACCACGGAATCCCAGTCCCAGACCGCAACGGGGCTGGAACGCTTGTCCACATCCATTCCGACGAAAAGGTCAAAGTCACGGGGATTGGTCCGAGAAGTGTCCGTGCTACGCTTCATGGCGAAGTCTCTGAAAGAGGAAAAAGAAAACAGTCTAATATCAGGAGACACTGCAACCCCTGGAGCTCCGTCGCCGTCAGCGTCGGTCGCACACTGCCCAAACCGATGCTGACGGCGACGGAGTGAAAGGGGTTGTCCCTGCGAGCTTCGGAGCCCGAAGCCAAGGGAGCAAATGCGTTGAGACTTTTGAATTAGTAGAAGACCCATACTGCCAACCAGCATAGGGTCTCAA
>JASLXP010001278.1 GCA_030740295.1 Planctomycetota bacterium
GAAGAGGGTGTTGTAGAAACGTCAGCGGGAGTTGGAGTAACGGCTTTAGCCGGGTTCTTCGCAGTACGGCAGACCCGGCTAAGGCCGTTACTCCAACCCCGGCTGACGATGCCGAACTTCGATCTGTAAGTGGAGAAGAGGGTGTTGTAGAAACGTCAGCGGGAGTTGGAGTAACGGCTTTAGCCGGGTTCTTCGCAGTACGGCAGACCCGGCTAAATAAAGCCGTTACTCCAACGATCTCTGCAACCTGTATCTTTGATGATCTGCCCGACCGAGCTTGCGAGGTCGGTGGGGAAGCTGAGCACTGACACCTGACACCTGAAAACTGTTGTGACGTAACATGTTTGGAACCCAAACATCTTGGGTACTCGTCAAGTAGTTTTTGGGGAGTGCGGAAAGCTGTCGATTCTCTCCTGACCACTGACACCTGACACCTGAAAACTGTTGTGACTTAACATCTTTCAGGCCTCAACATCTTGGGAAACCATCAACCATCAGCCATCAACCATCAACCATCTCCTGTAATCTCCCTCATCACCTGAAGAACCTTATCCACATCTTCACTCGAGACATCCAGGTGAGTTACCAGCCGCAAGGTCTGGAAACCCTCGTAGAGCAGTCGGACGCCCTTTCCGGCACATCGGTTGCCGATCTCTTCCGCTGAGAGACCGCATTCTGAAGCGTCGATGTAAACCATGTTGGTTTCCACGATGTCGATTGCGAGGGAAATGCCAGGGATCTCGATGAGGCCATCCGCGAGCCGGCGGGCGTTGGCATGATCCTCGGCGAGTCTTTCGATGTTGTTCTCCAGCGCATAGAGACCGGCCGCTGCGAGAAAACCTGTCTGGCGCATTCCGCCACCGAGCATTTGGCGGATGCGTCGTGCATCGTGGATGAAATCCTTGGTGCCACAGACCATGGAACCGACGGGTGCTCCAAGCCCTTTTGACAGGCAGAAGCTCACGCAGTCGACATCGCTGACAATCTCTGATGCGGGACGCCCTGACGCCACCGCGGCATTGAACAGGCGTGCCCCATCCATGTGCAGCGGGATGTTCTTTTCTTTGCAGAGCGCTGAGATTGTCTTGATCTCATCCTGCGGAAACACACGGCCGCCAGGCGCGTTCATCGTGTTTTCCACGCTGACCATGCCGGTCTCCGGAAAGTAATGAATGTCCGGCAAGAAGAGTTCTCGGGCGGCCTCTGCGGTGAAGTGTCCCTCCGGCGAAGGCACGCGAGTAGGTTGGACACCGGAGAAAGCCGCGGTCATGCAGACTTCCGATGAATCCACGTGGGCGGTCTCGGCGCAAAGCATCTGCTGGCCTGGTCGGGTGCATGCTTTGATGCAGACCTGGTTGGCCATCGTCCCGGACGGAACAAAGAGCGCTCCCTCTTTGCCGAGGAGACCGGCGGCGAATTCCTCCAGCCTCAAAGTAGTCGGATCATGGTCGAGGACGTCATCATCCAGGGCAGCGCTGTTCATGGCCTTTCGCATGCCTTCCGAAGGGAGAGTCACCGTGTCGCTGCGCATATCAATTGGTTTGCTCATGTTTCGATTTGTGTGATGAGTGGATAGGCTGGAGCATTGGCCTCAGCCGGACGGGCGGCCTCAGAGACCGGCCGTTACTCCCGCCTCTAAATACGATTCACTAGCCTCTCAGCAACCGAAGGGCATCGAGCCCGGCGGGAGCGATGCCAAATTGCCTACCCGCGTCCATCACCGTATTCCATGCGTATTCGCCGTA
Source organism: Planctomycetota bacterium (assembly GCA_030740295.1). The sequence continues at coordinate 1,746 of JASLXP010001278.1, forward strand.
CTCGCGACCAGGCAGAAGCAGGAAGGACGTCAGCCCGGCGATGTCATCCCGAATCACGATGCAGTGAACCTGTGCCAGCGAGGCCTGGACTGCGTGCTGATTCGGCAATGCGGAATCGGAGACATCCAACGAGGAGAGCTTTTGAATCACTGACCGGCTCTGTGGGCCGGCGAGAATGAATGCCGCGTGAACGGAGCTGACATCCGTGATTGAGATACCGGTAGTAGAGCATTCGGCCGAATCCGGAAATTGAAGTCGTTGTGTTTCATCCCAATCTGAAGTGACCAGCCAATGCCGGCGGGCGAGCGGCAGGGCCTTTGATGCAAGATTGTCAGGAATCTGCGACTCACAGGAATCGGCTTTCAGATCGAGCTTCTGAATGTAACTGACGTCGACGAGGCCGACTCCACTGCGGATGGCCTCTGCTTCTGACGCAGCGTCTTGAAAACGAAGAGCAACCTGCCAGCCATCGAGCGTGTCGAACTGGGCGCCGATCTCTGCCTGGGAGTGATGAGTGGATGAAAGTCTTCTTGCTGAAGTCATGGTGATGTGAGGAAGTAGAACCGTATGAATGCAGGCGGAGCCCCCTTGGCGACCTACGCTCTCACTCTGCTGCCATCGGGATCATAAAAGACCTCTGTCGTCAGGACTGCTTTCAACGTGTGACCGTTCGACTGAATTTCAATAGTCCGGCCCGGCTGTGCCAGCTCTGCAGCGATCCAGGCCAGGCCGATCGGCTTGTCCTTAACGGCTGAATGCCGGGAACTGGTGATTCGTCCGGCAGGGAGGCCTTCGTGTACGACCATCGAGCCTTCTTCCGGGACGTCCGAACTTTGCACTTCGAACCCGATCAGTTTCTCGTGAAGTTCCGCCTGATTCAGGCGCATCATCGCCGGCTTGCCTATGAAATCGTCCTTATCCAGTTTGACCGCGAATTCCAGGTCCGCGCCGTAAGGACTGCTGGTGGCGTCGGTGTCCGCGGAGACGATTACGTGCATCTTTTCGAGTCGGAGTGTTCTCTGGGCTTCAACACCGAAGGGCCTGATGCCGAATGATTCACCTGCGCGCATGATGGATTCCCAAAGATGCTCGCCGCACTCGGCAGGGAAGTGAATCTCCCATCCAGTTTCCCCCGTAAATCCGATACGCAACAGCCGGCATGGAACATCTGCAACCACAGCTTCCCTGCAGGCCATGTAAGGGAATGCCTTCTTATTCAGGTCGCAGTCGGTGAGCTGTGAGAGGACTTCCCTTGCGTGCGGTCCGGCGACGTTAAGCGCGCCGAATCCACCGGTGACGTTCGTCACGTGCACAGACCAACCGGTATCTGCTTTCCACCAGTCCAGCCACTGTTGGACAAAATCGACGTTGCTCGTGGTCGTCGTGATAAAGTAGTGATCGTCGGCCAGACGTGAGACAGTGCCGTCGTCAAGGATAGTGGCCGTGTCGTCGCAGATGATCGAATAACGCATCCGGCCCACACGCAAAGTTGAGAGCTTGTTGGTGTAGACCTTGTCGAGAAGCTCTCCCGCATTTGCTCCTTTTACCTCCAGCTTGCCAAGGGTGCTGACATCGACGAGACCGACTCTCTCACGCACGTTGACGTATTCCTGTTGCACGCAATGTTTTTCAGACTTGTCCCCGATGCGGTAATAGCGCGGTCGTTCCCAATGGCTGAGCTCGACCCATACCACGTTGTGCTCTTCGTGTTTGCGGTGGAGTGGGGTCCGCTTGAGCGGGTGCAGCTTTCTGCCGGCGAGGGCTCCGAGGCTCACGGCCGGGCTGGGCGGACGCGAGGTCGTGCGACCCGTTTCCGCAAGCGTCGTTTCGTTCATCTTTGAGCAGACGGCTGCGGTGGCCAGGTGGCACATCTTTCCCTGGCACGGCCCCATGGTAGCAGTGGAATAACGCTTGAGTGTCTGAATATGATCGAAGCCTTCAGCAATTCCGTTGCAGAGATCTTTAGGGGTGACGTCCTCGCAATAGCAGACGATGGATTTGGGCCGGCGGGAATCCAATTCTTTGGGCAGCAGATCAGATGAGTGCGTGTGTCTTTGAATTGCGAAGACCGTGCCTGTCACATCGCCGACCGCGCTCAGTCCAGCAGGCAGATCCCTCGGCAAATAACTGTCAAGCTCTGCATCCCACACCACCTCCCCACCGCCCTGCGCCAGCAGGCCCGCCTCTGGCAGCATAGGCCCGCAGACGACGATCAGATCACATGAAATAGTCTCTTCCTCTGTCTGGATTTCCCGCACCTGTCCTCGACCGTTTGCCGCAACCACCTCTGACGGATGAACGACTGCCGCGATCTCGACGCCGGCTCGTTTTAAATCCGCAGCAACCTCACCCCCGTCTGCCAGCGGCGAGACCACGACCGCTGACTCGGCTACTTTTATCCCGTGCAGATTTACCAACCGCTGGACAGCGGTGCTGAGCATGACGCCAGGCAGATCGTTGTTCTTGAATACTAACGGGATTTCGAAGCAACCGGTCGCCACCGTGACATGGCCGGCGCGCAGCTTGATCAGTTGCTCGACATGCTCATCTCCACGGCGGGTCTTATGCAGCAGCCCGAGCAGGTTTCCTTCGTAGATTCCAAAACACGAATTCTCACTCAAGACCCGAATGTTTGGGGCGGCATCGATTTGTTCGATCAACGCATCCGTATCAAGCAGATTGCCATCGGGGTCTCTCACATCACTTCTGAATCGGAGATTTCCTCCGAGTTCCGGCTGGTCATCGACGAGGACGACATCCAGGCCCTCCTCCGCAGCCTTCAGGGCCTCGATCATTCCGGCCGGGCCGCCGCCGATGATGGCCTTGTCTGCGTGGAGGTAGACGTGTTCGTATCGGTAGCCCCTGGTTGCCTTGATGACATCGTCGTGATCGTTCAAGACGGGATGCTTGACCTTGCCGATCCCGGCAGCACGGCGAATCAAGGGCTCGACCATTTTCCATGCAGCCGGATGGGTGAACGTCTTGTAATAAAAACCAATCGGCATCAGCCAGTCTGCAAGCCCGGCGACGGAAAGCATATCGTGTTTAAGCGAAGGGCTGGCATTCTGATGTGTGACGATCGCGCCGTCGCGAACCTGTTCTGTGCAGGCACGGACATTTGCTGCGCCGTCTACGTCCACGAGGCAGTTCGGGCATTTACCTGCCGCGCAGAGCAGCCCCCGTGGGCGATGGTATTTGAAGCTGCGGCTGAAAACGCGAACGCCGGCCCGGTAGAGCGCCGAAGCTATCGTGTCTCCCTCTTCTGCGGTGTATGGCTTGCCGTCGAAATAGAAGGTCTTCATCCGGCCGGTGCGACTTCGTTGGTGTTGGGATCGTCTTCTGGAAAGAAGGTCTGGAATACCTCGTTTGTGACCGTGTTCCTCACCGCCAGAAACCACTGCCTGCAGCCCGAACGGTGGAACCACCACTCCTTCTGAACGCCCGCCTCATTCTTCTTCATATAGGAATAATCCGTCCAGGCATCCAGCGGTTCTTCGAGGGACGGACGTGGTTTGAATTCATTGCCGAACCTGAATTCGTACACGCTTCGGTTTCCGCAGTTCGGGCATGGTAGAAGGAATGACATGATAGTGTCAGGCGAATGGGATCAGACGAATAAAGAAAGAGGCATGGGAGATGGTTGATGGTTAACACATCAAAGCAGAACCGGGCAGTAAACCCGTCCTGCTACGATTGCGCGACCCGGTGATGGGCGAGCGCCTCCTCGATGAATTCAACGCCCAGTCCCGGCCTGTCCGGAACGATCAGATGGCTGTCTTGTATCTCGAGCGGGTGGCTGAGGACATCATTCCGCCAAGGGATTCGTGTGGGTGTAATGAATTCCTGAATAAGCGGATTCGGGATGGCGGCCATGACATGTGCCGCGGCCATGATGCCAACGGGGCCTTTCGTATTGTGGGGTGCAATGGGCACTTGATAGGTCTCCCCATGGGCGCAGACTTTTTTCATTTCGGTGATGCCACCGATGTAAACAATGTCCGGCTGCGCGACGTCGAGCGCGCCAGCTTTGAAAAAGTCGTTGAAACGATTCTTGCTAGTCAGTCGTTCGGAGCCGGCGATGGGTGTTGATGTTCCCTTCCGGACTCGGGCGTAGCCTTCCGGGTCTTCCGGGATCGTCGGTTCTTCGAAGAACAGGAGCCGGTATGGCTCGAGCATGCGGGCGACTTCAAGCGCGGTTGGCGGATCAAACAGACCGTGGGGGTCGTCCATGAGATCGATTTCCTCTCCGATAGCATCGCGCAAGGCTGCGTAAAGTGAATCGATCTTCTTCAATTGCTGATGGGTGATCTTCGGTCCTTTGCATTCATGGATGGAGATTCCTGATTTGATTGCGGTGAATCCCTCGGTGATGCGCGCCTGTGCCGATTCCACGACAGCCTCCGGTGTGGCGCCCCCGAAATGGGAATAGACCCTGACCTTAGCGGATCGAGGCCCACCCAGCAGGGCGCAGACCGGAGCGTTGAGCGCCTTTCCTTTCAGATCCCACAACGCCTGATCGATGCCACTGATGGCGCTTGTAAACATGATGCCGCCCGTCCGATACCCCAGGCTGCCATGAGAATAAAGCTCCTGGAAAATCCCCTCTGCATCGAAGGGATCTTTACCGACGATGGAAGGCTTCAGCGCCTCGACCATCCGGGCAACGACAAATTCTTTGTGGCTGTAAGTCGCCTCGCCAATCCCAGTGATGCCTTCATCGGTCTGCAGATGGACATGTGTCCATTTCCGACCGCAGTCTGACTGGATTAGATCAACGGAGATGTCGGTGATTTTCATTGGATAGCTTTCACCAGCCGGGCCCGCGACCGGAAACTATGTTCGTTCCGACGAGTGGGAGGTTGCTGATCCTTGAAGCTTCGAGCGCCAGGGACTGGAGCATCGACATGACCGTCGTGCCGAGAATGTTCGTGGCCGTTTCCGTCTTCTGCCGATAACCGACGATTCCGCACATGTTTCAGATCAAAAGGCCGTGGCGACAGCTCCCGCAGAGCGCAGCGGATGTTATCGGTCAGGGACGGGGAGTCAATAAGCGGCTTTGAATCTGACTTTATTCCGCCTGCAGAGAGGTGCCCTGCCCCTCGCCCTTACCGTTAGTCTGATCGGCGGGATGATCCATGAATTCCATCATGTTACCGCTCTGCCGGCCGTCCCTCATGATCAGGAACA
>JASLXP010001279.1 GCA_030740295.1 Planctomycetota bacterium
GTTCCCATCGATCTGCCAGTGCTGCGCATCGGCGGCGGACAGACCGATGCTCACCCTGACGAACAGGCGCTCGAAGACGCCGTCATTGCGGAACTGGTTGCGGTGCAGCAGGGCGAATTACCCGCCTCAGCCAACGTGGCCATCGCTGCGTCGCAAGGCGAAACAGAGGGCGTCGAAATCGGATTTGAGATCCCCACTAAAGAGGAGCAGGAGGAGCTCATTACCGAAGAAGCTCAACTGCCTGACCTGATCCCCTGGATGCATTACTCGAAGAACGCAAGAGTCAGAGTGGACCGGCAAACAGGCGAGAGGATCCTCAACTTTGCCGGTACGACCTCCAACCTTGGTGACGGCCCCCTGCGTATGGGCATCGGCGGCACGCCCGAAGAGGATTACCGGCCCGCGCATCAGATCATTGAGAACGCGGATGGCTCGACGAGCGACCCGTTGGTCGGCTCTTTTTACTGGCACGCTGCCCCCGGTCACAACCACTATCACTTTGATGATTTTGTTGAATATCGCCTGCGCGAAATCAACGAAGACGGATCGCCGGGCGACATCGTCGGCACGAGCCACAAGGCCGGGTTCTGTCTGATGGATTCACTGGTGCGCGATTCCGACCACCCCAACGCACCACTTACACCAAGATTCCGTGGCCTCAACTGCTACAAAGGCATCGAGCAAGGCATCTCACCAGGATGGGCCGACCATTACCCAGCGCGTCAGGGGCTCGAAACCCTTGACGGCCAATCCATCAACATCGAAGGCCTGCCCTCCGGAGAATACTTCCTCGAAATCGCGGCAGACCCCAACGACGTGATACACGAATCCGACGAGACGAATAATGTCGGAAGAGTAAAGGTGACGATCTGAAGCGGTGGAATGTCTAAGGGATCTCGGCGCCACGCGAAGAGCCCAAGCGCATGTTCCTTCATTCCCATCTACTTCAGCTTCGACAGAACCTGTGCGGCTTCGGCTGCCACCTGTCGGACGTTTGAATCGCCATCGGATTGGGAGAGTTTCCGGAGTGGCTGGGCGAGTTCCTTGATGCCGGCGAACTGCGCGGCACGACATGCAGAGGCACGGACCAGGGCCTCCGTGTCCGTGAGGCCCTTCTCGATTTCTTTGCGTAAATCTGATTTGGCCACGCGGGCCAGTGTCTCGATTGCCCGGCTTCGCAGTACGGAGTTGTCTCCGTTCCAGACGGCTTTTAATGACTTCACCGTTGGTGTCCCGATTTGGATCAGAGCATCTGCTGCAACTGTTCGAACGGCATAATGGCTGTCACCAAGTGCACCGATCAGCGCGTCGGTCGCCTTGTCGTCCTTGAGTCGGCCCAAGGCCATGGCTGCCCAGGTGCGGCAGGTATGGTTGGGATCCTCCAGCAGTTTCAGAAGCTCCGGTAAGGCTTCTTTATGTTCGAGGCGGCCGAGGCCCAAAGCCGCCGTTCCCCGAACTCGGTAGTTTTCGTCGGCCAGTCCGGCGGTCAGTGTTCCGATGGACTGGGGCGACTCAGTCTTCCCCAGCATGGAAAGGGCGCGGACACGGTCCTCGGCATCCCCTGTTTCGAAAACCTTCACGAGGGCTGGTGCCATTTCAGCACCCATCTGGGGGATGACGCTGTATGCGGCACCAAACGACATGTAGAACGGCTCGGCAAGGAGATGATCGATGAGCAAGGGTTCGGCTTCCTTCAGGTTTTTCTTCAGCACGGCCACGGCCTGTTCCTTTTCATCTTTCTTCGTTCGCCAATTGCTCAGCTTTTTCATTGCCTCTTCGACATTGCTGAGTGGTGCGACTGCATGTTGGCTCTTCTGCTGTGCAGGCTTGTCCACCTTGCGTGTGACCTTCATCCGTTTTGCATAAATGGCCTTGCCCTTTTCAGTGTCCAGTCCCACACCGTCTTGTGCGCGTGTCCAGAGCGAGTTGTCCTTGCAGGGCTCGTACAGGTAGTAGTCCTTGCCGCCCGTGTCGATGAAGCCTCCGATACATCCAAACCCGCGCCTCTTAACGAACTGGCCGCCGCCCAGACTGTGACTGCGGGGGCGGCCCGTCAGGTAGACGTCGTTGCCTCCGTTATCGAAAAGGAATCCCATACCGGTCACCCCGCCGGAGCCGGACGAGAGGTGGCTCGACTTGTAGAGATCATTGCCACTGTAGTCGACCATCACTCCCGCGGAATAATCGTAGCCGCTGCCCTGGCAGGTGACGCCGCCGAGATAGGTATCGTTGCCTGCGTTGTCGAAGAGGCCCGCCACCGCAAAGTGAAAGCCAGAGCCCTGGGAATAGTGAAGCGCCTGGTAGTTATCATTGCCGTTCCCATCGATCAGCATCCCGAGCGCGAACCAATAACCGACTCCCTGCGCGATGGCTTCGCCGTAGTAGCTGTCGTGGCCCTGCAGATCGAGAAGAAGAGCGATGCCGCCGGACGTGTATTCACGGACACCACCGGCGAATCCCTGAGCAGCCGATGCTGAAAACTCTCGCGATGTCGACCAGCCCCCGTAGCGTCTTCCCGCGAAATATGAATCGTTGCCGGCGCGGTCAATGAGGAGGCCAAGCCCGCGAGTGACGGACGCGGCCTGGCCCATGCGGCGCACGAAATAGCTGTCGTGACCTTCCAGATCGATCTGAATACCGATTCCCATGACACCGACGCCCGAAGCGATCTCCTGAGCGTTGTAGTCATCGCGACCGGCCTCGTCTATGGCGATCCCGACACCGAACAGGCCAACGCCCAAAGCGACGTCACGCGTGTTGTAGCGGTCGTCGCCTTCGCAATCGATAAAGATGCTGGCTCCGTGGATACCGGCCCCGAGAGCGCGGTCCGCGTCGGGAATGTAGGTGTCATCCCCGGCAAGCTCGATGACAGCCGTGCATCCTTTGCCGCCTCCGATTGCCGTGAAGTAGGTGTCATCGCCGCCAAGGTCGATCAGGAGCTGAGGCCGCGGACCTCTGATGATGGAGGAGTCATCCCCGGTAACCATTACCAGACCGGCCGGAGTTCTGAGCTCGAGCAGGATTCCGTCATCAATGCCTTTCTGTTCGGCCGCCCAGTTCTTCAGATTCTCCTTGGCGTTTTCGACATGCTCGGACCAGACAGCAGCGGCAAGGAGGAGCTTGCCCAGTTTTACTTTTGCCGAAGCTTTGAACAGCGCGTGATTGGCCTTCTCGACGTTCTCGACGCCGCGGTGATGACGAACGAAATACTCATGGAGTGGGTATTCCTTTCGGTGCTCGACATCCTTTTGCTCGAACAGAACAGCACGCTCCTGCTTTGACAGTTGAACATAAGCCGTGTCTATGACCACATTGCAGTAGATGGCCGCGTCAACTAATTTGATCACCTCAACCGCCACGGCCTGAGGGAGCGCACGGTTGACCTTCTTGCGCCATCTGCTTTCCCTCCAACTGTGTTTCCTCTCGTCTTTCGGCAACGAAGGAATCGTGTCCAGCGCCACTTCCAGCCGCGAGGCGCCCAACTCGATCAGTTCCCGAAGAGTCGTCGCATTGCCAAGCTCTTCGCCCATCTGCTGAGCATAGTCCGGCAACTTGAGTGGTGCCGTCAGCATCTCGTCGACGCCCTTCAGAGCAAACGCATCGCGGCGCCTGTAGTTCTTATCGAGAGTCACATCGGCACGGGTCATCTTGATGGCGCGAAGCGCGCGGTCCAGGAGATCTGGCTCGGCAATCACAGGCCCTGTAGAGCAAAGGAGGAACGAAAGGATCAAAGGCATGAGAAAAGTCCCGCGGAGTAAAGAGGACTGCGAACCGTGTTCGCGTCAGGGTCAGAGCGTAGCCGGCCGCGCTCGCAGAGCGTTTTTTCGATATTCTTGATTAGGAGAAAGATTACGATAAAGATCAAGAGCCCAGAGGCATAATCATGCAGGATCACCTCTCTTTCTTGATCTCTCATACGGCCGTTGTCCGCAACCGAGGGATTCTTACCACAGATGGCTTTGCTATCTGTGGTAAGAATCTGTAGAGGTGCACGCACATGACGCAGAAGTTCAGCAACAGATCTTTCTCATAGTCGAATCGGGCCTCTCATGCGCAGTAAAACTGTCGCGTCTCAAATAGCGAAATGCGCGGCGGTAAGACGCTATCTCGGCAATCCCGATTATAGAGAAAGATTAAGATAACGATTAAGAGCCCTGAGCCAGACAACCTCAAGTTCGCAGCATCACTCCATCACCCCACTCCTCTCAACCATGCCTTACTCGCTGAAAGCCCTTCTCTTACCCGAAGAAGACCGCAGACTGCCTGGCGAACGCCACTGGCGAGTACTGCTGCGCACCGTGCACCTGGGCGCCGTCGCGGTTTTGCTCGGCGGGCATTACTTTGATATGCCGAAGGAAAAACTGATCGGTCCGCTGATCTGGACCGTTGCTTCGGGAGGTCTGTTTATCGCGCTCGAATCCTACGGTTCATTTGAATGGTTGTTCCAGGTCAGGGGGGTAGCCACCGTGCTGAAGATTCTGCTCATTCTGGCCGTGCCTTTTTTCTGGGAACAGCGAGTCTGGATTCTGATGGTAGTTTTAGTCATCGGTTCCACCTCATCCCACATGCCGGGCAAGTATCGGTATTACTCGCTGCTGCGAAAATCGGAAGGGGAGCAAAAGTATGGATGAGAAATGCTCATCCATGAGCCATCAGCCACCAACTGCCAACCATGCTTTACCGCGTCACCAAGGTTATTGATTTCTGTTACGGGCATCGTCTTCTGAATTATTCCGGCAAGTGCCGACACCTGCATGGCCACAACGGCCGGTTGGAGATCGATCTTGATTCCAACGCTCTTGATGAGCTCGGCATGGTCATGGACTTCGGCGACGTGAAAGCGGTGGTGAAAAGATGGATCGACGAAAACCTCGACCACCGGATGATCCTTCACCGGGACGATCCGGCCGTTGAGTTTCTCAAACAGCAGAACGAGCCAATGTTCCTGATCGACACCAACCCGACGGCAGAATCGATCGCGGCCCTCATTTTCAACTTTGCGACGGACCAGGGGCTGCCAGTCAGCGAGGTGCGTCTGTGGGAGACCGCTTCTTCCTACGCCAGTTGCCGGGAGTAAGCTGCCGCAGTAATCGCAGAGGCTCGAACTCGCTCCCCTGATTCGCCTGGCACTGATTTGCCTGCCCTCCTACGGCAGCCTTCGGCCAGAACGAGCGTCTACCT
>JASLXP010001280.1 GCA_030740295.1 Planctomycetota bacterium
ACCTCGTCGTACTCAAGGCCAACGCAGAGCCGATCACCGTGGATGGCTTCTCCGCAACGACCGGCGGGAACGCACCTCAGAAAACTCTGGCCCGTATCGCCTATCGCGAGGAGGGGCTATGGGTGGCCTTTGAATGCTTCGATGAACACATGTCGAAACTCAAAGCGGATGGCCATAGACGGGATCAGAGTATTGCCGGCGATGACGCGGTTGAGTTCCGAATAGACACCGGCGCCTCGGGAAGGAGCTGGTTCCAGGTATCCTGCAACAGCCTGGGAGTGATGAGGGATGAGCGTGTCCTGGGGCCTCGCATGAAGGACCCGGGCTGGGACGTCTCGAACCAAGTCTCGGTAAAGCGTCTCGATGACCGATGGACTGCGGAGCTCGTCATTCCGTTCAAGGACCTGGGGCTCACGAGTAATCCCCGCAACGACCTCCTGCTTATCAGTCTGGCCCGGCGCCGTCATGGAGGCGGCGCACTGGAAAAGACAACATGGGCCCGCCCTGACCCACGAGGTCGCACGCAAGAGGGTTTCCGGCCGGTTCTCTTCACTGGCGGCAAGGAGCCCGAGGCGATCGCATGCATCAGCCTGAGCCGGGGCGAACTCGCGCGGGAAGGGACTCTCTGGAACGGCAACCAGTTCAAAGCCCTGGTAAGAAATCTCACCGGGAAGAAACAGTTGGTGCACGGTAAGGCCATCGCGCGGAATCATGCGGACATCCTCAGTATGGACTCCGCCACACTGGAACTGGCGCCAAAAACTGAGCGCATCATCAGTCTCAGCTACCAGGTATCGGGACGTCCAGGCGAGTTTGTGGACTTCACGATCTCTGTGGAAGGCAATCCGGAGGCGCCGTACCAGGCGCGCTGGCCTGTTATGTACGACACGTACGCCCACACAAAGGGAGTCGCCGACTCCCTTTTCGAGGAACTGCTGTCCGATCAACCCATGTCCGCGCTTGGGTTTTCCGCGTTTCTCTGGCAGCACCCGCTCAACTACTTCCACATGCGCCCCATCGCCAAGCGTATGGGCCTGGCCTATTCACCCAGGCAGGTCATGACGGAGATGCAGCAGAACGGGGTAACACTGCTCACCGGCCCCATCGCGTTCACCGATTACAGGGAGATGAAGCCCTTCTGCCGCCAGACCGGGCTGAAGATCTGCTATTACCCCATCGGTTTCCCTGACCACGACCGGTACATCCTGACCGACAAGGCCGTGGACGGATACCTGAAGCAGGTCGAAGAGGTCATCGACAAGCACGGGGACGTGCTCTGGGGGATCTTTGCAGGCGACGAACAGGACAAGGTCGCGATCCGTCAACCGTTCACCGCGGGCGGCAAACTGGAGCTGCCCCGTCACGAGGTCAATCATCCCATCTACACCAAGATAGACGCCGAGGTGAAGGCGAAGTACGGCTTCGGGAGATTCGGTGCGCCACTCTCGCTAAAGGACAACAATCCTTTCCGAAGGATTGCCTACTTCCGCTACACGAATGCTCGGATGCGTGAACGGCACCGGAAACTGGGTGACCTGGTCAAGCAGAAAGCGCCGAAACTGCTCCTGGTATCCACCGACCCGGTCGCGGGGCATCATCCGTACGAGTTCAGTCTCCAACGCGACCTCTTTGATGTGTTCACCCATCAGACCTCACCTCGAGGGGGCAACGGCCCGGTCATCACGAAACTGTTGGCCGATCTGACCGGCAAGGACACGTGGCCCTGCGCTCATATTGAGGGCAGCCGCAATACTGTTGAGGACGTGCGATTGATTTACAGTCGTCTAATCGCGAACGGGGCGACAGGATTTCATGCTTACTTTGCCCACTTCTACACCAACCCCAAACGGCCGGAACTCCTCTCTCCCTACCTCAGCTCGCCGCCGCGATTCCAGTCCTTCCTGCGCACATGCAATATCATGCAGTCCATGCGAAAGCTCGCCTTTCCCGAAGAGACGCGCCTCGCGGTGTTCTACTCCAACTACTCCAACATGGCCGACCCGGGCAGCCTGCTGTATCCGGGTCAGAACGCCAATTTCCATGGGTGGGAGACCCAACGCGCGTACGGCATGCTCGTCAGGGCCGGGCACTGGTTCCGGTTCACCGACGAACACCTGGTCGAGGCGACCATGGAATCGGGATTGAAAGTCCTCTACCTGCCCAAGGCTGCCTACCAGGATCGGGACACCTTTGAGAGGATGAAGCGCTTCGTCGAGAACGGGGGCACAGTTGTCTGCACCGATCCCACCGCGCTCAGCTTTGATATCGATGGGACGGAGACTTCGGATCGCAGGCGAGCGCTGTTCGGTGTGGGACTGAAGAACTCGAAGCAGGTACCGCAGGAACGCGTCCGGATCGAGACACCGGATTTTTTCGGGTCCTTCAAGAAGGGAGAAACCCTGGACCTCACCACGGGCACGAGCCGCAAGCCGTTCACCATCCACAATGTCGAGCCGGAAGACACGGCAACTGTCCTGGCGCGCTTCGACGACAACAGCCCGGCGATCGTCACCAAGCCGGTCGGCAAAGGCCGGACCTTCTACTTTGCCTTCAATCCATTCGGGCCGGTCTACGCGGGCGCCGACCGCGACCAATGGCTTGAGCTGATCAGAGCCCTCAATGCGAGCCTTGGGATCAAGGCCAACTGCGATATCTGGCGCTTCGAGCTGCCCGCGGAGAAGTTCAAAGACCT
>JASLXP010001281.1 GCA_030740295.1 Planctomycetota bacterium
CATCAGCTCAGCGGAACTTGCTTAAACCATCGAAAGGTGGGTGAGTTTCAGTTGGTTGCCATCGGGGGCCGCGCTTTTTCTGTCGCGGGAGGTGATCGCAAATGGATGTATTCTCTTGATATCTAACATAATGGATGATCAGCTAAAGAGGAATTTTGTGCCCTGTGCAAAGTTCAAAAGAACAACTTCACAGCACACTGAATTGGTCGTATCCTGGTCTGATGAAAAATCGGCTCATTTTCATTTGATGAATTCGGTCAACTCTCCGTCTATATATCGGTTCGTGGCCTCAACTCCAACATCAAAACCAGCCATGCCATCTCGTCTGTTTGCCCTTCTTGTTTCTGCTGTCCTTTTTTCCACCCAATCGAATGCCGAAAGTGATGCCGGGCGGATGACCCGCTATTACGCGAAGCATGGAGTCCAGGCAGCAGCCATTCAGACTCTACTGGATATGGAATACGGTAACAGCGCGGTCCGGAAGTTCGCGTCACGGGGCCTGAAGGCTGGCCGAGGGGGCCTGCCTGGCGTACCGAAGTGGTGGCGTGAATTGAACCCGGTCAAGCCCAGCATGTCGCTCGATCAGGAGGTACAGGTCGGCCTCCGAGTCGCCGGGAGACTGTTGAATGACTTCAAGATCGTCGATGATGAAAAGGCCCAGACCTACATCAACCTGCTCGGCCGCTACGTTACGGGCAAGTCCATGCGGCCCGGTCTGAGGTATCGATTTGCCATCCTGAAGGCCAAAGACCCGATGGCCTATGCGGCCCCCGGCGGCTTTGTTTTCGTCTCCAGCGGCCTCGTCAAGCTGCTGGACAACGAAGACGAGCTCGCATTTGTCCTGGCTCACGAAGCCGTCCACGTGGCCCGTTATCACGGGGTAAACAGCGTGGAGAACGCGACCGCTGTCCGGCATGCCAGGGACGCATTTACCGACCTGGAAGTTCAGAACAATACCGACGCGAGTAATCGAAAAGAGCTGGAGGCCGTCACCGGCAAGGCATTCAAGAAATTCATGGATTACACGAGAAGCATCGAGAAGGAACGTGCAGGAGGCAACTTCAATGAGGCGTTCGATGACCTCGAGCGTACAGAGCAGCGCGGCATCCAACTGGATCAGGAGGACGAAGAGCTCGACCTCGACGTTTTCGCGGATCACTCTTATCGTGTGGCGACCGGTTTCCGAAATCGTACCGAGGAATTTGAATCGGATGTACTCGGGCTCGATATCATCGTGCGCTCAGGTTACAGCAAAGAAGCATCTGCATCTCTTCTGGACAAGCTCCGGGTGGCGATTGGTGATACCCCCTTCGTCCTCGACGATTCCACTCATCCTCGATTCACCGACCGAATCAAATCCGTAAAGAAGCACATGGCAGCCAGGTGGCGCCGTTCGAACCGGCGGATGGTCCACACCAGCAGCCGTTTCGGACTGTTCCAGAAATCACTGAAGTAATTTTCTGCCATTAACCATCCTTCAAGGAGACAAACATGAATCGTTCCACCTCCATGCTTATCTGTGCCGGCGCAATAGCCGGGCTGTTTCTGTTCCCGGGCTGCGGGCCGAAGAAAAGAGACCGCAAGGGCGCGAATCTGCCTGCCGAGGGCGCGAAAGGTGTCCCGAACTGGGTTACAAAAGGCTCGGGTGCGTTTAAAGATGGAAAGAAAGGAAAAGCGTTTTACGGTGTCGGCGCAGTCTCGGGCGTAAAGAATTATTCGCTCCTGCGGCGCAGTGCTGAAAATGCTGCCCGCGTCGAGGTTGGCCGTATCTTTGATACCTATGTCACCAGTCTCGCGAAGTCCTACGCCCGCAGCGTGAGCAACGTCGATGCAAGCCAGGAAGAACAGCTCATCCAGGATGCGTCAAAGGCTTTCACCAACGTCACCCTGTCCGGCATCCAGGTTGGTGAGCACTATTACGATCAGCCCACTAAAACCATGTATGTGTACGCGTTCCTGGATACCGGGGTATTCAAGAATGCCATTCAGAAGGCCCAGCAACTCGGAGAAGAATTCCGAAAACATGTGAAGGAAAACTCGGACGGTGCATTCACCGATTTGAGCAACGAGGGCAAGTAACTGCGTTTATCCGTAGTATCGGAGCTCCGCGACGAGCTATCATCGAATAAAGCCCCTGCAGGGGACGACATAATGAAGAAAAACCGTTATCTTTTATGTCACCCTTGCAGGGGCTGTTCTGATCCAGGTCACAGAAGAACTAAGGGCGTGGCGACAGGTTGCCAGCCTGTCAGCCCCAAAAAATGTGACGGTTAATTCAATGAAACTGACAGGTAGTTGAGTAACAAGAATCTGTCAAAATTAATGGCAGGGCGGCCAAGCTGGCAGCCTGTCGCCACAAGGTAACTCATGAACAGTGCAAGAATGCACTTCACGCAACATCAATCACAAAAAGGGGCATAAATGACTTTCACAAGATTCTTCATATTCGGTGGTCTCATCCTGTCCTTTGTCTGCACCGGCATGCGGTGCGATCCGAAGATAAGGCGCAAGGACCCGGGCAAGGTCATCGATTACAGTGGTCGCTGGAACGATTCTGATTCACAAATGGTCGCAGCGGCCGTCATCGAAGACTGCCTCGCGAGCGCGTGGATAGATGAATACAAAAACGAAAACAACAAACGCCCCGTCATGGTGGTTGGCCGCGTGAAGAACAAAAGCCACGAGCATATTGATACGATGTTTTTCACCAAAGAATTCGAGAAGGCACTCATCAAATCGGGCCGAGTTCGAGTGGTTGCCGAGAAAGATATGCGAGAAGACGTGCGGGCGGAGCGCAGAGACATTCAGATGAACGCCGACTCCGCTACTATCAAAAAATTTGGCAAAGAAATCGGAGCGGATTTTGTCCTTCTCGGTGTGGTCGGGACGATCAAGGATGAGGTAAAGTCCCGTTACGTGATGTATTACCAGACAGATCTTGAGCTCATCAATATTGAGACGAATGAGAAGGTCTGGATCGGTGAAAAGAAACTGAAGAAGGACATAAAGAAGAAATCATTCAAACTCTTCTGAGGCGAAAGATGCCTGCACTTTCCTTTTTCGGTAAACGGCCAACCAGCTTCAAACGGCTTCTCAGGCGGGTACACGTTCCCCTGATCGTTCTGTTCTCTTGCAGCCTCAACGCCTGCTGGACATCCCGCATTGCGAATCCGCTCACACCAGCGCAGGTCAACAAGAGCGATTACGGCCGAAATGCAAAGCTGCTGTACTACATGGATCTCGGCATCACGAATCACTACGAAGGTCGTTATGCGGTCAGCAATCGAAAACTGGAAGATGCGGAGAGACTCGGCGAGCAGCTCTATACAAAATCGCTGACCGGAACCGCTGCATCCTTCATCGTTAATGATTATGTGCTGGCATACCGCGGCGAAGATTTTGAGCTTGCCCTTATCCATCTCTACATGGCGCTGAATTACGCCAAACTCGGCAAACTCGAAGACGCGCTCGTCGAGGCCCGAAAGCTCGACAGCAAACTCAGCGCGCTCAATCAGAGCTATCCCGAAGGAAAGAAAAACGTTTATAAGGAAGACGCGCTCATTCGATTCATCGCCGCCCTGCTCCACGAGGCGGAAGGCAACCTGGACAGCGCCAACGTGGACTACATGAAATCACTGGAGGTCTTCAGGGACTACGCTGCCAATTACGGCACGGTTGCTCCCAGGTTTGTTGTCGAGAACCTACTGACAGTCGCGGATGGCGCGGGCTTTCCCGATCGTGTTGAGAAGCTCCGAAGTGAATATCCGGAAGCCCAATTCCTCCGTTACAAGAGTAAGCAACGGCTCGGCGAAGTCATCGTCGTGCATTACCACGGCAAGAGCCCTGTGAAGGTTTCAGAGAGGGTGCCGTTGGGGATTATGGAAGGTGTTGTCCTGACCGTATCATTTCCGAAATATGAGTATTCGCCCCGCAACAGAAAGGGGGCAACCGTTACTTTCACAAGGGCGGACGGCAAGGGGGTCTCCTGCGCTACCGAGGTCATGGAAAACATCGAAGCCATCGCCAGCAAGAATCTCAAGAATCGCATTCACCGCATGAATGCAAAAGCGATTGCACGGCTCGCGGCCCAGTATGCTCTCATCGAAATGCAGGCCAAAAAAATTCGCAAGAAATACGGCAAGAAAGCGGAACAATTGTGGCGGATGACAACGCACCTCAGCCGGGAGCTCGCGTCCACAGCGGATACGCGTTCCTGCCGCTCACTTCCGGCCGAGATTCGGATTGGACGGGCCATCTTGATGCCGGGTGAATACTCGGCAAACATCCGGATGCCTGATGGCGACACACGTCAGATAAAGAAACTCAAAGTGTCCGCTGGCAAAAAAGAATTCGTCATCCTGCGTTCCGTGGATTGATTTCTATGAATTTCCTCCGAACTCTTACCGTCCTCATCGCCTGCCTTTCGAGCGGCTGTTTTGGCTTCTTGCGCAGGGATGATAATGGAGGGCCCGTCTGGCGAGGTAAGCAGCCGGACTGGGTGCTGGAGAGCTCGGCGAAGTATCCGAAGCAGAAATACCTGACCGGTGTCGGTGTCGGCAATACCAGAAACGCTGCCGAGAAAGATGCAAGAGCCGAGCTCGCACGGATCTTTCGCGCGGACATTGACAGCAAGGTTGCCACCTATCGAAAGTATTTTCAGTCGAACGTCTCGGCCGACGAAGATGAAGTTACCCTCAGCAATCTGACTACTGTGTCGGCCAGGCAGGCCATCGAGGGTTCAGAAGTCGTAGAGATCTACCGCCCTCGTCGCGGTGTTCAGTTCTATGCGCTCGCCGTCCTGGAGCGCGCAAAGACCGGCCGCATCCTTCGCGATAGAATCTTCAAACTTGATGCAGAGATTGAACTGCTCAGCAGCAAGGCGAAATCGTCCCAGGATAAACTTGCCCAACTGCGATACCTGAAGCGCTCCGCCCCAAAGTTCGCGTTGCGAGACGCTTTCGAATCCCAACTCCGAATCGTCGACCGGGCCGGCGGCGGCATCGCGACCCTGGCAAACTTCGAAGAGGTCAAATCCAGCATAGATGAGATCCTTGCCAAAGAGGTGGCTATCGCGGTAACCGTCACCGGCCAGCGCGCGGACGACCTCCGCTCCGCAATCCTGAAGGAGCTCACCCGGCTCGGACTCCCGACAACCTCAGGCGCGCCTTCCGGTAAATCAGTCGACCTCAAAATTGTTGTCGGCTCTAAATATTCCGTAACGCAGCGCAAGGCGGAGTTCTTTGACGTGAATTGGACCGTCCCATCAAAGCTGATCGACAGGAGCGGAAAAGAACTGTCCACCAAAGTCCACGAAGTCACCGGCGGCTATGTAGACAAGACCCAGGCCGAACGCCTGAGCTACGGCGAGCTGCAGACAAAGATCCCGGCGGGAGTTGCTCGGCAAGTGGATGATTACTTGATGGGGCGGTGAAAAGCACATCCTCTTCGGACCTGAGTGCAAGAGATGGCAGGCTCGCAGGCTGGTGGCAGCTTGCTGACACGCCACTACGCTGTCGTTGAGCGCCAGCGCCACAACAATCAAACACCTTGGAATCTCCCATTCACCAATTCGACCTTGATGGACTGACCGTTCTTCTCAAGGAGTCTCACGACTACCCGGTCGTCTCGCTCGATGCACTCGTGAACGTCGGCTCGAAAGATGAGCCGATCGAGTTAGCCGGCGTCGCGCACTTTATTGAGCACATGCTGTTTCGCGGCCGCGATGGGGAAGGCAGCTCAGATCCTGCGGCCCGGTTGCAGGCGGTCGGCGGTGAAATGAACGGATACACGAATCAGGATTACACCTGCTGCACGGTGACCGTTGCTTCACGCTACCTGGACCTGGCACTTGAGATCCAGTCGGAAATTTTTTCGCAGCCGGAGTTCAGAGAAGAAGACATTGAGATGGAGCGGAACATCATCCTGCAGGAGATCCGTCTCTTCGAAGACGACCCGATGGCCGCCGCCCAGGCCCAGGGCAAATGCCGACTTTTCGGCGAACACCCTTACGGTCGACCCGTCCACGGCGGGATGCGTTCCGTAAGCCGAATCCAGCAATCGGAGATCGTGGAATTCTTCGAGAAGAATTACTGCCGCGAAAGAATGATCCTGGTCGGGGTTGGAGACTTCGATGCGGATGCTCTTGTTGTCAAACTCCGGGATCGACTGGGAGGGATCCGATCCATTGTTCCAACTCCGTCCTCATTCGATGAAAAGCCAGGCAACCCTGAACCGGGCTTCCTGAAAATCCCTCAGCCGCTCCAGGTGAGCTACCTGGAGATGGTCTATCCCGGAGTACCGATGAGCCATCCGGATTTTGCGGCGATGACTGCGCTTTCCATCATTCTTGGCGGAGGCCGCGTCTCACGCATTTTCCGTGACCTCTACGAGAGGCAGCGTCTCATCTTTTCGTGCTCGTCTGCGATTCCGCCGATGAAGCTGGCTGGACTTTTCGGCATCAGCGTCAGCTTCGCGCCGGAGCGAGAGA
Organism: Planctomycetota bacterium; assembly: GCA_030740295.1. Next base: position 6,488 of record JASLXP010001281.1, read on the forward strand.
AGGTGGTGAGAGACGCGATGAAAGAGCAGATAACACGCCTTCGCGAGAAAGAGGTGGATGAAGACGAGCTACAGATGGTACGCACGAAGATTGAGGCCTCATCGATCTTCAAAAACGAAAACGTCGTGGGCCAATCCTATACCCTCGGCATGATGGCCAGCCTGGCAAGCCCTGATTTCGAATCAGGTTTTTTGGAGTCCATTCGAAATCTGACGGCCGCGGATCTTCGCCGGGTTGCGAACGAGTACCTGGCTGAAGGAAATCTGAGTGAGCTGTGCGTCGGACCGAAGATGCCGCAGAACCTGGACGTACCGGCGCTCAACGGCGATGCCCCGGCCTTGCCCTCACTTAAATCTGCAGCCATGGGGGACTTTGAGCTGATCGATGGCGGTGATGTCAAAAAAATCCTGCTGCCTAACAAGGTGACGCTCCTCATCAAAGAAGAGCACAGCCATCCCATCGTCAATATCGGCGCGTTTTTGAAAGTCGGCTCGGTCCTCGATCCGCTCGACAAAACCGGTGTCGCGTCACTCACACACGACATGTTGCACCGTGGCACAAGGACACATTCGCCTGAACAGATTGCGTATGCAACGGAATCTCTTGGCGCTGAATTCAGCGGCGCCTCTTCTGTGGATTACAGCCGGTTCGATGCATACGGTCTCAGCAAAGATTTTGACGCGCTGCTCCAGCTTTTTGCTGAGGTCGTGCTTGAGCCGCGATTCGATGATGACGAATTTGGGATCATCCAGGCCGAGGCATTGACTGGCCTGAAGGCGATGGTTGACGAGTTTGAATTTCAAGCCAACAGAACAATTTCTGAAACGGTCTACGGCGATCATCCTTATGCGCGGAATGCGTTCGGAACTATCGAGACGATTCAATCTCTCGATGCTTCGGACCTGGCGGATTTTCATCAGCGTTACTACCGCGGTGAAAACATGGTCGTGGTGGTGGCCGGCGATATCGGCTGGGAGAATGCTGCAGCCAGAGTCGCAGGAGCGCTCCAAGCCATGCCCGCGGATGCCGAGCCGTTGCCGGAGTTTCCCGTGTTCCCCGAGATCACGGAGACCTTCGATCTGAAATTGAAAATGCCTTTCGCCACACCCTCAGTCAGCCTTGGCTGGCGTCTGCCGCCGACCCTGCATCCTGATTTTCCGGCGCTTCAGGTACTCTCGGTGATCCTCGGGGGCCCATTCAGCTCCCGCATGTGGATAGAAATGCGAGAGGAACGGGGCCTGGCCTATTCTTGCGGCGCATCGCTCCTGCAGGGCGTCCAGGCCGGTGGGATCATGGCCTACGCGGCCACGGACAAAAAACAATTGCAGGCAGCCAGGGAGATCATCCTGAGCCAGGTTGCGGACCTGCAAGACAATGCCTGCTCGAAGGAGGAACTCGAGATCGCTCAGCGGTACATCATCGGCACACACGAGCTCGCCCACCAGGGACCAAGCGCATGGGTCGAATTCCTGGGCGCCTCCGAAGTCAGC
>JASLXP010001282.1 GCA_030740295.1 Planctomycetota bacterium
GGTCCGATGAAGTGCATCCGCCCGCTGATGGACGTCTGATAGCCGGCACCCCTCAACGCATGAGCCCAGGTCGGGATGTCCGACCGCAACGAACTGCCGAGCTCCCACACACCATGGTCGGATGCAAGCAGCCCCGTCATAAAACTGGCCCGCGAGGGAGTACACATCGGATAATTGCAGTAGGCTGATGTGAACGTGACGCCTCTATTTTCCAGCGAATCCAAAGCTGGAGTCTTCACCGCCGGATGCCCGGATGCGCCTATTGCGTCGGGACTATGTTGGTCTGACATGATGACGAGGAAGTTGGGCTTGCTCATGGCGGCACTCTTTAACTGCTGAAACGAGGATGCGGGGATGGAGACAGTATGATTGATCGCAACCGCTCATTCTTAGTTGACTTGGAAGAACATTCAACGCTTAAGTCAGAACCGGTTCAGGAAGCTGCGGAACGGTGTTTCGGCTCAATCCAGGCAGGTCCAGTTTCAGATCTTATGGACAACAGCATCCAGAAGAGGAAAACATGAACGCAAACACAGACTGGTTCAGAGACGCACGTTGGGGGGTGTTCATGCACTTTCTCAGCGGAGGTGAGACCTCGGCTGACAGGTGGAACTGCCGCGTCGAGCAGTGGGATGTCGACGCCCTGGCGGCGCAGCTCGAAGCTGTCGGCGCAGGCTACTACTTCATCACCTTCGGCCAGAGCTCGGGCTTCTACTGTTCGCCTAATGACACCTACGATTCCTACGTGGGGCTTACGCCAAGCCGGTGCTCAGAGCGCGATCTCGTGAGCGACCTGTATGACGCGCTTCAGCCGAGGAATATCCGGCTGATGGTTTACTTGCCTGCCACACCGCCGATCAAGGACCCGGTGGCGACTGAGCGGCTGAGTTGGGAGCCACTGCCCGAAGGCGACTTCAGCATCGGCAAACGTCAGGCTGAATTCCAGCCAAAATGGGAGGCGGTGATTCGCGAATGGTCATTGCGTTACGGCACTAAAGTCAGCGGTTGGTGGTTCGACGGTTGCTACTATGCCGACGCGATGTATCGCCATGCCGAACCTCCGAACTTTCAGAGCTTCGCGGCCGCGGCCAGGGCCGGAAACAAGGAAAGCCTCATCGCGTTCAATCCGGGCGTCCGTGTGCCGGTGATTTCGATGACGGAGCATGAGGACTACACCGCGGGTGAGATCTCCACTTGGGGGTTCCCTATCTGCCGGGGCCGGTTGGTCGATGATGCGCAGTTCCACATAATCAGTTTCCTCGGCGAGTGGTGGATGGGAGGAGAAGGGCCTCGGTTCCCGGACGAGCTCGTAGTCGGTATCACGAAGCAAGTGAACTCCAACGAGGGAGTGGCCACCTGGGATGTCCCCCATAATGATGACGGGACGATTCCCGTGCCATTCGTGGAACAGTTGGAGAAGATAGGCAAGTGAGGGAGCCGGAGGACGCTTGCCATTTCCTCCAGGCACATTTCCGTGGCTCACGTGTGCTGGCAGAGCCTTCCGTGGTGTGGTAAGAGCACAATGATCACAGGTCTATCGCCAGCACGAATCGGCGAGAGCAGAATTCGGTATGTCCATCCAGCGTTATTTAGGAAAGACTGCGCCTGTCACTTCGGGAGCAGGCGCTGTCGGTACCTTTTCGGATACTTCGGTAAGAAATCAGTGATCCTCGCACTCACATTATTCGTTGCGACGGTAAAAGGTGAAACCCTCACGCCTGATCTGCTGCTCTACGCTCCCTTCGATGGGCACACCGACGTGGTGACGTCCGGCGGCGGATTGTTGCCCTCAGAGTACCGAAAGGTCGGACGCGCCGATGGCTCAACCCACAATCTTGTCCTCGGGCCTCGCTATGAGCAGGGCCGGTTCGGGCAGGCGATCTATCTTGAATCGGGAGACTACGGAAACTTCAAACGGGGCACTCGGAATCTGCTCGCATCCGATGACCTGCGCTATGCGAATAACCTTCGAATGGTGGGCCGACTCGACGCCCGGAGCTACGTGGCTCGTTTCCAACCAAGTGGTGCGGCCGCGGTCACTGACGTGGCGAAACTGCCGGTACCGATACGCGTGGTTGGATCGCTTTATTTGCGCAGTCCCGATCACGCGAAGGTGGACATGCAAATTCACGATCGGACCAATCAGGTAGCTCAGTCGACGTTACTTCAACTCACTGATGAATGGCAGAGGTACCATGTCGTGCTTTTCACCAACGAGCGGTCCGGTACTTACGAAGGTAAGAAACTGACCACACCCGCCGAAATCGTAGTGAGAGTCGTCGCAAAGGAGAAGGGCACTGTTCACCTTTCCCGGCCCATGATCGAACAGGCAGGCATCCATTACTCAAATAGGCAGACGCCATCGTCCTGGGTGCCACCTGGCCTGAAGCGCGGCAGCGAAGTCCTGAACCTGCCTGTGACGCCACGGACTTTCCGTGTGGAAGAGGGTACTATCTCGTTCTGGATGAATGCCTCTCCAGGGAAACTGGTTCGATGTTTTTTCGCATTCGGACACGGCTGGGATACGCCGATTGGCATTCGTGAATATCCGCCAGGCAGGCTCGACTTCAATTTTTTCGGCGGCCGCGTCTTCGGCAAAGCACCCAGCCAGGGTACGTGGCATCACATGGCCGCTCGATGGAAATGGCCGAAGGCCGAGCTGTTCATCGACGGCAAGCAGGTGCTGTCCACATCGGCGAAGAACCCAGCCGAGATCCCAGACGTCTTTCGGCGTCATGCCTTTCTGATGCCGGGAAACGCGGAGTCCGGCATGGGCGGCGGCTCGAAAACACACATCGACGGACTGATTGATGAGTTCTGTGTTTTTGGTCGTGCCTTGAATGACGAGGCACTAAAGAGTTTGTCGAAAAGCCTCGAGCCAATATTGAAGCTGGAAGGAATTTACCCCCGATTGGATTCGCCTTGTCGAGCTTATGGGCGTGAGATGGATGTGGCTGAAATTCCCTTTTCTCTGGTCAATTTTTCGGAGCAGGTTCCTCGGAGGGAAATTCCTGCCAGGACCACATTCCGGTCACCATCTTCAGAGCCCCCGTCCCATTCAGCAACGGTCACAGTGAGGTGCGAATCCCAATCAACCGAATGGGATCTCAAATGGTATCGCCAACGCGGCCTGTTGTGGCCTCTCATCGTACATAGGACGAGCTTGCCGTGGATGAGTCCGGAATTGTACGGCACTTCATTGGAGGACTTCAGCGACGAGGACAGAAATCGGCGAAGAGGGATTCTTGTGGAGAGCAGACCAAAATCGGTCAGGTTTCTCTTTCCGTGCGGCCGCCTCGTCCCCGGCAACTACCCTGTAACGGTAGACATTCGAGGTGACACGATACGTCAAGCTGTCTTCGATCTGAAGGTCACACCGTACCGCGATCGAGAACGCCTTCCCGTTCACGCGTGGGGGACGGGCGGCGACAGCCCAGCCACACTCCAAACGCTCAAAGAACTTGGAGTCAACGTCGCCGGCACGGGAGTCTCACCCAGGGCTCTCGACTGGGCCTCTGATTTGGGAATGTATGGTGCAGACCGAATGTTGGTGCACGGTCACCGCAAGGCGGAAGGGATGCTTGAACGCATCGTCACGGTCGGCGGCAAAGACGGCGGCATCCGTCCTTCAGGAAACGCAGCCATATTGAGTGCAAAACATCAGGCAAGTGATTACGCGCAACGAATTGCCCATCTTCCGGCGCTGAAATACGTCATCATCAATACTGAGTGGACCCCACCGATGGATTTCAGCGAGCAAACACGGGAACAGGTGAAGGCGAAGTTCGGCATTGACATTCAGAGGTGGTCGACCAGCCCGGAGAAGGCATGGTCACACTTGCACCCGCATAACCGGCTGAACCCGACCTTGATTGGCGACGACTGGATGCCGAAGAACGGCATCGTGTCTCCTAACGATCCTTTCTACAAGTTTCACCTGTGGCATCACACCGGCGGTGGCAATGAAGTCGGCATCAACATGATCTGTGCCAGAACGCTGCATGAGCTCCGCCGCGACGTAGTCCGTATCGTCGAGCCGATCCTTCGTGCGCCACCATTGATGCGCTATGGGAATCTGATTGAAGGCCTGATGCCACCCAGATCTTTGTTCCGCCGGCTTTTCTGGTCGGTATCGTACGTCCCTGCTGATGCTGTCGAAGTAGCGCAGGAGTGGTTCTACTACGTCGATCCAAGGATAGCGGTGCAGGTACAGGAGCGTCTCGCCTGTATCAGCCGTTATCGATTACATGGGCCCTCAGGAATGCCGCAGTTTCTGTTTAAGAAGGGCTGGGCGGCGCCGTACGCGGTGACGCCGCCGCCGGACATGCTTCGCGAGGTCCTCTGGCTGTGTGCGTCGCGCCCGTTGAAACAGATGACGTTCTGGGGCTGGCATCGAGTGCTGGAGCGCAAGAAAAAGATGATGCTGCCCGGGGAAGCGGCAAAACTCTTCGATGGGTTGTCTTTCGACGAAGCAAAGAAGAAGGCGCAAGAGCTGGGCGTGGACGGCGACGGACTGTTCGTCCCCGAAACGAAAGAAGAGTTCCGCCGTTTCGCGCGCGAAGTATTGCAGCCATTCGGGCCGCTGATGAGATGGTGGTACAACGCGCCCCGCAAGATCGCCGTTGTCGTTTCGTTCGCCGCTCAGCTCTACAACAACATTCGCTGGCCCAACACCAACCTCGGCTGGCTGGGCAATGCACTCAACGAATCGGGTGTTCCTTACGACATTCTGTACGACGATTCGTTCCTCGAAGATTCCAGAGCACTCAAGAAGTACCGGGTGGTATTGCTCCCTCATCACGTGGTCGCGCTTCCGGAGGAGACCGTTCGGCAGCTCATCAGATTTTCGAAGTCAGGCGGCCTTGTGATTGCCGATACTGATTGCAGGGTGAAGGGCATCCCAAAAATGCAGGTATTCGAAAAGGAGGACGCCGCGCAGGCCGTCGAATCCGTCATCGCACATGCAGCTTTGCCTGTGCAGTGTGATACCCCTGAGATTTTCTGGAACATGTTGGAACTCGACGACACGACATTCCTTGTCGCGGTAAACGACAAGCGGATCTCCGGCCCGTTACTCGGCCAGTGGAAGATAGTGAGAGAAACTGGCGTGGCGCAACATGCTCGCTTCAGGGTACGTTCCAACATCAAGGGAACACTCTACGACCTGACGGCCTCGTCTCCCATACAGACTGAAAAGAAGAAGGGCTGGCGTGAATTCTCCCTCGAACTGGGGCCAACGGAAGGACGAATTCTGGCGTTTCTCCCAGCCGAGCCAAATAAACTCACACTCCGCCTCAACCAAACTCGTATCAAGCGCGGCGACCCACTGCACATCGAAGTTCGGCTGAAGACCGGGCTGCTGAAAACGTCTGGTTCTATCCCTGTGAACATCAAGATTACCGAGCCCGACGGTTCCGTTCATGACCGATCCGGATGGACCTGCCTCCGCAAAGGTCGCTTCCGTGCAAGCAAGTCTCGGTGGTACGGGCTCGGCCAGAGGGAAGAAATTCTCATCCCCGTCAACGCCCAACCTGGCGAGTGGTCCGTTAAGGTTCAAGAACGCGCCAGCAACCGAACCGCAACTGCCACCTTCCAAGTTAAACCGTAAGCGACGGGAGTTCTGACCCGCCAAATGAGAATTCACGATTAAATCTTAGCCGCCATCTCTCACAGTTTCCGGCCCATCCCTGTGGCGACAGGCTGCCAGATTCGTTCGTAAAAAGTCCATCTGGTCATTCTTCGCCCAAAACATCGTAGACAAAGGCAACGTGAGACTGGCTTGGTTTTCTCCTCGTCTTTCTCTTCGCCTTAATCTCGAATTGCTCCTGAACAAAGACTAAGATTAATATAAAGACCAAGAGAAAGAACAAGAGAAAGACCAAGAGAAAGACCAAGAGAAAGACCAAGAGAAAGACCAAGAGAAAGACCAAGAGAAAGACCAAGAGAAAGACCAAGAGAAAGACCAAGAGAAAGACCA
>JASLXP010001283.1 GCA_030740295.1 Planctomycetota bacterium
GAGCGGCTTGCCGGTAGCGGCGTCCAGTGCTTCTACTCCGCGGGGGCCGCAGTTGAGGAGCAGCATGTTGCCGGCGCGGGTGATGCTGCGGATGTTAGTGTCTTCGTCGCTGCGGAAGTATTGCCACCGCTGTTTGCCCGCGTGATCGTAGGCTTTGAGCATGTCGAACTGCTCGCCTTTACGTTCCTGCCTTTCGGATTTCACAACGATGCAGGTGAGATCGTCGAAGACTTCCATGCGGCGTTTGTAGCGATGGAAGGTGTCCTGTTTTGTGGGGGGCTTTGAGAGGTTGGCTGGATCGGCAATCCATCTGCGGTCGAGGGTGTCGAGGATGATTCCCTGGCTGCTGATGGTGGCTTTGCGAACGGCGTCGGGGATGTGCGCTTTGCCGGCTGGCCTCAAGGCGAATCGGAGGGCGCGGCGTTCGGCGGGTTCGGGGAGGCGATCTTTGCTCCTGTATTTCTGGCTTACTTTGAGGCTGACCAGGTAGGGGATACTCATGCTCACCTTCTGATTCAGCCATGCTTCGTGGTCGGCGAATTTGCCGACCGCGTCCTGGTAGATGCCAGTTGCTTTTTCCTGCTGGCCGAGTCTTTCGCAGCAGCGGGCGATCTGGATGAGGGTATCGGGATAGTGCGGGTCGATGGTCTTCAGGTGGCGATTCAGGACTTCCTGAAAATCTCGAATTTCCTCGAAGTAGGTGAGCGCGTCCTTCACTTTACCGTCAGCGAAAAGCTGCTCGGCGTAGGAGGTCTGCACCTCGGACATGCGTTTACGGATCGGGCGGAGCATGTCACTGGTGGAGAGCGCGAGGGTGCGGCGGAACTCGTCGATGGCGAGCTTGTGCTGGCCCCGGTGGTCGTAGAGGTTGCCGAGGGTGAGGTGGTATTTGTAGTTGTTGGGGTTGATGCCGATGGCTTTCTTGAGGATGCGGATGGCGTCATCGGGGCGTTCGGCCCGGAAGTATCGGGTGGCGAGCTGATAGAGCAGGTCTGGCTCGCTGAAGGAACGCACATCGACTTTCTTCCAGAAACGGAACGCCTGTTCCATGTAGCCCATGTTGGCGAACAGGTCGCCCATTTCCTTGTAGTATTTCCATTTGTTCACGGGATTGATGACGAGCAGTTTCTTGTATTCGAGTACGGCTCGTTCAAAGTCGTCATCGAGCGTGTGGCGTCGTGCCTTGTTGAAGTAGGCTTCAAGGTAGAGCGGGTTCCTGCCCATCACGTCTTCGTAGGTGACCGTGGCCCGGTGGCGGTAGAGCCGGAAAGGCCGTGGGGGCGCCGGGTTGTAATAGGCGGCTTCGTTGACTTGGCCGAACAACATGTAAACGTCGTAGTTCTCCGTTTCTTTGAGCATGCGCTGGCGATACTTCTCACCGAGCGCGTAGAGCGGCATCATATCGGCCGACTTGCCATCCTCTTCGTAATGGAATTTCGGCATGTGGTTCATGTAGATATTGATGAGGCGGCGGTTGAGGGCGAGCTTGTCGTCGAGATTCGTGGCGTTGTCGATGGCTTTGTAGTAGAGGTCGGCGGCTTTGGGGTAGTCTTTCCCATTGTGCGCGACCTCGGCGAGGCGACGGGTGATTTCGTAGTTTGATGGGTCGCGTGCCAGACCTGCCTCAAGCGTCTCAGTGCCCGGCTCGTCCATGCCGGCTTTCGAGTAAGCCTCGGCAACTTCCAGGAAAATGGGCGCGCCGGAGGATTCGTCGGCAAGCAGTGGGTCTAAGACTTTGCGGGCGTCTTCTTTCTTACCGGTCGTCAGGAGGAGCTTGCCGAGCTGCAATCTGTATTCGGCACTCTCCGGATCGGCTTCGACAGCTTTCTGAAATGCTTCGACAGCCTGGTCATCAAAAGCGTGCTTGTGGAGCGTGCGTCCGAGCAATTCGTATTTGCGGCTGTCGGGCTCAACGACGAGCTTCTGCCAGGTGGCTATGGCTCTGTCTTTCTGACCCGCGGCCAGCTTAGCTTCGCCGAGGCCAACCACCCATGCCAGATTCTCATCATTGAGGGTGAGCAGCTTCTCGTAGAGCGGCAGCATCGCGGCGTAGGATTTCTGGCGACGATGGACACCGATCAATGTTTCGATGAGGCCGACATCCTCTGGAGACAGTTCGATAGCGGCGGTTAGAGTCGCTGCAGCCTGCTGGTGCTGATTGAGCTTTATCTGTATGTCGGCGAGACGTCTGAGGGGATCGGGATCATTGGGAGAATCTTTCAGTTTCTGTTCGAGATGCTTCTGCAGTGTTTCCAGATCGTTCAGCCCTTCGTGGCAGCGGAAGATGGCTTCGTCGATTTCTTTACGCAGGTAGTTGTCTTCATCGAGGAATTCGTTGGCGGCGCCGTAGGATTCGATGGCCGGGCGGAGCTTCTGCTGCGATTCGAGCAGTTTGCCGAGCGAGACGTGAGCGAGGCACTGCGTCTTCGGCGATTTTCCGGTCATCTTGATGATGGCGTTGTAAAGGCCCGCTGCCTTATCGTGCATCCCGAAGGATGAATAGAAGCCGGCGATGCGGCGATGAGCCGAAGGATCATATTTGCGGTGTTCGAGCGCTTTGTCCCACACTTCTTCGGCCTCCTTCATCATCTTCTGCGAGGCGTAAAGTTTGCCGAGGTTTTCGAGGGAGCGAACGATGTCGCTGACATCAGTGGTCAGTGCAATGGACTGCCCGTACTGGGCGATAGCCTTCTCCGGCTCGCCTTTGCGGATGAGAACTTCGGCCAGCAAATACCGGGCGTAGTAGTCCTGCGGATCGATCTTGACGGCTGAACGCAGGCGCTTCTCGGCCATGTAGTAATCGCGAAACTCGATGTAGGTCTGGCCGAGGAGGACATGCAGGTTCTTGTTCTTCTTGTCGAGCTCGATGGCGCCGCGGAACAGTTTCAGGAGCTCGTATTCACGATTGTGCTTTTTGTAGATCGAATACAGCTTTTGGAAGGCATGCTCGCTGCGCGGGTCGGAGATGGCGAGGTTCATGTGCTGCTCGACCTGGCGCTGTTCGAGGGTGGTGAGGGGGTTGGTCTGCTCTGACCATGCCAACGAATTGAGGGTGAAGAGGATCACGAAGAGGAGGGCCTCCACCAACGGAGCAGGCAACGAATTCAGGGAAACAATGAATGGGGAAAATACAGAAGGGGTTTCCAACGAATTCAGAAAGACAACGAATGGGGAATAGGAGACAAAGCCCTTATCGGCGCAAAGTCTCCCCACGCCTTTCCCAATTTCCGATGATTTAATATCTCTTTTCCTCACTCGTTGTCTTTCTGAATTCGTTGGAGTGCCTCAATCACCGCAGGCAGCCTCCTCGCCAGCACGTCGCCAAGAAAAAGGAACGCGGCCAGCATCAGCGCCCACGTCCCCAGCTCGAACGGCCGAGCCTTCTTGGACTTGGCGGGCCTCATTGCTTCGTTGATCGTTGGCTCAGATTTTCCGCCCGTAATTTCGGCGATTTTCTTGAGGAGTTCTCGGTTCGGCGACAGGCTGCTCTGCTCTTTGAACGTGGAAACGACCACACCCGCTGTTGTGACAGCGTTTCGTCCGCTGTCCGAAATCTTGATGGCGTAGACGCCGCTCTTATTGACCTCGTGTGTAGCGCGGTATTGGCCGGGGGCGCTCTGCTGGAGAGGTACACGTGTCATGCCGGCTCTCGAAAAGACGTGTCCCTTTTTGCCGAGGTAGTAGACCTCTGCGGCAATTTCCTGGTCGTGCATGAAATTGCCGTTGGTATCGACCGCGTCGGTTTCGATGGTCAGTTCTTCGCCGATGGCCTGTACGTTCGGGATGAGCCGCATCTTGTGGTCGCGTCGCATGACCGAATAGATGAGCTGCTCCCAGAAACGGCGGAAGCTCTGCTGCCAGTCGCGCACCCAGAGGACAGACCACCTGTCTCTGACATCGGAAGTGAAAGCCGCAGCTTTGCCCGCCCCGAATTTCCATACCGAAAGCAGCGGATCATTCTCTGGCGGAAAAGTGAGAATCGTCTTTGCCTTGAACTTCGGCCGGGTGCGTACGTATCCAAAGAGATAGGGCGCCAGATCGATGTCGATACCGTTGAGGATTTCGCTGTCGGCAACAAGGCGAGGCTTCAGTGCTTCCTCGACGATTGCGGCCTGTTGAATTTCCTCCATCTCCTGGGTGAAGATTTTGTCGAGTTCGTCGTGGCTGGTGACCGCATAGAAACGGCCGTTGCCCCATTGGGCGATCTGTTTGAGCAGGCGTTTGTTGCAGTTGTCTCCCAGCCCGATGGTCGAGATGGTCACGCCGTCGGATGAAATCTGGGCGCAGACAGTGGCGTAGTCGTAACCGGTCTCGACATACCCGTCGCTGAGCAGGAGCACGTGTTTGTTACTCGCCCGCACGGGCTGGAGCACTGAAAGCACTTTGATGAGCGGACGATAGAGATTCGATCCCATCCTGTATTCGCCTTCACTCTTGAAACGGGCCACCTGCTTGTACATGTTTTCCTTGTCAGTGACGCGCTGCAGATGCACTCGCCAGTTGGACGAATAAGTTTCAGTGCCAGTCGTGATCACGCCCAGCATGTCCCGATTTGTCAGTTTCTTGGCGAGGTAGATGCTGGAATCGGTGATGAGCTTTGGCTTGTCGAGTCCCCCCTGCTTGAGCATCAGAATGCTCTTGGAGAAATCGGCGATGACGGCCAGGGCGAGCGACGGCATTTCTTTTTCCGAAAGCTCCATTCTGACCGGTAGCATTTCTTCGATGTCCGTGCCGGCGAAGCCGCCCGCGCTGAATCCTCTATCGCCGCCGACCATGACGAACCCGCCTCCAAACTCCTGCACATATTCTTTGAGGATGCGCATCTGATTTTCGGTGAGCTCTTCGGCCGTGATGCCCGCCATGATGACGACATCGAAATTGAGCAGGTCGAGCAGACGCTCAGGCACTCCGGATGCCAGTCGTGTCTCGACGTTCAGGCGAGTGGTGCGTAATGCCTCAGCGAGGAACTTACCGTCTTCGCTTTTGCCCGTAAGCAGGAGCACTCTCGGCATGCCGCGCACCTGGACGAAGCCATAGGCACGGTCGTTCTCCAGCCGCTGTCTGAATGGCGCTTCAAATTTCGCCGAATAAAGGAAGCGTCCTGGCTCGGACAAGTTCTGTCGAAAGCGGATAGTGTTGCTTCCCTCTTCCAGCTTGACGGTTTGCTCGGCGACTTTGAAGCCATTGGAGAAGAGCTTCACCTTGCCTTCGACGGGATGAGAGCTCACCACCTCGGCAACGACTGGAAAAGAAACTTCGGCTTTGACTTCCGTGGGCATTTCGAGCCGGTTCAGCAGGACTTCTTTGGCCTCTGGGACAGGCACGGGCACCGTGAAGATCGTCATCCCCTGCTCTTTTGCGGCGAGAGCGGCAGCTTCCACCTCTCCGGTCGTTTCGTTGCCGTCGGTAATCAGAATCGCACGCTTGTCCACGCCGTCCGGGTATGCGCTCAGCGCGACCTGGATGGCGTCAGCGATGTTGGTCTGGGATGCGATCTGCTTTTCAGATTCTTCCCGCGGCTCCAAGGCGTCCTTGACCAAATCATCCGGAAGGCTGCTTGAGGCGGGTATTGCCAGGACTGCGTCGTCATCAAATGTGATCAGTCCGCCAATGGCTCGGCGGCCGAGCTGTTTGGAATACTTGCTGATTGCTGACTGGATGAACTTTCTCGAATCAGGCGTGATGCTCGCCGAAGTATCAGCGAGGAAGTACACGCACGTCTTTTGAGCTTTCGTCCACCACCGGACTTCGGCAAGGTCGATAGTGATAAAAAGAATGACGAGCGATCGCAGGACGATCATCCAGAGCTTGCGGCGCGGCGACGCGTCTTCGGCAGTGCGAAGGCCGTGGAAGATTGCGAGTGGAATCGCAAGCAGGAGGAGGAAAGCTATGGGGTTGAGGGCGTCCAAAAGGAGGGGCTTCCAACGAGTCTAAGGAAACAACAAATGAAGAATCAGAATAAGAAGCGGTGATGAAAGAGGTAGGCTTCGCCAGTGAGGAGGCCGATGGCCAGGAGGCCGAGATAGACCCAGAGTTTCTTGTTGTAGAAAAGCTGTTCTTCGAGGTCGGCAAGGACGAAAGACTCTTCGCCGATTTCGAGGGTCCCCTTTGGAACGATGCTCGATTCCTGTTCGCTGGTGAGATTTACGGCAAAGGCTTTCTTCAATCCGTCGCTGGTCGCCCAAGTGTAGATGCCCGCCTTGCTCGTATCGCTGAAAAGGGCCTCGCCGCCGGTGACACTCAGATCGACTTCCTTGCCATCGGGTTTGGTGATGGTGACTGACTTCACCTTTTTATCTTCGACCGTGATTCGATAGGCCTCACCTGGCCTGACCTGGTAAGAGACTTTTCGGTCTTCGGCTTCTCGAAACCACTGGACGCAATTCGAGAGGAACATTGGGAAGGCCATCCGGAACGGCAAATCAGAGTGTCTGGGATCGAAGCCGACGTAAACGATTTTTTGGTCGCCTTTCTCGCCAGCGACGATGAGCGGTGAGGTGACACCTTCGGCGACGGGCTCCATCCAATCAGGGGCGGCCAGCTTCTTCGCTGAGGTCAGGAACAGATTGCTCAGCGAGGCGTAATTCATCAGTGGGTGCGAACTGTCCCAGTGACGCACGGAAGGATTTTCGATCTGTTCCTTGAGCGTGACAGGAATCGCCGTGCCGGTGGAGTTGATGTAGATGATATGACTGTCGGGCAGCTTCTGTGGGACGTAGTTGTAGAAGATCATCACATCGACGTCGTACTCGGGGCGATACTTTTCGGGCGGAAGGCGGTAGCCGGTGACGGCGAAATTCGAGCGCACGACCGGGACGAGAAAGTTCTCTGTGTCCTCGCTGATCATGAGGACTTTTTGCCGGCGAGGGAGAGGGATCACTTCGTAGGCCACGTTGTCGCCAGGGAAGGCATCCTCAACTGAAATGCGGCCTTCGAGCGCGCCGCCGATCACGATGGTGCTGGTGAAGATTTCGGACTTCTGCGTGTTGGGCTCGATCTCCATCGGATGCACGTCTTTTATCTTGCCGTTCAGATAGAGCTCGAAATCGAACGACTTCTTTTCTGTAGTGTTATTGGCAATGGTCACAACGACCTCGAAATCCTGATCGCTGTTGAGACTCTTGCGGGCGCGGAATCGGGTGATGCCAACGTTTTCCTTTTGGCTGCCGATGTTTCTGTAGAAGAGCGATGTGTTGTCGGTTCTGATCTCGCTCATCGTTTGGGTATCGAAGGATCCGTCGCTGATAATGTAGATTTCAGGATGGTCGAGGGCTTTGGTGACTTCCTTGACGAGTTTGATGGCGGGCTGGATATCGGTAGCGGAGTCGGATGGTGTGACCGACTGAATGGCCTGGCGGAGGACTATCTTGCTGCCGGCGAAGTTGGCCAGCACCTCAGCCTGAGAATCGAATGCCATCAGCAGCATCCGGTCTCCCAAATCCATGTCGTTGACCAGGCCGAGGACGACATCTCTCGCTTCATCGAATCGGGTAATCGTCCGCCCCGCCTCTTCGATGTCTTTCGTCTGCATGCTGGCCGAGCGATCCACCAGGACGATGATTTCCCGATTGCTCAGGCCACGAGTGGTGACATACGGGCGGGCACAGGCCACAACGATAAAGGCCAGGATGATGACCTGAAGCACCGCAGAAAGAAGGGTCCGCAGCTTCCGCCGCATGCGTTTGCTTTTGGCTATCTCCGGGATCATATCAAGGATGAGGATGCTGGAGAAAACTGTCCTCTTCCGTGGCATCCGCAGGAGGTAGAGAATGATCACCCCGGCAATCAGGGCGAGGGCGTAGAGAGCATCGAGATTCAGGAAACGCATAGGAGGTCTCGAAATACGTAATGCGTAATTCGTAATCCGTAACCAGAAAAGAGATGCTTCGTGTGGCTCTGGTTACGGATTACTTTTTCGGCCTGATCAGCTTGAAGTAGCGGCGGACGTATTCTTTCTGGCCGATAGGCATGTCTTTGGTCGGAAGAATCTCTTCCAGGACGCGCTTGAAGTTGGTGTAGACGGCCTGGTAGTCAGCGGTCGATCGGGTGTCATCTGCGGCGGCGTTGGTGAGCATCTGGCGGATGTCCTTACTGCCGGCCGCGAGCATCAGATCGTCGTAGGACCTGGCGACCTTTCTCTTTTTCCTGATGCGCCTCACTCCTTTTTCGTCGATGACTACCTCCTCGACAGTCGCTTCCCAATCGACCCCTTCTGCATCCTGGCCGGGCTTGCTGCCCTTTGCCTTTGCGAGGTCTTTGACTTCTTTCACCATGGCCTCTCTTTCCTGGCGCTCGTCGTCGGTCATGACCGCGGCCTTGATCTTCTCCGCTTCGCCGACGATCTCCCCGTCATCTGCCCGGACGATCAGGTCGGTGTGTGTTTCGTCGAGCATCTGGGCCTGCTCGGCCAGAAAGTCGCCGCGGGCAATAGCTTCCTTGCTCACCTTGAGCTGCTCCAGGGCTTTTGACAAGACGATGTTGCCTTTGTTCTTAGACCCTTCGAGTTCCTTTATCTCGCGAGACAGCCGGGCAAGGATTTCCTTGCGGGTCATATCGCCGCCCTCCTTCTGCAAGTCCTGGATGAGTTTGCGGATGCGCTCCAATTCCTGCCTGACTTCGTCGCTCTGGTCGTCCGCGTTCAATTCGAGGAGGGCTTCGAGCTCGACCTGCTGGCGTGCGAGCTTGTCGGTCTGAAACTTCACTTCGCTGGAGGTTGGATCGATCGCTTTGCTTATCGGCTCAGGGCGGAGTGTCCAGGCCGATGCGCCTAGAACGGCAGTGAAGCAGACTGCCAGAGTGAAGAGTCTGGGCGCGCCATCGTCTTCGAGTACCTGGCGTGCATCGATTTCCAGGCAGGCAGCCCGTGCATCGGCGAGGAGCAGGTCGACCATTGGCTCCTTGGTGGGGCCGTCCTGCGGCTCGAAGTGAAGGGCGCTGGAGATTCTGTCGCCCAGGGATAGCCGATCGTCGATGAGCTTGGCAGTGGCGTATCGGGAATAGAGCAATCTGGATGAAAGCAGGGCCGGGATAGCCGCAAAGAGAAGGAAGATAATCGTGCCGATGATGATGCCTGGGGTCTTGAAGGCGAAAATCATGAGCAAGGCAAGCAGTGTCCCTGCACGCGCTCCTCTGGCCCCTGCGGTGAGTAATCGAAGTTGTTGCTCGCGGCGGCGTATGGAATCAACTTTGGATGCGATGGTCTTCATTGTTCTCTGGGTGGTCTGCCTCCTTGGGTTTGCGGAGATATTCTTGAGAAGAAGCCGACGAGAAGATACGAGCCCCCAGTAATTCCAACCTGCGATCATCTTCTGAACTCTTCATTCGGTGTTTCCCTGAATGTGTTGGAAGCTATTTCTTCTGAACTCGTCGATAAACCTGGAAGCTCGCGAGTCCTGCAATGATCTGATTCCTCTTATATCTCTTCCCATCAATCGATAGTCGAATCCAGGAAGCAACGATTGGCTCGAAATCGTGGACTTGCTCCCCACTCTCAAGGGTGACGCCTTCGTTGGATGCTACCATTTTCCAGGCTTTTCCATCAGGGCTGACCTCCACCGTATAGTCGCAATATTGCAGGCCGTGAGTCCAGCCACCTCTGCCGAATCCTGTCGCCTCGACTCGACAGACGGGTGAAGGTTCATCGAGATGTATGACTATTGGCTCGCCCGTTGTTCTCAGATTTCTTGTGATCCCTCTGCCTTCTGCGAATCCGGAAAGGCTCCCGAAATAAGGATGGCTGGGCTGATGGCGGTCCCGAATGGCCAGGCCTTTGATTTTGAATTCACCTGTCTGTTTCTCTCCATCCAGAATCAGCCATTCGGACCCGCTCTTTTCTTTGCCACCGGTGAGCAAGGGGGCGACTTCTTCATCTTTGTATCTTTCCGCCGGGAGGTCAGTGACAAGCGGAGCCCGCCAATCGCGGCCTTGCCAGATTCGGCGGTCGAGTTCCAGAGGCTCAATCACGGTGAGCGCGAGCAAGACTTCGTGGTGGGCTGTTCTATCTGCTAAGGGATCGAACCAGATTTCAAGGCTGCGGATGGATTTTTCCGGGTGCGGGTTGACCCACTCGAACATGTAGAGACTGACTTCGTCGCCGGAGGGTGTGTGACCGAACCAAGCAGGCCGGAACTGGAAATCAAGAGCCCAGGACATCCTGTGCGTGGCTTCGAGTGTACCTGCATCGGGATCGGTAATGGGTTTATTGGTGTAGCCGTAGCTCGTACGCCAGTCGCTGCCAGCCATGGGGATAGCCATCGTTCCGCCGCCCTCGAAATGGACGCTGTAATTGGGCAGCGCGCCGGTCTTGAAACTTGTGCGGAGAATCAGCAGACTTGCCGCAGGCTGATTGATCTCGATTTCCACTCCGTCAGGAAAGCGGCCCTCGTCGTGGCTCTCCGGGGGATCGGTAACGATTGAGATAGAACGATCACCGTTCGAGACAGGATCGATGATTTCAAACGGGACTTCGCCGGCGAACTTATTCGTGCCTTTTGGGAGATTGCGGAGGTCGTAATTGCCCCCGTAGTCGAGCCAACCCTTGTTGTCGAGGAGCTTGTCGTCCGTGTGCGACCAGTTGGAGTATTTGCGCAGGTCGATGGTGTGATAGCGTTTCGGCACGCCGAGACGCCAGCTTGGAAATTCGATGCCGGTTACCAGTTCCTTGAAGCGGATGATGGCATTGCCGTGCCGCTGAGAAAACTCTTCCTTGTGAACCGACGGGTTGTCCGGAGACCAGGCGCCTTCGATGAAACGCATCACATTGTCGGAGTTCGAGCCGCCGAACATGCGGTGGATGAAGACGCCCGACCAGTTCCACGCGGGTCGCGCCCAGACTTCCGTATCCGGCCAGTAATAGCCGTGAACTTTGCTCCGGTTGCGGCGTCCGTGCCCATACCAGGGCCGAATGCGCTCGAAGCCGGACTTGAATGAATAGATGGGATCGTGCTCCTCACCTTCGCCGCCGTGATATAAATCCATCACCATGTCACGAGGCAGCAGATCGTAGGCATGGGACATCCCCTGAAAGCCACCGGTGACCCGGTATTGCAGGACGGTGTTAAGCCCCATCGTCTCCCGGCCGTGGCGTTTGATGTAATCGTGAATCCGGACGATGTGCTCTGCGTAGAGCTCGCCTCCGGAGAGCCCACGGTCGCGGCACTTCTTACAGACGTGCCAGCGTGAGCCGTTGTTCCACTGATACATCTCATCGAGGGTGATGTGCACGTATCGGCTCTGGCGAGCCGGCGAGAACGGAACTTTGCTGTCCATGCGGTCAAAGTAATTCTCATAGTTGTACATCTCCGAAGGGCACGGATTTACGCGGCTGCTGCCGGTCTTGGTGATGTCTTCATAATCTTCATCGGTACCGATCTCCGCCCGCATCCTGGCACCCGTGGACATGCCCGGCCCCGCTCCCATCCAGGTGGTAAAAGTCATGCAATGCTCGTCCGCGAAGCGGTAATAGTCGACAAGCTTCTCTTTCTGTTCCTTGTCCCTGTTGTACCAGCCGTAGTCGACATCGAATTGGTTGATTTTCAGCCGCGCCATCCCTCGTGTGAATCGGCGAAACATATCGGGTGGCTCGATGTGAAAGGTGAAGGTCTGCCCGCCAACCGCCCGCTGCTTGATGTAAGGCCGGTCTTGCGCCTTGATTCCCTGAAACACCTGAGACGTCTCGCTCGTACGCCGGGCCACCTGCATGAGGCTCTGCACGCCATAGAAGACTCCCGCTTCGTCCGAGCCCGCGATGAGCGCGTAGTTGCTGTTGACGGTCAGGTGGTAGCCCTGCGGGCCGGGACTGGTCGGTGAGACTTCGATCTTCTCTTGCGCACATAGACTCTTAACGAGAGGGCTCGTCTCCGGCTGGCCGAGGATGATGGCTTTGCGCGGAACGCCTCTGAAAGATGACTCTTCGACAATCGGCAGCCTGATCAGGAAACCCTCCTCCAGCTCCTCCTGAATCTGCTTTGCGAATTTCAGATTCCGGCCGGAGTCATTCGTAACAATCGTGGTCGCTCCTGTGATGGGCAGGGCATCTTTCGTCAGCTTCATTTCCAGCGGCTGGGGATAGATGAAGACTTCTTCCAGCTTTTTGAACTGCGCGACCGGCGGCGTCTCGACGACCAGTCCCTGCTTCCAGATGAATGGTTTGATGTCGGTGTCCTTGTGAGTGCCTTTCTCCTCGCCGTAGATTCGGATTTCATCGATGCCTGCGCCGACGATGTTGCGGGGCGGCGGAGTGACTCTGATCTTGACGAAGCGGGCCACCGAATCGATATCTTCGATTCGGCCGTAGTTGACGATGCCAGGCGGATTGAGCACGCCTGCGCCGTTGAGCTGTGTGCAGTGGACAAAATCCTTCCGTCTTTCCGGCCGCACGTACACGTGGATGTTCGCCAGCGTTGGGAACACGGGCAGGATATCGATCTGGCGGATGAAGTAATCCTTCTTGAGATCGAATTCGATGTCGATGGGTATGTAGGCGCTCGGTTTGCCGCGCAGCATCTTTTCTCGCGGGGCCATCGGCCATGTCACCTGCGAGGGACGGCCGGTGATCGAGCCTTTCTCGAAAGGTATCCAGCCCGTCGCGCCGCCTTCGTCCGGTTCGCCACGTTCCCAGTGGTAGCTGTATTTGTAAGTCCACGGAAAACACCCCAGATCCGTACCGGGGAATTTGTAAGTGTAAGCGCCATCGGTCTTGACCGTATTCAAGTGCTGCTGCGGCGCGTTGCCGGTCAGGCAGACGACGCCCGACTCGATGAGATTGCGCCGCTCCTCGACCCGCATTTCATCGATAAGCACGCTGCCTGAGCCGCCGACTAGCGTGAGCAGGACGCCGGCCTTCTGCTGCTTCAACTCCGCGCGGAACTTCATCTTTTCCCTGATGAAGCCCTTCTTCTGCAACAGCTCCTTTTCCGTGGGTGGATCATCGATAGCGAGAAAGGCGCGGCCTTCGAAGTTTTCGAGATTGAGCTGCGCCGAATAAATGTAGTGCGACAACTTGCGCACTCGGATGTCCTGCCTGAGCTGCACGACCTCGCCCTCCTCGAGCTTCACCTCGATGCGTCCGGCCTGCTGCTCTTCGTCGTAAGACAGCTTCGCTTTGACCTCCTTTGACGATTTCACCAGGTACCAGTGATCGGGCGACCTGTCATCGTTTTCATCGTCCACGAACGTGCCATTGCGCAGGAGATTTTCATCCTCGAAGATCAGCATGCCGGAGTGGCCGATGATGAGGAAGCTGTCGTAAGGATTGTATTCCCAGCAGCTCAACAGCTTCTCCTCGCCGCCGGGCAGGTCTTTGCCTTCGCGGTTGAGCTTGAGTCCCCAGACCTCGCCGCGGATGGGCGGCCCTTCGTATCGATAGTCGCCAAAAGTGAACTGGTCGAAAGGCATGGCAATCTCGACGATCCAGCGATTGGCGCCCTTCGAGCCGGCGTACTCCCAGGTGGGATTCCAATCTTTGGTTCGGATGTAGTAATCCTCGCACGCTTCGAGATTGACGAGAATCTGGAACACCTTGCCCCCGCCATCGACCGCCCCAATCTCGAAGAATCCCTCGACGCAATCGTCCGCCCAGACCGAGCCAAATCGCTTCATCGGCCCCTTGCCTTTGCGCATGCGAATCTTCTTCAGCTCCGGCTCTTCGCAGACGTAGGCAAGGTAAACCTTCTGATCGTCAAAGCACGTATAGACCGCCATCTGACGCCGATTCGGATTCTTCGTCTTGATCTGAACAAACGCGCTTTTCGTACGGTCGGCGATCTTCCAGCAGGCGTCGTCCAGCTTGCCATCAATCTTCGGCGGCACGCTCACCCGACGGCATACGAGCTTCTTCTGGCCGGCGATGTACTCCCGATTGAACTTTGTCCGGAACTCGAAGGAGATTTCATCGTCATCCGGTTCTGCGTCTTCAGCAACAGTGGACTGAATCACGCAGAGGACAAAGCCAGGGAACAGAAACAGGGAACGGGCAAGCATGGAAGTGCAGGTGAGACTGAACAGAAAGCCATCGAGAGCATAGAGGTCTGGAACTGCTTAGAGAAACAATTAAACCGCAAAGATCTGTACGGCGTCTCCGATACGGCAGTGCAGCAGTTCGAAGCTGTAGATGGGCACGCCATCAGTCTCTGACTCAGAGATTTCAACATCTGGGACACTCGTGTAGAACTTTTACGAAGGAATCTTCAACCCGGTCAGTCAGTCACAGACTCCAATGCTTCCTTTACCGCCGGATGGCCGGGGGCGATCTTTGCCGCAGTTTCAAAGTGTGTCCTGGCTTCCTCGGTTCTTCCTGAAGCGCGCAGGGCTTTGCCGTGGCTCAGGTGGGTGAACGGATTCTCTGGCGCGAGTTGGATGGCCCGGGCCGAGTATGTCAGTGCTTTTTCAGGTTGACTCTTTTCCGTCAGTGCTGAGGACAGATCAAGCAGTATATGTAAGTTGTCCGGACTGATCGCGTTTGCTCGCAGGTAAGTATCGATCGCTTCCGACAGTTTACCGGACTTTCTGTAACTCATGGCCAGGCTGCCGAGGATGGCAGGGTCCGGACCGCCGAGCTGGAGGGCCTGTCGCAGCGATTTCTCGGCATCGGCATAGCGTTTCAACAGGCTGTGGCTGACTCCGAGCTTATGATGCGATTCCGGATCGCCGGGTGCCAATTCGATCAGTTTCAATGCGATTGGAAGCGTTTTCTTGTGCATCCCCTTCAACCGGTACACGCTCCAGAGATTACCGTACGCTGGCACGTAAACCGGGTTGTTTTTCAGGGCCTTAAGCAGCAATGATTCTGCTTCGTTCAGAGCATCGTCCTTTGGCTGCCCTCCCAGTTTAGGCGTAAGGCGAAGATAGGCCGCGGCAAGGCCATCGAGAGGGCGCTCATGTTCCGGATAATAAGCGGCGATCTGCAACCAGAGCGTGAAAGAGTTCTGCCAGACAGATATCTGGCGAAAGGTCAGACTGCCAAGAACACCCAGCCAGATGATGACAAACGCGGTAGCGAGTTTCTTTCTGGACTCGCTTTGAACGCGAATGAATTTAATCATCGCCACCGCAGCCAAAAGGGCAAAGCTCATGCAGGGGATGTAGGTATAGCGGTCCGCGTGCGCTTGCGCGCCAACCTGGGCCAGGCCCAGCACGGGGGCTATTGAGATCACGTAATAAAGCCAGGCCACGGGCAACACCCGCTTGCCCTTAAACCAGAGCCAGCCGCAGCCTATGCTGATCCCGACAACAAGAACCGCTGCCAGTATCCTCCCCGGTGTAAACGCCGAACGCGCGGGATCGGTGATTGGATGAAACGGAACAAGATTCAGGGGGAGGATGCTTTCCCAGATGTAGAACATCAGGGAGTGGCAAGCATTCATGATCCGAAACGAGATCGGATTGCGATCCACACTTTGAAACGCGCCGGCCGTACCCTGGGCCTTGATCGTGATAAGCCCAATGCACATCGACGCCAGAAAGAACGGAATCTTTTCAATGCAAGCACGCTTGAGATTTCTGTGCAGCCGGCCAAGAGGCCACAGGTCAAGAAGTACCAGGATGACCGGAAGCGTAACCGCCATCGGCTTCGAAAGTAGAGCAAGAGAGAACACTAAGAAGCACCAACCAAGCCGGTTCACTTTCTTATCGTCCGCGGCGTATGCCAGATAGAGCTTCAGGGCCCAGAAATAGAACAGACCGCAGAGGATGTCTTTCCGTTCCGTCATCCAGGCGACCGATTCCACACGCAGCGGATGAATGGCAAAAAGCAGGGCCGCCAATCCAGCAATCATTGCCCTGTGGTCCTGAAGGTCCGCGGTGAGAGGGCTGGCCTGCCCGCCTGCACCCCTGACCTCGGATAGACACAGCAGAAGCTCCCGAGCCAGCAGAAAGAACATCCACGCGGTCAGCCCGTGCAAGAGGATGTTCGTGACGTGGTGAAGTCCCGCGTTCTGTCCAAACAATCGGAAGTCGAGCGCGTGCGAAAGCCAAGTCAGAGGCAGCCAGTTGCCCCCCATGAAAGTGGTAAACGACCACTTCACCGTCTCCGGATTCAGGCGGTGCAGCGCCGGATTCTCGGCCAGGACATAGAGGTCATCCCAGTTCACAAAATCACAGGTCATCGCCGGTAGAAAGACGACGCAGGTGATGGTGAAGACAGCCATCCCCATGCGGCGTTCTAGAACAGTGAGCCGGCCTGCCATCGGTCCGGTGTTATTCGACGTCATAGCTGAGCACCAGGTCTGAACGTGGCTGACTGCAGCAGATGAGATGATAACCGGCCGCCACCTCCTCCTCGCTGAGCACCGGCTCAAATTCGTGCTCCGCTTCGCCGCTCACCTTTACCATACAGGCCCGGCACATGCCCATCCGGCACCCGAACGGCAGGTCAACATCGTGCTTGAAGGCCGCCTCGAGTCTAATGATCTCATTCTCAGAGGCGGTGAAAGTCTTATCCAGCTCAGGGACATGAATTCTGTAAGTCGTTTCTTCCATGTCCGGCGAAGCTTACCTGCGGCGTCGACTGTTTCAAACACCGCGCCGAGAAGGCTTGTCTGGCGGACCGTCGGGGTCTTTTCTGTGCCTCAGGCGACTTTTCTTTTCTTCTGCGGTTTTGCCATCACGGCCAGAAACACGTTCAGCCACAGAAGCGAGCGTGGGGTCACACGTTGACCAGGATGTGCTTCATTTATTCCCGAATATGCCTGATGAAACTAGCGAAGCTTCGCCTCAAACCGCCGAGCAGCCCATCGTAGCGCTGCCCTCCAGGGCGGCGTCTTATGCGAGCCGAGGGCTCGCCCGCGAAACTCCGGCCTGGAGGCCAGAGCTACAGTGAGAGCTACAGTGCTTCACCGAAACTTGACTCATCTGGCCAGTTTCGGGGACGTGTAGACGACTAGTACCCAGAACAAGTGCACTTTCCGATTCTTTTACGCCGAAGGCGTTGAACAACGTAGCCCAGGGCAAGCGCAGCGCCGCCCTGGGTATAAATGCCACCTCCCGACCTATGCCAACAGCGCAAACTCCGGCCAACCTGGAATCG
>JASLXP010001284.1 GCA_030740295.1 Planctomycetota bacterium
TGAACCGGCTCGCAGACCGCGGCCACACTCTGATCGTGATCGAGCACAACCTCGATATCATCAAATGTGCCGATTGGGTCATCGACTTGGGCCCCGATGGAGGCGAGGCCGGCGGGGAGATCATCGCAACCGGGACACCGGAAGCTGTGGCTGAAGCAGGCTCAAGCGCAACGGGAAGCTATCTGCGAGATGTTTTGAAGAAGGGCTGAGCCTCAGGCGATTCTTTCTGTGAGCAGCGGTTCCAGTTGCTCCCACTCTGTGACCGGCGTCGAGCAAACGAAGTTGCGGCATACATAGACCGTAGGCTTGTCGTCAATTTGCGGCTTCTCCCGCAGCAGGTCCGGTGTCTTGGCTGGCAGCACCTGCCCCGGCCGGATGATGAACACCACCTTGTTGGGCTGGAACGCAGAATGAATTCTGTTGACCAGCTCCCGGGTTTCCTCCTCTTCAGAATCGCCTACCACCAGAATTTCACGCATTCCGGAAATGTGGGTCTCGAGCGCATTCAGCATGCTGCCGAACGCGGCCGGATTCTCCTCCATGTCCTTCCGATAGATGCGGAGAATATTAATCGCAGGTAAACGAAAATCGGCACGCTCAGTCAGAGAGAAAAGCCGAAAGAGATTCGAGACCCCAATCGCTACACCAGAGGGGAGCGATTGATCCAATGCGGTTTTTGGCCGCTGAATCAGCAGTTCGCCATCCCGGGGTGTATAGAAGTAGCCGCCATACCGATCATCCGTGAAGAGCTTCACCATTTCATCGGTAAAAGCGACGGCATGTTCGAGGTAATTGTGGTCCTGCGTCATCTGATGCACATCGAGCAGGGCCGCGGTAAAGAAAGCGTAATCGTCCAGGAATGCCTTGAGCTTCGCCCTGCCGCTCCGATAAGTGCGGCGGAGCTCGGAACCCCGCGCCAGCCATTTTAGAATGAACTCGGTTCCACTCACGGCAGCATCTTTGTATCTCGGCTCATCGAGGGCCTGTCCGGCCATGGCGAACGCGCTGATCATCAAGGCATTCCAACTGGTTATAGCCTTGTCATCCAAACTTGGCTGCGGTCGCCCTCTCCTGGCCTCCAGGAGCTTTTTCTTTCCAGCCTCAAGGGCCGGCATGATTTCCGATTCATCAATGTCAAGGTCGAACGCTACATTCTTAGGCGTATTCGCCTGATGGAGAATGCTGGTGTTGTTTTCGAAATTCCCGCCCGCGGTGACCCCAAGACAGGCACAGACGATCTTGCCATCCTTCTCGCCCAGGAGCTCATGAATCTCCCGTGTAGTCCACACATAATATTTTCCTTCTTCCCCTTCACTGTCCGCGTCAAAGCTCGAGTAGAAGCCTCCTTCATCGTGCGTCATTTCCGCCAGCACAAAATCCAGAGCTCCGCGAATCGCATTCTCCAAGACAGGATCTTTCGTCAGCTGGTAGGCCTCCACGTTAGCCTGAGTGATGAGCGCGTTGTCGTACAGCATTTTTTCGAAATGCGGAACGAGCCACTTTGAATCGACTGAATAGCGCGCGTACCCACCGGCAAGGTGATCGTAGATTCCCCCTTCGGCCATCTTTTTCAGAGAATGAACGGCCATGTCTGCCAGTTCCGAATTCTCTGTCAGCCTCGACATTCTCATCAGAAAGCTCAGCAGCATGGTGTTTGGAAACTTCGGCTCACTTCCAAAACCTCCGTGCACTGGGTCGTACGTGCTGGCTATCTTTTCGAGCGCTTTCTCCAGAGATTCGTGAGTGAGCTCTTCTTCGCGAACCTTGCCGGTCGAGTTAATTTGCGCGAGGGCATCCTTTATCTGCTGCACATTCTCAGCAACGTTCTCCTCCTCTTCATGAAAATGTTTCGCAATACTGAGCAGAACGTTCGGAAATCCTGGACGGTTGTATCGATTCTCAGGTGGAAAATACGTTCCACCATAGAATGGCTCCAGGTCAGGCGTCAGAAACATTGTCAGCGGCCATCCCCCCCCTTGCCCCATCACCTGCAAAGCCGTCTGGTAAATGTTGTCAACATCCGGGCGTTCTTCGCGATCGACCTTGATGTTGACAAAATACTTGTTCATCAGGCCGGCTATTTCTTCGTTTGAGAACGATTCGTGCTCCATCACATGGCACCAGTGACACGCGGAATACCCGATACTCAAAAGGATGGGTTTGTTCTCTGCCTTCGCCCTCTTAAACGCTTCTTCGCCCCATGGGTACCATTCAACAGGATTCTGCGCGTGCTGAAGCAGGTACGGACTCGTTTCCTTGCTCAGCCGATTTGGATTGGCTTGTTCGGACATCAAATTTCCCTACAGCGTACTACGGCCCATTGGATTCTCGCCGAGATGAAAGGAAGTATATAACTGCCGCTGTGCAGGGTCTAATCAGTGCCAAAACGCAACCGTTTTCTTTCATGAGCTGGATATATAGAATCGCCCGGTCATTGCCCTGAAGAGATCGATCCCGTATGCCATCGAAGACACGCAGTTTCGGCAGTTCAAAGCGCGAAGCTCACGACGCCTCATCTTACTATGCACGGCAACTGACGGACGTCACCATCTCGGATGACAAGACCGTTAATACCGCAGAAAAGGTGGATCGCTTCCATGGGCACAGCTCAGAGAAAATGAAAGAGCTTCCCGACAGCAGCGTCGCACTCATGGTGACTTCCCCGCCCTACAATGTGGGGAAAGACTACGACGATGATTTGAGCCTTGATGAATACCTCGGTCTGTTGGAACGTGTCTTTCGTGAGACCTATCGAGTGCTCGAACCCGGCGGAAGGGCATGCGTGAACATCGCCAACGTCGGCCGCAAACCTTACATCCCGCTCGCCTCTTATCTGAACGTCATGATGAAGGAGATCGGTTACCTCATGCGCGGCGAGGTCATCTGGGTCAAAGGGAAAGGAGCGAGTGGGTCGTGCGCGTGGGGTTCATGGAAATCGGCGAAGAATCCAGTGCTGCGTGACCTCCATGAATACATCCTCACTTTCTCAAAGGGCAGATTCGATCGAGTCAGAAAAGGCACAGACACTATTGAGCGTGACGAATTCATGCAGAACACGCTCTCTGTCTGGGAGTTTCAGCCCGAGTCCGCGAAAAAGGTCGGGCATCCAGCGCCCTTTCCTGAGGAATTGCCGAAACGACTTATTGAGCTTTATACGTTTGAAGAAGACCTTGTTCTCGATCCCTTCTGTGGGGTCGGCACTACCTGCGTCGCCGCCAAAAATCTTGGAAGGAAATGGATCGGGTACGATATCAGCAAGGAATATATAAAAGCTGCCAGGGCAAGGATGGCGGACCTGGAAACTCTGTTTTCCTGAGGGTAGTGGTAGGCCAGGACAGGGGTGATTTTACGGATTCGTAACGGGGCGAGCACATTTTCGTAGGATGGGCGTCCCGCCCGTCTGAGACCGCATCCACCAGAGACGGCCGAGACGGCCGAGACGGCCATCCTACGATCAATCGTAGGATGGGCGTCCCCGCCCGTCTGAGGCCGCATCTACCAGAGACGGCCGAGACGGCCGAGACGGCCGAGACGGCCATCCTACGTCCTTAACTTCGCACCATCTCATCCCACGTTGCCAATGCAGAATCCGTTAAAACGCCTCAGACTTGGCCTGGTCCCAGAACAAGTGCACTTTCCGATTCTTTTACGCCGAAGGCGTTGAACAACGTAGCCCAGGGCAAGCGCAGCGCCGCCCTGGGTATAAATGCCACCTCCCGACCTATGCCAACAGCGCAAACTCCGGCCAACCTGGAATCG
>JASLXP010001285.1 GCA_030740295.1 Planctomycetota bacterium
GCCTGGATATCTCCATGAGTATCCCAGCCCTGGTCATTCAACTGCACAAAACGAACACCACGCTCAACGAGCCTTCGCGCCAGAAGGCAGTTGTTGGCGAAACTTTTTTTGCCCGGCTTCGTTCCGTAAAGCTCATGAATATATGCTGGCTCTTGAGAGTAATCCATCAGTTCCGGAACGGCCTTCTGCATCCTAAAGGCAAGTTCATACTGACTGATGCGCGTTGCGATCTCAGGGTCCCCCACTTCGCGAAGATGCAAATCATTAAGTTCGTTGATGCTTTGGAGAATATTCTGCCGCCGCCTCCGTGAGATTCCAGGAGGATTTGAAAGGTAAAGGACTGGCTCGCCCGTCGTACGGAATTCTACTCCCTGATGCACCGTCGGCAAGAAACCGCTTCCCCACATGCTGTTTCCCGCGCCGGCAACACTGCCGGTGTTCATAACGACAAAACTGGGAAGATCACTATTGTCACTTCCGAGGCCATAACTGGTCCAAGAGCCGAGACTGGGACGGCCAAACTGGCCGAAGCCCGTGTGAAACAGCAATTGTGCCGGCGCGTGATTGAACTGATCTGTTTGTAGTGACTTGATCATTGTTAGTTCGTCCGCTACCTCACCAAGCTCAGGAAGTAGCTCGGAAAGCTCCAGTCCGCTCTCACCATGTTTTTTGAAAGAAAAGGGGGAGCCAAGAAGATTGGGTTGCTCGCGAACAAATGCTAGGCGCAATCCTTCCCACAGTTCATCCGGCATTTTTTCTCCATTGCGCTGCTGGAGAACCGGCTTGTACTCAAACATATCGAGGTGAGAGTGCCCACCCACCATATGCAGAAAAATTACGCTCTTGACGCGAGGCTTGTGATGTCCCGCCTTGGCCGCGGTCGCGCTCGTTAGATCCGACTGGGCCTTTGCCTGGGCAGGCAGGAGCGGGGCAATTGCCGCACCGGCTACTGCGATGGAAGACGTTCCTAGCAGCGTACGACGATCAATCGCCCATTTCCGGGAGAAAAAAGTAGACATTGTTTATTCTTTATTGATTGTCTCATCAAGGTTTAATAACGTATTGGCCACACACAACCAGGCTGCCCACTCCTCAGTATTGTCCGGCCTCTGTACACCTGTGGGCAAATAGATATCACGGGTTAGCTTTTCAGCATCTTCTGGAACCTCTTTAAATCTTTGTCGCTGTTCCTCCAGAAGACGCTGTAAGATGCGAACCTCTTCTATCTGTGGTGAGCGGGCAACACACATTCTGAATCCGTGTACAATATGCTCTTCGTCCGTCGCAAGATCTTCAGCCAGAATCCGGGCTGCCAGAGAACGCGCCATCTCCACATAGGCCTCGTCATTGAGCAGGGTCAATGCCTGTATTGGGGTATTCGTGCGGGACCGCGAAACAATACATCGCGTACGATCAGGTGCGTCAAAATTGACAAAACTTGGGTAGGGAGCAGCGCGACGCCAGATCACATACACTCCACGACGATGACGATCTACACCTTTGGCAACTTTGTAGACCGGTTCCCCACGTCCCGTTTGATACCAGACTCCGGGTGGTTGGGGCGGATAGACCGGAGGTCCTCCCATCTTTTCCTCAAGCAACCCCGAAATAGACAATGCATTGTCGCGGATCGCTTCCGCGGGAAGGCGGAACCGGGGACCACGCGCCATGAGTCGATTATCGGGATCCCGATCAAGCCCCTCGGCAGAAACAAACGATGACTGCTGGTAGGTCGCCGATGTCACAATCAATTTGAGCAATCGCTTGGTCGACCAGCCTTCCTGCATGAAAGTCGCCGCTAGCCAATCGAGCAGTTGTGGATGCGAGGGCGCGGAGCCCTGAAGGCCAAAATCCTCTGCGGACGCGACCAATCCGACACCGAATATTTCGGCCCAGAGATGGTTTACTCGAACACGACTGGCAAGTGGATTTCCGGAATCTACCAACCAGCGGGCCAGACCCAAACGATTCGCTTCGGCACCATCAGGCAACGGGTGCAATGAAGCGGGCACGCCCATTTCAACGCGATCTCCGGGGGTTTGATACACACCACGTTCAAAAATGTGTGTGGGACGAGATTTGTCCATCTCAACCATGACCAAAGTGGTCTTAGGATCTGTCTTCTGGAGTGCGTTTTTCGATCTGGCAACACGATCGCGGAGCAACCGGACCTCCTTTTGGGTCGCCAGGAAGGACTCTTTGAGTTGCTCCTTCTCGGCAGCAGTGCGGAGTTTTCGCTTCTTAGTGAGTATGTTGTTTAGTTGTTTGATCTCTTCGGCCGGGAGTTGTTTGGTTGGCGAAATTTTTCCGGAACTTAGGTCACGCTGCCAGGCAGAAAGCCCCGCCAGCGCGGAGGTTTCGGCTTTCTTCAAATCTTCTCGTAAACGTTGCAACTGCGTTTGGATTCCAGCACGCTTCTTTTCCTGTTTTTGAGAGAGGG
>JASLXP010001286.1 GCA_030740295.1 Planctomycetota bacterium
GCCCATTTCTCCAGCTTCTGCCCGTCGATCTCGAGAATCAGGTCGCCCTTTTTGAGCCCGGCCCTTTCAGCGGGTCCGTCCGGCATTAACTTGCCTGCTGCAGCGAGAGGGAAGCTCTTCCTTCTGGTACCAAAACCGACAACTTTGACCTTGGAAATGGTTGCCTTGACTGTCTTGGGATCTTCGTAGGAAGGATGTTCGTTCTCCGAAGGCCTGGTGCGCTCATAGACAATGCTGACTTCTTTGCCGGGATTGGTCTCGATGTACTCCATAATGGCGGACCATTTCGTCTGGTCCCGGCCATCGAGCTGAATGATGCGATCGCCTCGCTTCAGGCCGGCCTCCGCGCCGGGGCTGCCGGGAACGACATCCCAGATCGTCGAGGCGGAGTATGGGGCAAAGCCGATGACCTTGCTGTCCTTGTCTGCAATGACCGTTTTTGTACGAGTCTTGCCCTCAGGATCGAGATAGGTGATCGTGTGCCGGGCGCCGAAATCGGCCAGCATCAGACGAAGCCGAACTTCTGGGAATGAGAGAACCGTCTGGCCGTTAACCGCGGTGATTCGTGAACCGTCGGGAATACCAGCTCGCGCCGCAATACTGTTTTCAGCCACGTCGACAAGGGTGGAAGGCTGATTGATGCCGATCAGGTAGACCAGCATCGCAGCCGGGATGGCAAAGATGATATTCATGGCCGGACCGGCGATGATGACTGCGGCGCGCTCCCATGGCTTCTTTCCAAAAAACTCGTCGGACTTTGGCTTTTCTCCAGGGACGGCCATCTCGCCCGCCATCTTCACGTATCCGCCGAGCGGGATGTAAGAGACTACGTATCTGGTGTCACCGCGCGTAAATCCAAAAATGACAGGTCCGAAACCGAGTGAGAATTTCTCGACGCGTATGCCGACCCATTTGGCCACGAGGAAGTGACCCAACTCGTGTACAAAGATGAGCATCCCGAAACCGAGGACGACCTGGATGATAAAAAAGATGTTCATCTGGTAATCAATTCTCCCTAACCCAGTTCCCCGCCTGTTGACGCGCCCATCCATCCGCGGCAAACACCTCTTCGAGACTGGGCTTTGCATTGACTTCGTGCGCGTCCATGACACTTTCCACGAGTTCGAATATCTCAAGGAAGCTGATTTGCCGCTCGAAAAACAGGTTTACGGCGACCTCGTTTGCAGCGTTCATCACGGCGCCGAGAGTACCGCCTTCGCTTGCGGCGCGGAAACCCATCTTTAACGACGGAAATTTCTCAAAATCCGGTTTGCTGAAATTGAGCTCACCGATCTGCGACCAGTCCGGCGGAGGGACAGGGCTCTTCATGCGTTTGGGATAGGTGATGGCCAGTTGTATGGGCACACGCATGTCAGGTAAACCGAGCTGGGCGATGACCGACCCGTCGCAGTACTCGACCATCGAGTGGACTATGGACTGCGGATGGACGACGACATCGATCTTGTCGGCGGGCATGTTAAAGAGCCAGTGGGCTTCGATGATCTCGAGGGACTTGTTCATCATCGTCGCTGAATCAATGGTGATTTTACGCCCCATATCCCAAGTCGGATGCTTCAATGCCTGTTCAGGCGTGATGCCTTGAAATTCTTCTTTGGGCGTTTCACGGAATGGGCCACCCGATGCAGTAAGCAGCAGTCTGTTCACTTCTCCGTGATTGCCGGATTTGAGCGACTGAAACAGAGCGCTGTGCTCGCTGTCGACCGGGATGATTTCCGCACCAGAATCCTGTGCGAGCGGATTCAAAATCTCACCGGCCATGACGAGTGCCTCCTTGTTGGCAAGCCCGACCCGCTTGCCGGCTTTGACCGCCTCGACCGCTGCCGGCAGCGCGGACGCTCCGGAGATGCCCATGATGACGATGTCCACCTCAGGATCGCAGGCGAGGTCGCAAATGCCGTCCGTGCCTTCAAGGACTTCGGTTGGGTGCCCATTGAGTGACTGCCGCAACTCTACCGCGGCCTCCGGCTGAAACATGGCCGCCCGTCGCGGCCTGAATTCATCAATCTGCCTGGCGACGGCATCCCAGTTACTGCCGGCCGCTACAGAGACGATCTCGAATGGCTCGCCCAGCCCTCGAACCACGTCGAGCGTGCTGGTGCCGATTGATCCTGTAGAGCCAAGCAGTGCAATACGATGCATGTGATTGAGATGCCCGCGGTGAGAATGACCCGGGTGAGCCTGTCGGTTTGGCAGTTGAATGATGTGCCGTCGTGAAGCGAGTGGGAGTATAGTCGGGGCCTGTGGGGTCGCAATTTGGCAGGACGCGCGGTCTCCAAAACCAAAGGCCTGCTGCAGGACCTCCGGAGCGACTGGTTTGAAAAGTGTCGTCATAAGACCGCAACCAATCCTCTAAACCGCTGGAAAGCGCGAGCGGCGGATCTGGGAACTCCGGAGAATGGAAGTATAGTCCTGACCGTGCGACTGCCCTGTCTGAATCTTCCCGGGACGGTCCACAGAAACTCGGATCAGCGAACAATCACCGGAGCCACGGCACGTGAGATTATCGAATAGCAGAATATTGGGGTCTGTTGTTGGGGCATTGAATTCCAGATTTCAACTTTCGAGGGTTCTGCTTGCACTCGCCCTGATGACAGGAGGAGGCCGCCCCGCATTTGCCGAGGTAGACCGTTTGGATCCTGTCCTTGATGACCCGGCGAAAACCTATCCAGTGTTCGTTCGGATGGAAGAACAGTTGTTTCGGAAAGCAGGAGAATATGAAGCCTTCTGCAAAACCAATAAGAAACTGCGCAGCGAACTCCGTGACTGGGTCCTTGAAACTCTCCAGTCGAAAAGCAATGCGTCGTGGGAACAGATTGAGGGGATGATCGGTGAATTGCAGAAGGAAGGTTCACTGAAGAACGTGAAGCGCTATTGGATCGTCAATGGATTTGCATGTCTGGCCACAGGAAAAGCGTGCAGACGATTGGCGGAGAGCGACCTTGTTTCCTTCGTCTATCTGCAGCGAATTCAGAGCGCTCCTTTGCATGCGCGCCCAGTGAGGGCCCTGCAGAATCAGGAAAGATTCAAAAGTGTCTACCAGTCCGTAATTCAGGAATGGAAAGATGACTCGGCCGAGGTTTTTTCAGCGGAAGGGCTGCTCATCCCCTGGAACGTGAAAAGAGTGAAAGGGGATCTGGCATGGGCTGAGGGTACGACAGGCAGCGGCGTAACCATCGCGCTGATGGATACAGGCATGATGGTGTCCTCCTCCCTGGTGCGTGCGCTGTGGAGGAACCGTAAGGAGGAGCTGAACGGCAAAGATGATGATGGTAACGGCTACGTAGATGATCTGTTTGGTTACGATTTCAATCGTCAGTTCTGGTACGCCCTCGGTGACGGCCCGGCTATCACCCATGGCAGCATGTGTGCAGGCATCATGGTCGGTCGCCCCCTCAACAAGCTGAAGATGGTGACGGGAATCGCCCCACGTGCGCGGGTGATGGTCCTCCGAGGCATGGGGCATTTGAAAGCCTACGAATACGCACTTCGCAACGGAGCTGACATTTTGTCCATGAGCTACATGTGGCCGGGGAGAGAACTCGGAAACTTCCGCGGCATCTATCGATTGGCTCACGAGCACCTGGCGGCTGGCGGCATTGTATCCGTCGGGGGAGCAGGAAACTTTGGTCCTGGCAGCCGCAGGGCTGCTCAGCCGGCTGGGAAACAGATTGCTCTTCCCAAAGACATTCCCTGCGTCATCGCGGCCGCCGGCATCCTGAAAGATGGGACACGTCCGGGCTTCAGCAGCGCTGGACCGTGCTATTGGGAAGACGTCAAGTTCTACGGTGACTATCCGAAGTCACGCCCGCTCACGAAACCGGATGTCACAGGCTGTATCGGCGGCTATCCGGTTTGGGGGCGTCCCGGATTAGCACGGAATCCCAGGACCAGATACAAGCTGATCAGTGATGAGGGACGGAGCATGGGTCTGATCGAGGGCCCCAAGGGGAATTCGTTCTCAGGCCCTCACGCTGGCGGGGTCGCCGCGCTTATGCTGTCCGCCAATCCTGATCTTAACGCGTGGGAAGTCAAAGCCCTCATGGAACAGACCTGCAAAGACCTGGGCGATAAAGGCAAAGACCCTGAATTCGGTGCAGGGCTCTTGGATGCCCTCGCGGCTGTGCAAGCGGCAAAAGCTCTTCAAAAGAAAGCTGACTGACGATGGATTACGGCGATGCCAGGTTCTTCTCAGACATTCCGCTCGATCAGAAAATCAGCGAACGCCTTCAGTTTGTTCTTTGCTTCCGATTCAGGAAGCTCTGATTCCATTTCGTCCCATGCCTCACTGACAATCTCCCTGGCGCGCTGCCTGGCAAATTCGATGCTTTCGGTTTTGTGAATGATCTCGACCGCTTCACGGATGAGGGCCTGATCGTTGGTGTGCAGGGACAGGATCTCACGGAGCCGAGCGGCATGTTCAGGCGCGGCACTTTCCAGACAGTGAATGACGATCAGCGTGCGTTTGCCTTCGTGAATGTCTTCACCGAAGCCTTTGCCTTCGGCGAATTCTTCACTGTCGAGATTGAGGATGTCATCCTGAATCTGAAAACCGACACCAACCGATTCCGCGAAGCGGCCGATGGCTTCAATCTGTGAATCAGAAGCGCCGGCCAGTAGAGCCGAGAGCTTGCAGCTCAGCCGTGCAAGGGTACCGGTCTTGTACGCACACATCTGAAGGTATTCATCGATATTTGGCTCCTTGTTGCCCGAATGCCACCAGATGTCGAAGCCCTGTCCGAAATGAAGGTTGATCATCTCCTGCGAATAGAGCTCGTAGGCCTTGATGATCGCCGCCGGAGAATAGTCATCCTTGCGCTGCTTCAGTGCGAGCAACGGAAGAAAGTAAAGGGCGTTGCCTGCATTGATGGAGACGTCGAGATCGTAAACCAGATGGAGGCAAGGCTTGCCGCGGCGGAGCTCGCTCTGATCTTCAATATCGTCGATGACGAGCGTGCCGTTGTGCACGAGTTCACAGATGGCCACGAAATCGATCACGTCATCTTTCTGCGCACCCAGCGCTTCAGCTACAAGCAGCAGGAGGGCCGGTCGCCAACGTTTGCCGCCGCGGTCGAGGAACTCCCAGATCGGTTCGGAAAGCGCCTTGGTTGCCGTTTCGATGTCGTATGCGAACCGCGCTTTTCCGCAGATAGCCTCGATATTCGCATCCGAAAATGCGCGTGGAATGTACTCCTCCAACTTCGGCTCGATCTCGCTCTTGGATTCTTCCAGGACCTCCAGAATGTTGATGTTGGACATGGTGATATGCGCTGCAGGAAGGAAGGGAGGATTCAACTTGGGAGGGCCTGAAAAAGCAAGCGGACGTACTGCGTAATGAGTAATGAGTAAGTTTCCGGCTGGCATGCATGGGCCGCTCTGGACAGAATTCTGAAACCAAAGACTGCTGTCCGGCCTTGAGAGGGCCCATTACTCATTACGCATTACTCATTACGCTCATGTCCAAGCTCAGAATAGCCATGGTCGGTTGCGGCGGGCTGCCGAACGGAAATCTCCTTCCCGCCATTCAAGTGATCGAAGAACTCGAGCTCGTAGCCACCTGCGACCTTCGCGAGGAAGCAGCGCAGAAGACTGCGGAAAAATTCGGTGCGCCGCGGTTCTACACCGACTACCTGAAGCTGTTCGATGAAGAAGAACTTGACGGAGTAGTCGTGGCTGCCCCGCCCGATGTGCACGCGATGATTGGAACTGAAGCGCTCGGCCGAGGTCTGCATCTCTTTACCGAAAAGCCGCCGGCCATGACGGCCGCCCGCGCGAAGGAATTTCGAGACGCGGCAAAGGGGACATCGCTGAAGGTGCTGATGGGTACGGTCCAGCGGCATTGTCCGGTAAACCAGATGGCCAAAGAGATCATGGAACGCGAATCCTTCGGCACACCCATGGCCTACCAGGCGCGATACATCTGCCCCGGGCCGGGCATGCGGATGGATTGGGGAATGAATCGTGAATCGAGTGACGACATGTTTCGGTTCTTTTTCCTCGACCACATCATTCATCACATTGACGTCTGCCGTTTCTTTATGGGCGAGATCGTTGCCGTGTCTGCATTCCGCAGCGATCTCGAAGGAGAGTTGTATGCCGCAAACATCAACTTTCGTTTTGCCTCCGGCGCGACCGGCAGCCAGCTCATGGCATTCCGATCACCTTCTTTTGAGAACCGGTCATTGATTGTCGGCTCGGGGCCGGCATGGGTGGAAACGCAAAACTGGACGAAGCTCGAATACGCGTGCCCGGACTTACCGGTCGGCAAGGGCTTCTATAACGACAACCCAGTCATCAAGTGGGACGGCGGCATCTCTTACCAGGGCGGAGTGAATCGACCAGGCTATCGCGAAGAGCTCACCACGTGGGCAAGGGCCATCCTGGACGACACGGATTGCGCGGCCAACCTCGAAGACGGTTATCGTGATATGCTCGTCATCGATGCCATCATTGAAAGCACAGAAGGCGCGGGGGAGGTGGCTATCGAGCCGGAAGAGTGAATCGTGAATCGTGAATGGATGGCTTTAGCTCTGTCAGTTCTTATCGATGAAGAAGAAATATCTGTTCCGCATCGTTGCTGCCGGAAGTGGTGTGCTGTTGCTGGCAGCCCTTGCAGAATTGTTTCTTCGGCTTACCGCGCCGGAGCGGGCAGAGCCATCACGAAACGAAAGCATCATCCTTTCCGAGCATTTGGATCTGCGTTACGAGTTTCGACCCAACGCGAAATCCGAATACAAAGGCATCCCCTGGCAAAGTAATTCGTCTGGTTTCCGCGATTACGAATACAAGCTGGAAAAACCGGAGGGCGTTTATCGCATCATGCTCTTTGGCGACAGCGTCATGCACGGCGGTGACATGGTGCTGGAAAAAATCGCGGCCAAGCGTCTCGAGCGGATGTTGAATGAGCGGAATACAAAAGATGCTGACAGCAAGATTCAAAAGTATGAGGTCATCAATTGTGCGGCGGTCGGCTACGATTTCGGCCAGGCGGTGGCTGCACTCAAGCACAAAGGAATGCCATTCAAGCCCGATCTGGCCATCTTTGGATACTGTCTCAACGACCCCGACGTGGTGGCCGGTGAGCTCGAATCGATCGGCGAGCATCCTGAGCTATCGGGCCTGAAGCCGACCGGCCTGGCCAGACATTTCCAGCTCGCGCATCTCTTTTTTCAATACAGTCGCAGATATCAGGCAGCCCTGCGCGCGAGAAACCGGATCGAGGAATCGCTGCAGACTGTTCGTGATCCTTACGCCGGACTTGAGGAGATAAATCAAGGTCTCCTGGACGCCATGAAGCAACATATCGAAAAGCACGGATTCCCAGCTTCAACCGGCAAGTCGCACTACATGGACTATTTCGCAAGCCTGCACATCAACAGAAGCCGCTGGCTGCGAGTGCAGGACGCGCTGAGTGCCCTGGAAAAGTTGAAGACTGAAGGCGATTGCCGCGTCATGGTCGCTCTCCTCCCTTTATGCGTTGATTTCAAGCCTTACTACCTTGAGCCGGTCCACAAGTTCCTCGACGCTGAAATCTCAAAGCACGAGTTTGAGGTCATTGATTTACACACCGTGTTGAAAGACGATGATCCCCTGAAGCTCGCACTGAGCGACAGCGACCGGGTGCACTACAGCGAGTTTGGCCACCAGAGACTGGCGGAAGAGCTGTTCAAAGCCCTGACGGCTGAAAGGCCGTAGTGACTCATTACGCATCACTCATTACTCATTACTCCCATGCAGCCTAACATCCTTTTCCTCATGACGGACCAGATGCAGGGACGCGTCCTCGATCCCGAGCATCCGTGCATTACGCCCAACTTCGACAAACTCGCGGCTCGCGGCGTTCGCGTTCGAAATGCCTACACCACAAACGCGGTCTGTTCCCCGGCCCGGGCGAGCCTGATGACCGGGCTTCTTCCCCACAGTCATGGCGTGCTCACGGTGACCCATTGTGTGCATGACGACCAATGCAACTTGCGGACAGAGCATCCTCACTTTGCGCAGCGTCTGTCGGACGCAGGTTACAGGACCGGGTACTTCGGCAAGTGGCATGTCGAGCGTTCGAATGATTTGAATCGATTCGGGTGGCAGGTTGCGGATACAAATCCAAAGGCGCGGGCGAAACAGAATGCTGAGACAGAATTCTCGCTCGAGAAACACATCGAAGGCCCTGAAGGCTATCGCACGAGCATCCTGTATGGGGTCAATGACCGTTCTCCGGAAGATCGCATGTGCGGATTGACAACTTCAGCCGCCTTGGAGTTCTTGAGCGATGCCCTCAGCGGCGATGATCCCTGGTGTTGCTTCGCCAGTGTCATCGAGCCTCACGATCCCTTCGTCTGCGGGGAGGAGGCATTCTCTCTCTACAGCGTGGACGACATCGAGCTGCAGCCGAACGTATCCGATGATCTTGCGGGGCGTCCCGGCCTGTATCGCAAGGCCGCACGTATTTTCGCTCACCTGACGGACAGGGAAAAGAAAGAGGCTGCCGCGTGCTACTACGCCATGGTCACGGAGATTGATCAGCAGTTCGGCAAACTCATCGATCAGGTCGAGGCCGCGGGCCAGCTCGAAAACACAATCATTATCCTCACCAGCGATCACGGCGAGCTCCTCGGCTCGCACGGCATCTACATGAAGAACGTCACCGGCTACGAAGAGGTCTACAACATCCCAATGGTCGCGGCCGGGCCTGGCATTGCCAAAGGGCAGGTCACCGATGGTCGAGTTGGTTTACACGATGTCGCGCCCACTCTTACCGAGTTGGCAGAGGCCGAGGCCCTCGAAAATGAAGACAGCCGATCCTTTGTTTCGCTTCTTCGAAATCCCGAAGAGGAAGCGGCCAACTTCACCCAGGGCTACGCGGAATACTACGGCACTCGATACTGGTTCACTCAACGCGTCATCTGGAACGGTGACTGGAAGCTCTGCTGGAACGGTTTCGATTTCGACGAGCTCTACAATCTTCGTGAAGACCCGTTCGAAATGAACAACCGCATTGACGACACCGATTGCCAGGAGACCGTCCGCACACTGATGAAGCAGGCATGGGACATCGTCAAACGCACGGACGACCATTCGCTCGGCCGTTCAGAATATCCTGTGCTGAGGCTGGCTCCCTTCGGGCCGGCGGTGGAATGATGCGTAATGAGTAATGAGTAAGTGTGGGAGCGAGGTCCGGTTTAGTTGAATTGGCGTTTCTTGAGACTGATACTCGATTCTCGGTAAAAGACAGGACGATGGATGACAGGACGACAAGAGGGGCAAGAGAAGATTAAACCGGACGATTCCCATCAGTCTGTGGGTGCGCTTACGGTTGCGAACAGAGAAGGATGATCATCCCAACCGGCATCCAGACATGCCCGGCCCTCACATTCAGAACTTACTCATTACTTCATTACGTATTACGCCATGTCCTCCACTGAGGCCACACCAGAAAACGCTATCGTTCTCAATAATTTCGGCGGGCAGCATCAGCTTTGCATCGAGAATGCGCTCGACCTGGCAAACGCTCTGGAGCTCGACAACGCGCTCTGGATGGCTACCAGCGTTCCGGTCGATGGACTTCACTGTGACGAGTCTTTCCTGAAGATTCTCGACACCGAGGGGAACGGGCGCATTCGTGCAGACGAAATGCGCAGCGTCATCAAGTGGACGCTCAAGCTTCTGAAAAACCAGGAATGTATTAGCGAGCGGAATGAGCAACTGTTTCTTGGTGATCTGAATGAAGCGGATGACGAAGCGCAGAAACTTATCGATGCGGCCAAACACATCCTGAACAATCTCGGCGAGCCGGACGGCCGTTCGATATCCCTCCCCCAGATCCGCGACACAAAGCGCATCAACGCTGAAGCAAACTCAAATGGTGACGGCGTCGTCATCCCCGGGGCCGCGTCTGATGAAACCGCGGAGTACATGAAGGCTGTCATGTCCGTCATGGCACCTGAGAAGGACGCCAGCGGTCAGGACGGCCTCAACGTGGGCAAACTCGATGCATTCAAGAAAGAAGCGGACCTCTATCTCAATTGGTGGAAAAAGGGCTGCGTGCCGGAGGACGGTATCTCGGACGTCATGCCCTGGGGTGACAAGACCCGTTCGGTGGCGGAGGCGGTGGAAGCTGTCCACGAAAAGGTGGAAGAGTATTTTGCCCAATGCCGTCTTGCCGCAGCCGACCCTCAGATTATTGAGAGATTGAAGCTCTCCAAAGAAGAGCTCGAAGCACTCAGTATCAG
This sequence comes from Planctomycetota bacterium, assembly GCA_030740295.1. Next base: position 10,248 of record JASLXP010001286.1, read on the forward strand.
CAACAGGGGTGAATTGGATAGCCACACAGAGCGTCTGCCCCTTGCCCCCGTTTCTGCTGAAGGTGTGCTCAGCTTCGAGCAGGTGAATCTGGCATTTAAGAAACGGATCGATCACTTCCGCACGAACGCGCTAACGGTGATGCCCCGGCCCGACACTGCGGAGCTTGATGAGGAATCATGGCACTTTGTTTTGAAAGCGGTGAAGGCATACCAGGATTACATGGCGACCAAGCCGGCCGGGAATGTTGGAAAGCTGGGCGTTGAAAAGCTGGAACAGCACCTCGCATCTGAATGTGAAGCGGAAGTCCGGGAAATGATCAAGAACGACCTGGAGGTCGCCGATGAAGTCGCCGCCGTCAGTTCCCTTGAAAAGCTGATCCTCTGCCAGCAGAACCTGCTCTCGCTTGCAAGGAACTACGTCAGCTTCTCCGACCTTTATCAGCCGGAAAAGGAGGCGTTGTTTCAGGAAGGACGGCTGATCATGAATGGAACGGAATTCACCTTTAATCTCAAAGTGACGAACCGCGCTCAGCACAAGAAGAGCGCGGCCAACGCGTACGCATTCGTCATGTATGTGGAGATGACCGGCAAGGACACGAGCGAGAGGTTTGAGGTTGCCACGGCCGTCACTTCCGGAGATGCGAAGGGGCTTTATACTGGGCGGCGGGGCATCTTTACCACACCGGACGGCAAAGTCTGGGATGCACGGGTGGTCGACTTGATTTCACAGCCGGTCAGCATCTGGGAAGCGCTTAAATCACCGTTTGCACGATTGGCTGAGTTTGCGGAGAAGCAGGTCGAGAAGTTTTCCGGCGGGCGATACAAGGATCTGGAAACGCGGCTGGACAAAGAGCTGACCCAGGTCCAGAAATCGGGTCAGGAGGCCGTGGCCAAGGCGGGAGCAGAAAAAAAGAAGCCGGATGCAAAAGCAGCAACGCCACAGGCAGCGAAGGCACCAGCGTCGAATGGGCGTTCTGTTCGAGACGTCGTTCTTGCTGTCAGCGTGGGTTTCGCCGCTTTGGGTTCTTCTTTCGCATTCATTACCAAAACCCTCTCGCAGGTGCGGTGGTGGCATTGGGCATCGGCCATGTTCATGCTGGCTGTGATCGTGATCGTGCCACTGATCGGGCTCGCATTCCTCAAGCTGCGCCGGCGAAATCTGAGCCCGATCCTCGAAGCATCCGGCTGGGCCGTCAATGGACAGCTCCCCATAAGCGCTGCACTGGGATACCTCTTCACTCATCCAGCCCAGTATCCCGATCACGCAGTCAAGGCCCGCAGCGATTCAGCCAAAAGCATCGCTCGATATCTCGGCCATCGCTCAAAGCTGGTGCGCGTGCTGATGGTGATTCTGTTTACGCTGCTTTTCTTTGCGGTAGGGGTCTTCCTATCGTCGATGTTTGGGCCGCAGTATTAAAGTAGCTCCTGTTACCGGACAAGAGCTGGCCACCAGACCTTGCCCGGTCAAGACGGGAGAGTTTTTACGGATCTAAGAAATGGGAGTTCTTGATGGGGCTGGCCAAGAATATGCGCATGTTCGGTATTGCACACATGGTATGCGGAGGGCTGGTCGTAATCGTGGAATCTGTTTTTACCTGTTGGTTATGCCCTGTATGCAGTTTCATCATGGCCGGATACTTTTTGTATGGGCAGTTACATACCGGCAGAATGGCAGGTAAGCTAAATATCTTGGCTTTCGTCATTCCTGTCCTGCTCGCGGTTGAGGCAGCCAAAGCGAACAAGAAGCTTGGAGAGAGGAGAAAGGCAGAGAAGAGCAGAGCTGATAAAAGATCTGGAAGTAGATTCAAAAGACTCTGACGCTAACCAAGTCACTCCAGAGAACTGCTTTCTAGCGTCGCTCATTGGAGTCAATTGTTGCTTTGAGGTTTACTACTTTCCTTACTCCGCTCGTAACTGACCGCAGTCTCTGAGTTCCAACGTTAGCAGGGGGGCGAATTATATATCGTCTTTCTTGCCTATAGGCCCGTACCGTCCAAAAACTCATGTGAGAGGGAACCCGTTTCTGACCAGGGAGATAATGGTATCCTCCGGCTTTGGTCAAATCCACGATCTCCGAGAGTTTCAGGACAGTGAAGGACACCAAACAGCCGATTCACTGGGCCGGGTTCCCACTCATCGCAACGATTACACGGCTTCTGTGTCGAGACCTCACCCTCCAGAACGATTATCTGCGTCTGGAGAATAGGATCCTCAGGAGCAAGTTCGAAGTACGACGCATCCCCTTCACCGATGACGAACGTTTCTCCCTGATGAAGGCGGCCCTTGCCATGGGCCGTAAGCTCATGAATGAACTGGTGAGCATCGTGAAGCCAAGCACCATCCTGGACTGGCAGAGGAGGCTTGAGCGGAAGAAATGGAACTACTTCGGAAAGGGGCAAAAAGAAGCCTGGGAGACCGGGAACTCCTGCCCAGACAGAATCCTTGGTATGCCAAATGGCACGGGAGAACGCGTGGGGTTACAGACGCATTTCCGGGGAGTTGGCAAAGCTGGATATCAGTATCTCGAAGAGCTGCGTCGCGGACATCCTGCGTCGGAACGGTCTGCCTTCGGCACCGGAGAGGCAAGGCCTGACGTGGCAGCAGTTTCTGTCACGTCACGCAGACGTGCTGCTCTGCGGAGACTTCTTCACCAAGGAAGTCTGGACGGTCACCGGTCTGAAGATCGCGCATGTATTGTTCGTGATGCATCTCCACACACGAAGGGTTGTTCTCTCCGAGGCGACTTTCTCCCCAGACCAACTCTGGATGAGTCAGATGGCCAGAAACGTCCTCATGGCCTGCGATGATCACGACATCGAGCCGCGCTTCGTGCTGCATGACCGGAACTGCCTGTTCGTGCACGGCTTTGACAGAGTTCTGAAAACAGCAGAAGTCGAAGTGGTGGAAGCCCCTTATCGAGCGCCCAACGCGAACGCGTACGCAGAAAGATGGGTGCGTAGCATCAAGGAGGAATGCCTCAGCCATTTCGTCCTTTTTGGTATGGCGAGTCTGCGCCGGGTTCTGAGGTGTTACCGTGGGTTCCACAATGACGACCGTCCTCACCAGGGCATTGGCAACGAGATACCGGCTCGTCTGGCTGAGGGTTGTCGCGACCACGGCGGATTCGACGCAACGGCCCCACGCCACCTGAACGTAGAGTGCTCCGAGTTCCTTGGCGGGTTGCTTAAGTCTTACTCATTGGCGGCGTACGTCCTGACGTCCCACAAGCAGGAAGGCGGACAGGCAACGTGTGCCTGCGCTATGCGGCCGTCTCTCTCTGGCGGCAGTCTTCGTCCCGAGAAGGCTATGAATTGCATGATACAAGGGGGAGACCATTGCTCAATCCTGGGGCCTGAGGCTGTGTGAAATGTCCAAGCTGACCATCATGGGTTTTCGGACAGTACGGGCCCTCGCATCTGCGCCCGCCGGCAACGCAGAAAAACTGGCCGAGCTCAGCATTGACAAACACCATGGCGTTGCCGCGCACAAGAACAGGGCGAATGTCTACACGGTAAAGCTCGACAAGCTGGATCCTGCGATGCGTTACTTCATCGTCGCCAGCATCCGGGGCGTCTCTCAATTCAAGCAGAAGCCAGGCCGCACGGGCTGCAACGGCCTGGTGTGGATGGAGGCAGCCATGCCGGAGGACTGGCGACAGAGAGTTGAGTCAGCCCGGCCGCTGACCGATGAAGACCTGGCAGCGAAACAGGCATCGAGGTTTACGGGCAAGGGCCTGCGGGTTGGGGTCCTGCAAGGCGGTTACGGCTCGCAGGGCATCTTGAAAGGCATGCGCAACATCGAAGGCATGGATGTCCAGCCGCTCGAAGGTCTGTATCCGATCGTGTTGGAGCGATGCCAGGTCGTCGTGCTGCCGCAGCCAAAGGGCGCTTCCATGGGGCCGGAGACAGTCAAAACGTTGGAGAAATTCGTGAGCGCGGGCGGAGGGTTGGTTACGACTCATGACGCCGTGGGATACCGCGGCCTGCCTCGACTGTTGACCAGCATCTGCGCCAGGGGCATCGCCCACGTACGCGATGCCGAATGGGTTCCGGTAGGCGAACATCCCATCACCGAAGGCATCAAACCTGACCAGCCGCACCCGCACGCCTATTACGATCATATCGAGCTGGAGCCCGGCCCCCAAGGCGCTGTCGTAGCAAAAGCCGCGAAAAGCGGCCGGCCCGTAATCGTCAGTGGAAGTATTGGAAAAGGACGCTACATGGCTTGTGGCCTGGCAATCGGCCTCAACGCCAAGACGGAAGACGAGCCGCCCACCGGAGCAGAGATGACGATGTTCCTGAACGCATTGCGATGGTGTGGCGGGGATGGAGATGACAGGTGAAGTTTCATGACACAAGTATGGGTTTCATAATGAACTGCACCTTATCTCTTTTGCACTTGTGTGGGATGGCCATGCTTGCTGCCGAAGGTCCGAACGACCTGTCGTCTATCAGAGCAAACGGGGCGAATTTCAGGATCATGAAGCTCAAGAGCGGTTCCCTCGCTTACGGCAATCGCAAGTACGTCTGGCGCGATGTCCCTGAGCGTTTCGATGGTTGGTACTACACGCAGACCAATGGTGGGAAGATGGCCAACATCAGCTTCACAGCGGATAAGGATGGCTTAGCATATGCTGTAACTTCCATGAAACACCGGCACATCATCAGCAAGGAATGGAGCGAACTCCCAAACCTGCAGTTCTGGTATACCGATGGCGGAAAAACCAAGATGGCCATCTTTCACCGATGGTGCAAGGCTGGCGAATTCGTAAGAATTCCACAAGGCAACTGGACAGGCGGCATTCTACTGGCTCCCAAGCTGACCATGGGTAAGTCCACCGAAGTACATTATCCGCCGCCAGGTGTCATCATCAGTCAGTCACCCGATCCTCAGAAGGTCTACATCGGCTCTCCAAGCATCGTGATCCTGCCCGACGGCCGGTATGTCGCGTCGCACGACTGGTTTGGGAAGGGAACGACCTACGGCACTACCGAAGTCTTCATCAGTTCGAATCGTGGCGCATTGTGGGAAAGGATGTCCACCATCAAGGGCCAGTTCTGGTCGACCCTCTTCCTGCACAAAAAAAAGCTCTACATCATCGGCGCCGGCAAACGATACGGGCCTACGGTGATCCGACGTTCCGACGATAGTGGGAGAACCTGGACTGAGCCCAAAGATGCAAAATCCGGCCTGCTGCGCGGTGAGAATGCTTATCACTGTGCGCCCGTTCCTGTGATGAATCACAACGGCCGCATCTGGCGTGCGATGGAAGACAAACACGGCAACGAAGGATGGGGACGCCACTTCCGCGCATTCGTCATGAGTGCTTCGGAAGACACCGACCTGCTCGACGCGAGTAACTGGACGTTTTCGAATCGTCTGCCATTTAAACGTGAGTGGGGCGACACCTCCGCGGCTGGCTGGCTCGAAGGCAACATCGTGATCGACCCCGATGGCAAGATCCTGAATGTCCTCCGTCTGGAATCCAAGCAAGGCGAACAGGCCGCGGTGGTGCATGTCTCCGCTGACGGCAGGGAGATTACTTTCGATCCCAAGACTGACATCATTCGCATGCCGGGCGGGAAGACCAAATTCACCATTCGATTCGACCCCAAGACCGATCGCTATTGGAGTCTCGTTAACAAGGCATCTAATCCAAGAGCCGTGCGAAATGTACTGGCCCTGATCTCATCCAGGAATGTGCGAGACTGGCGCGTGGAGAGTGTCCTCCTGATGCACCCCGACACCGGCAATCACGCCTTCCAATACGTGGACTGGCAATTCGACGGCAACAACATCATCGCCGCCAGCCGCACTGCCTGGGGCAACTCGCACAATTTCCACGATGCTAACTATTTGACGTTTCATCGGGTGATGGACTTCCGGTCGGAAGCGCGTTCAATCAAGTAGGAGGGACCGACCTCCGGTAGGAAACCAAGTACGAGGGAGACAGGATAGGCGTGAAGATTGTTAGAATAGTCGGGCAAGGTGGCAACGCGGAGAAATGCCTATGAGAGCCATGCAACGAATCGTGTCCTTCAGATTGGTCCTCGCCGCAATGTCGGTATCCCTCTCGTTGTCTGCGCAGGATGAAGCGGAGGAGCTTCTGCGCGGGACGGACTGGAACCCGACGATGCTCATGGAGCAACTGAAGGCGGCAAAGGCGTTGATGACCGCCGAAGTCTGGAAGCCTTCAAAAGACCGGGCACGAGTGGGCGCAAAGGTGCGCGATCCCGAAGCGGAAGCCAAGACCCATGCCGAGGGGATACGGGAATTGGACGAAGTCGAGAAACTGAAGGATTTGCCGAGCAATGTGCGCATTGAGCTTTACCAGTTGCGTCTGCTGCAATACTCAAAGGTCCAGCCTGACACGATCAAGTACGAGGTGTACGTTGGCCGGCTTCTCGAAATACCAGATTGCCCTCAGGAGATCCGTGAGAACATCGAAGCCCGGAAAGCCGCTCTCGGCAGCCCGTGGCAGGCCCTTCGGTCCTACTACGTCGAATGCCTGCCCGAAGATGTGATCGAGCGTCGGAAGAAGGGGTATGAGGCTCACACCCTGAAGAAGATCGCTTCAACCGATTTCAGCAAGACCCCGGAAATCGCGGAAGATTACAGCGGGCTCGGACGGATGTACTGGTCAGACGGGGAGAACGAGAAGGCCGAAGCGTTGTTCCGTGCCGTAATGGATCAGAAGGATGTTCAGGGCAGCCAGGTCACGCCAGGCCGCATCGGCGACGCGATGATGTTCCTCGCTTCCATCGAGCTCCGGCGTGGCAACCGCACCAAAGCGTTGCAGTACTGCAAAGATCTGAACGCCAAAGGCTATCCCGATATCGACAACTCTCGGCGCTACTATCCAGCGCCCGGGCTGCACGCGGCCAAGGCCGTTCGTCATTGGCTGGACGACTACACGCCGGCCCTGGACAACCTGAAGCTTCCGGCCTTCACGGATTGCAGACCTTACCCGACGCCGCAGGAACCGAAATACACGGACCAGTTCGTCGCGTTGACAAGCGTACGCTTCGAAGGCGGCGCGGATTTTCCGAAGGATCACCCGGTCTTCCGGCTGATCGGGATCAAGTTCAAGCGTTACGGCATCTCCGTGTCCGACGACGCACCGTTCACGATCCGAGTGCTCACGTCTGAACACCCGGATACACCCGACAGGCCGGAGGGTTACTACCTGGAGATTGGCGACAAGGAAGCGGTCATCAGCGGCAACGACTACCGAGGCACCGTGTGGGGCGTTGTATCGTTCATTCAGTGTGTCGATGGCGGCAGACGAATGGCGCGCCGGTGCCGGGTGCGCGATTGGCCCGTGACCCCGCTGCGCGGGCATTCCGGATATGGCGATGACCTGGTTGAGTTCGGGCTCTTCAATAAACTCAATTTCTTCTTCAACCAGACCTACTGCTTCACGGACGCCGGGCTCCCGGACCTGGAAGTCAGGTACGAAAACCTGAAGCGCATGGCCAGACCGTTCGCGGATTTCGGGCTGGAGTTCTACGTTGCGGACCGCACCCCGATGTTCCCGAAGCTGTGCCTCACCAGCGACCGCACATTCCAGTATCACCTCAGGCGGCACAGGCAGCTCGCCTCTTACGGGGCCGGGATATCGGTGATTCTCGACGACTCTCGTTACCCACTGAACGATATCGACGCGCAGGTCGACGGAGGCAAAGCCTGGCGGATCGACAACCGCTACGTTCAGAAGCTCTACACCGCGGTAAAGGAGAAGCACCCAGGCGTGAAGATGGTCTTCTGTCCTACCTACTACTGGGGCCCGCACTGGAAGAACGAGCAGTACAGCGATACCCGCACGGAATACTACCGGGGAATCCGCACCAACCTGGCCCCCGAGATCAAGGTCTTTTGGACCGGAAACCAGGTAAAGGGCTACCACAAGTCAAAGGCGCAGGTGCAGTGGTTCACGGATTCTGCAGGCCGCAAGCCGATGGTCTGGCAGAACGCAATGGGCCGACACTATACCATGGGCTATGGATGCGAGGTCATCAATTTCACCGCCTGGCACTATCCCGGCTTCTTTGCGAATGATTGCGCGGGATACATGGCGAACGCCACCTTCCCCAACCGGGCCTTCGAGCTGGCCCATATGGCCGATGCCCTCTGGAACCCGGGAAGATATCGCGCGAGCGAGGAGAACCGGGAAGGCTCTCTCGAACGGGCCACGGACCAACTGTGCGGCAAAGGCGTGTACGAAGCCCTTCGCCCCGGTACCCGTGTGCTCAACCACATGGACCGTTACCTGTGGAGCAACGGGATGGTCCTGAATCCGCGCCTTCACGAGGAAAGCCGGGACGAAATCGAAGAGATGTTCCAGAAGGCGGACGGTGGTCTGAAGCGAGCCATGGAGATCCACCCTTCGGCCCGGACCTATTCCGGCCACTACTATGTGCCGCTGAGCACGATGAAGCAGCTCCTGGAACAGTTCGATAAGCCCAGATCCTTCTACGACCTCCCCGAGTATCGGAAGGGGCAAAGCGACAACCTCACGATCGCCCAAAAGGAAGCGAAGCTGGATCCGCTTAGAGACATTTTCGCCAATGCCTTTGATTTCCACACCGGCAAGCCCGTCATCGCGGAGGGTCGCCTGTGCACGCAGTACTATCCGAAGAGCCCCTCTCGCAAGGGCGTGTGGACGTTCAGCATCGACGATGACGACGTTGGGGAGTATGACCTGATGGTCTGCGGGCGGCTGGCGCCGGTGGAGGAGATCAAGCCGACCATTCGAGTCACTCTGAACCAGTCAGTACTGTACAAAGGCCCGGCCCCCTTCACGCAGAAATCGTGGTCCTTCATGACGCTTGCTCTCGACTGGGAACAGCTCCGCGAAAAGGACAACAGACTCACCATCGAGAATATCTCGCCGCGTGAGAAATGGTCGAAACCCCTTACCTACTACCTCAACTACGCCATCGTCAGGCCCAAGAACGAGGAAGAAGCCGAAGGCAACGGCCTCCTTCCCAACGGTCTTCTGGATTGAGCCATCCCCGTCTATGGCCGATGGGATGATTGTTGGCCGACAGATGAGTCGCAGAGGCTGGCTATCTCGAGAAAGGCGGCAACTCCCAAGGCAGATGCCGGTCGGGCCCCTTCACTGGCGTCCTCGGACCGGAAGACCGAGGCGCGAGCTCCGCGCCCACCTCCCCCAACAGGAATATTTGAGATTTAAGATGTGAACGGGATTCCTCGCCTCCTCAGGAGGCGGGCCGGGCGTGTGGGCGGCGGACGGAGGAGGTTTCGCTTAAGCGATTGTATCTTTATGTTGTTAATATGAATTCTGGGCGGAGGGGTGGAAGTTCCGAAGGTGCGCCATGAGTCTGACGAAGTATGCGAGAGTGCAGCAGGGGATCGGCTACGACCCCTCAAAGGTGCTGTTCGCGGAACCGCAGGCCGAGGGCCGGGATTTCCTCGAATTCCTCGAACGACACGCGGGCACGGACGGTTTCCTGGTGGAGACGGGGTTCTACACGAAGATGTTGGCCTACCTGCTGGACCGTCCGCAACGTCCCTGGCTGGGGGTTCTGTCCGTGCGGCCGCGGGATGACCTGTGGCCGGCGAACGTGGTCGGCTCAGCCTTCCATGGCGACGTGTACCTGGAGGGGGTGGAGATGTTGTTTGAACTCATCCAGACGGGCGGGGCAAGGGTGAAAGACCGGAAGCTGGAGCCCTATCTGGTGGAGTGACATGGCTCATACACGGACAGGATAAGGGAGACGAAACATGAGGACTCTCTGCAAGGTTCGACCGGCGTTACTGCTTTGCGCTTTGAGCGCCTGGCTGGGTCTGCCCGCGCAAGCGACGGTGCCCAAGATCACCAACGCACAGAAGACGCAAGCAGGAAGATGGCTCAATCACGAAGCCAGCCGAAGACCCCGAAGCTGGTCTTGCCGGAAGCATCAAACCGCACGCCTTCCGATTCCAGCAGTTCACGCTGGCGAAACTCACCATCGCCGCCAGCACGAGCACTGATCCTTCCCTGACTGTTGATCACACGATGCCACGGAACATCCGATCCCGGCGGCAGAGAAGCCATCGCGTAACCGACCATGCGAGCCGTGCATCCACCAGCGACTTCAGCAACTTGCCCGTAGCTGGCAACAACGCCAAATGGAATTTCTATGACGACGTTTCGGATTCGCTCGTACGCAGCGTCTGTTTTCAGTGGCTTCGGCACAATAGACAGCATTCAGGTTTGGCATTAGCTTTCAGACATGCAAGAGCATGCACTGGCAAAACGCAAGGCGATCATCGCTGCCGGTCTCTTCGGCCTGGTTCTACTGATGCTGTTCGCCACGCTGCACGGGCCGGGGATGACATGGGACGAGCCGGCTTACCTGACGACCTCGGAGCTCTTCTATTTCCCGTGGCTGCAACGGATCGGTAAGGACGCGACGCAGCACGACATCATCCTGAAGTATTGGAGCCCTGAGGGCGCTGCCAAACGGATCTCCGGACTCGCACACCCGCCGCTCGGCCAGCTCTGGATCGGCATCACGCGCTGGATAGCCAGTCCGTTGCTCGGCGATCTGGTGTCGGGCAGACTGGCCACAGCCATTGTTTTTGCCGGCTTGGTTTCGCTTGTCTTTTTGTATGTAGCCGACCGTAAAGATGAAGCATCAGGCATCACCAGCGCGCTGTGCCTCGCGCTTTCGCCTCGCCTGTTCGGGCACGCACACTTCGCTGCGATGGATCTGCATGTGGCCGCGCTCTGGTTCGCCAGCGCGGTATGCTTTGCTGAAGGCTTTAAGCGGACGAAGCTGCAGCCTCTCGCGGGGATTCTGGTTGGCGCATCTCTGCTCACGAAGGCCACGGCACTGCCACTTCCTTTTCTGCTGACGGGATGGGCGGTTCTGTTTCATCGCGAAAAGGCACTTCGGCCCTGCCTGTTCCTTTTGCTCGCCCTTCCTATCTTCTTTCTGTGGCCTCTGATGTGGGTGGATACCTGGCAGCATCTCAAGGCTTACGCCGGTTTCGTTCAGGAACGACCACTGATCTCGGTCTTCTATTTCGGCAGGTCCATGGATTGTGCCAATGTGCCCTTTCATTACCCGCTGATCATGCTCCTGTTCACCACGCCGCTGGTTGTACTTGCTGGATTCGGAAAAGGCATGATAAAGAGTCTGAGCACCTGGAAAGAAAACCCGGAGCAGGTGCTGATGTTGGGTAATCTGCTGGCAGTCTTCGTCATCGTTTCGCTGCCGGGGGTCCCCCGTTATGACGGTATTCGATTGTTTCTGCCGCTTTATCCATTCCTGGCCGCTTTGGCCGGGCCGGGGCTGGTGGAATTGTGGCGTACTGCCGCGACACGGTGGAATCTTACCAGCAAGGCAGGGCACGTTGTGATTGGATTGCTCGCGATTCAGGTGGCCTGGCTGGCGGTGATGCATCCCTATTACCTGAGCGATTACGGTCCAATCGCAGGCGGGCTGCCCGGTGCTCACCGGCTTGGACTCGAGACGACCTACTGGTGCGACGCGCTGGACCGGCAGGTGATCGACTTCGTAAACGAGAATGCGCCGAAGGACGCGGCAGTGGGCATCTTTCCGTATCCTGAGCTTATCACCATCGCCCATCGGGAGGTCGGCTCCTTTCGTGAAGACCTGAAACTCGTGAATTACTGGAAGGAGCCCGCGGACTGGCTCATCCTCATGCATCGGCGCGGCACGTTCGGCGACCGTGAATACATATTGAGCCAGTCTGACACCGCGATTTTTGAGAGTCGCAGAATCGGGGTTACTCTGTCGCAGGTATTCGATCTCAATCGATGAGCTCATCAACCATCAGCCAATAACCATCAAACATCGTCCTCCTGGGCTCACAATTGATGGCGGTCATACCTTGTGC
>JASLXP010001287.1 GCA_030740295.1 Planctomycetota bacterium
GTTCCGGTGATGCACTGCCCGCTTGATCGCGCCTCCGATGATCGGGTGACACTCGGTGGTGTTCGAGCCGATGACGAAAATGGCGTCGGTCTTTTCGAAGTCGTCAATGGCATTCGTCATTGCGCCACTGCCGAAGGCGCGAGCCAGACCGGCAACGGTGGACGCGTGGCAAAGCCGCGCACAGTGGTCCACGTTGTTCGTGCCAACTACCGCACGCATGAACTTCTGCATCACGTAGTTTTCTTCGTTCGTGCACTTTGCCGACGCCAGCCCGGCAATGGCGTCGGGCCCTGACTGCTCTTTGATCTGAGAGAGGCGATCGGCGACGAGGCTTAAAGCTTCGTCCCAGGATGCCGTTTCGAGTTCACCGTTGCGGCGAATCAGCGGCTGTTTCAGGCGGTCCTTGTGGTTGACGAACTCGATTCCAAAACGGCCCTTCACGCAGAGCAGACCGTTGCTGATGCCGAGGCCTGGCTCTCCTGTGACCTCAACGATCTGATTTTTCCTGATATTGAGATTTATCTTGCACCCGCACCCGCAGTAGGGGCAGATGGTGGAAACCTTCTCTGTGTCCCACGACCGGCCCTGCCCCTCGGAGGGCGCGGCTGACATGGCTTCCGTGGGGCAGACATCAATGCAGTTGCCACATTCCGTGCACACCGAATCCTTTCGTGAGACTCCTGGCGGAAGCCCGATGGATGTCTCGAAACCGCGGCCGACGAAATCGATAGCGCCGGTGACCTCGACATCGTGGCAGACATCAACGCACCGGGCGCAAAGGATGCATTTGGCGCGATCAAAGATGATGCTCGGCCCATCCCGTACCGGTTCGCAGGTCACTCGTTCCCCCTTGAGCTGCGGTTCTTCCACGCCCAGCTCGTAAGCATGTTCCTGAAGAGCGCAGCCGCCCGATTTTTCACAGGTCAGGCAATCCATCTTGTGGTCGGAGAGGAGCAGGTCGAGGAGCATCCGGCGCATTTCGACCAGTTCTTCCGTCTGCGTGTGAATCACCATGCCCGGTGCCGCGGGATGCGAACAAGAAGCTACGGGCGCCTTCGCCCCATCGACTTCGACGAGACAGAGCCGGCAGGAACTGCTGGAAGGCAGACAGAGCTCAGGGTCGTAACACAAGTGAGGAATGTCGATCCCTGAGTCCCTCGCCACTTCGAATATCGTGGCACCGGGCGCGGGAACGACCTTGTGTTCGTCTATGGTGAGATAACCGTTTTCAGACACTGTGAACCCTCACTCAACAATGACGCCTTCGAAATTGCAGTGCTCCATGCAGATGCCGCACTGGATACACTTGTTCTGGTCAATCACGTGGATTTCTCTCTTTCCGCCGGTGATAGCCTCTGCCGGGCAGGCTCTGAGGCAGGCGCCGCAGCCCTCGCACTCTTCTTCGAGAATGCGATAGCTGATCAACGCCTTGCACACGCCGGCCGGACAGGCATTTTCATTGATATGCGCTTCGTACTCATTTCTGAAGTACCGGATTGTCGACAGGACGGGGTTCGGCCCGGTCTGTCCCAGCCCGCAAAGCGAAGTGCACTTGATCATCTCTCCAAGCTTTTCAAGCTTCTCGATGTCTCCCTCCTGGCCTTCCCCTTCCGTGATTCGAGTAAGGATCTCGAGCATGCGCCGAGTTCCCACCCGGCAAGGAGTGCACTTGCCGCAGGATTCTTTCTGTACGAAGTCGGTGAAGAACCGTGCGAGATTGACCACGCAGGTGCTGTCGTCCAGCACAATGAGCCCTCCGGAACCCATGATGGCGCCGACCTGCTGAAGCGAGTCGTAATCGATGGGCAAGTCCAGGTACTTGGCGGGCACGCACCCGCCGGACGGGCCTCCCATCTGGGCGGCCTTGAATGATCGGCCCTCGGGAACGCCCCCTCCAACGTCCTCCACAATGTGGCGGAGGGTTGCCCCCATCGGAACTTCGACGAGACCGGTGTTGTTCACTTTGCCTGCGAGGGCAAAGATCTTCGTGCCCTTTGAACCTTCTGTCCCAATAGCTTTGTACCAGTCCTTTCCTTTGAGGATGATCAATGGAATGTTGGCCAGAGTCTCGACGTTGTTGATATTCGTAGGCTTCCCGCTGTAGCCGTTGGTTGCCGGGAAGGGGGGCCGGGGCCGAGGCATGCCTCGCTGGCCTTCCAGAGATGCGATCAGTGCGGTCTCTTCGCCGCAAACGAAGGCTCCCGCGCCCTTGTAGATCACGACGTCGAATTCGAATCCCGTGCCCAGGATGTTCTCGCCGAGCAAACCCGCTTCTCGTGCCTGTTGCAGCGCGATCTGAGTATGTCGGACAGCCATGGGATACTCTGCGCGAACGTAAATGGCTCCGTGGGAAGCCCCGATGGCGTACGCGCCGATGAGCATGCCCTCGAGGATGGCGTGCGGGGTGCCCTCGAGGAGGCTGCGGTCCATGAAGGCGCCCGGATCGCCTTCGTCTGCATTGCAAATCAGGTACTTCTCATCGCCTGGCGCTTTGCGGCAGAATCCCCATTTCACGCCGGTGGGGAAACCAGCCCCACCGCGGCCGCGAAGTCCGGCTTCGCGAACTTCATCGATGACCTGCTCCGGCGACATGTCCGCCAGAGCTTTTGTCGCGGCAGCGTAACCGTCTCGGGCCACATAGTCTTTCAGGTCAAGCGGGTCAAGAACACCATTCAGGCGAAACACGGACCTCTGCTGTTTCGCGTAGAAAGGTACTTCGTTATCAAGGAAGATCTTCCGGTCACTGCCCGGGTCAACGTATGCAAGTCGGTCGACCGCCTCCCCTTTGAGCACCGTCTCCGCAATAATTTCGGTTACATCCTTGCCCTTGACATTTGGGTAAAAAACTTTCTCCGGGCGGATGATTACCACCGGACCCTTCTCGCAGAATCCGTGACAGCCGGTCCTTTTCACCGATACTTTCTCGGTCAGGCCACTGACCTCCAGCTCCTCTTGAAATGCCTTCTGCACATCAGGAGATCCGAAGGCTACGCAGCCGGTCCCGCCACAGATGGTGACCTCTTTCCGGTCTGGGTCCAGCGCCGCTTTGAGTTGGCTCTGCCATTCACGGAAGCTGATTACTGAGCCAAATCGTTCCATCAGTCTTCCCCTTCCGGGGACTCGGCCGGCACCATGCGGCGCAGAATTCTTTCCGCGCGCCGCGGAGTCACTTTCCCATGGTAAACTCCGTCCACCACGGCCAGCGGAGCGAGCGCACATGCACCCAGACAGGCCACGGTGTCGAACGAGAACATCATATCGCTGGAGGTCTCGCCATCCTCAATCCCCAGAGTCTTCTCAATGGCGCTGATAACACGTTCGCCGCCTCGCACATGGCACGCAGTCCCGCGGCAACAGCGGACAATGTGCCGCCCACGGGGCTCCGTGTAGAACTGCTCATAGAATGAGACCACGCCATAGATGCGACTAAGCGGCACCCGCGTGCGGCAGCTCAGTTCCTGGAGTGCTTCCTGAGGCAGGTACCCGAAGCGGTCCTGCACATCCTGAAGCAGGCCGATGAGATTGGATTCGGGTGATATGTCCAGTTCCTCCGCCAGAGACGCTACTTCATCCCCGGATAGCTGCGCGGAACCTGTGCATTCTTTCAGTGGTGTTGCTCCCATGGGCATCTTCCTCAGCGAGGAGTTTCTTCTCTGGTCTCGCCCGTCAAGTACACGTAGATCGCGCCAGCCTCCTGTTTGCCCTGGCCCATGTGGCTGATGACCGTACCGGCCGGAGAGACAATGACGCCCACTGCAAAAACACCGTCTTTGGATGTTGCCATGGTTTCCTCGCGGCACGGTCTGGTGTCAGGTCTATTTTCGACACATAAATCGGGCATAAGACTGGGCAAAGATCATTTATCAGTTTAACCGTTATAAAAAGATCTGATACTCATACAGGGCCTGAAGCGAGTTGTCGCTCTTATGTGTTGTAGCCCCGGAGGGCGGTGTGTGTTTAGCGTATCTGGGGTAGTAGCTCAAGAATGGCCGAGGGCCATACTCATCGTAGCCTGGGGCAACGCCCCAGGATCGAGAGAGAGCGACGATCATTGGCCGAAGGCCATATTCAACGATGCAACGTCGCCGCTTCGGTGAGTATGGCCTTCGGCCAAAAGGCTGATGCGATTAACAATCCCTGGGGTGATACCCCAGGCTACGATGAGTATGGCCTTCGGCCATTACGGCCGTCTGGTCGCGGGCGAAAGCAGACTTCGCAGAAAAGCCACTTTCGCCCCTCGTATGTGTTCACAGGCTAAAGCGTGCACTACTAACACGGCTCGACGGTTTGAGGAGGAGCCTGGCCCTTGCGGGAAGTCCTCTCACCGGTTTATCGAATGTTCACGGAAATTGGGGCATTTCGTCATTCGGACTTCTGTGAGCAAACTGCAGACTTCTTGGGAATGCGCCCATGAGTTCTGCAGCTTGCTAATTCACCCTCAACCGAATCCATCGAATATTGCAGGACCAGCCCTCGAGGCACCAGAAGGCGACTAATACCTCTCCCGGGCTGGTTTGAATCGGGGAGGGGTAACCGAACTTCAGCGCGCTTAACTCCTCGCTGGAGCCTCCGGCACCGGTCATTCCTGAATCGCTGAGGCCTGCGCCCCATAGTGGTAATTCAGATTCGTTGATCCACTTTGTGCCATCAATTCCGGAGAGGTTTGCCCAGAGCCCGGGCCGATCATCTCGCCGGTAGATGCATAGGATTCGTTCATCAGACAATTGGATTGCTTTGCTGGTCTGACCATGTAGACCCGTTGGTCGGGGAGCACTGAAGGTCTTGCCTCCGTCCTCGCTGAAGCTGTAAGGCGTCAGCAGATTTTGTCCTGTATTCGTATCGTGT
>JASLXP010001288.1 GCA_030740295.1 Planctomycetota bacterium
TTACGAATTACGTCCAATGTCCCCCAACATCCTAATCATTTTGAGCGACCAGCTTCGGCGCGACGCGCTGAGTTGTTACGGCGACTCGAATATCCACACGGATCACATCGACGCTCTGGCGCAGGCGGGTACCCGTTTTGACAACGCATGTTCGACCTATCCGATCTGTGTGCCGTTCCGTTTTTCTTTCATGACCGGCCAGTATGCGCACAGCCGAATGGTACCGGGTATCGAATGGCGAATGTCGCCGGCTGAGCGAACGATGGCGGACGAATTCAATGAGGCGGGCTACGAGACAATCTACGTTGGTAAGTGGCATCTGTACGGCGGTCACCTTCACATGCCGGGCTATTCGGCGATCAGTGAAAACCGAACACCTGTGCCCAGAAAATATCAGGGGCGCTGGGAGACTTGGATCGGCTTCGAGCTCCGTAACGGGCCTTTCGATACTTACTACACCGTCAACGAAGACCCAACGCTCAGAAAGATTGAAACCTACCAGACCGACGGGCTCTTCGACCTCGCCATGGAGCACATTGCGCAAAAGCGTGATGAGTCGCGTCCTTTCTGCTGCGTACTTTCTGTCGAGCCACCGCATCCGCCCTATGAAGCCCCGCCGGAGCTCGAGGAACACTGGCTGGCTCGAGACATCGAAGTCCCTCCCAACTGGAGCCCGCCAGAGAAAGGACGGGACCAGAGCCTTCGGCACCGGAAGATATATTACGCAATGGTCGAAAATCTGAATGACAATGTCGGACGAATGAACCGCTTCCTCGCAGAGGAGGGATTGGCGGACAACACAATCGTCGTCTTCATTGCCGATCACGGCGAGCTCGGCGGCAGCCACGGCCTGAACGCCAAACAGCATCCTTACGAGCCCTCGGTTGGTATCCCGCTCATCATCAAAGACCCGACGTGCACAGAGAGCGCTGGAAAGACGGTCTCCGCGCCCACCAATACCGAAGACTTGTTTCCAACCATTCTCGGCCTCGCAGGCCTGAAGCCTCGTGACGATGTCCCTGGCGAGGATCTGACTCCGGTCGTGCGAAGAGATCATGCCCCAGACCGGGAAGGCGTTCTGCTACAGTTTGTCTCCGAGACGCGCCACGGCGCGCAATACTATGATCGCACCTGGCGTGCATTCCGGAGCGAACGATTCAAGTACACAGTGGTCGGCGATATCAACGGTGCGCATCCGTGGCACTTCTTCGACCTGGAAAACGATCCGCACGAAATGGAGAATCTCATCGATAATCCTGCCTGGGCCGATGAGGTAAAGCGCCATCATCAACTGCTCCGCGATGAAATGGTGCGCACGGAAGATGACTATGTTCTCGCCCCTGCTTTTGGTTTTGAGGGGCTTAACCTTTGGCAGCATCCGTAGTGCTGGCGGTCCGCGACCGCATCAAGTACGGAGTGACGAGCTTACCTTTTGACGAGCCATCCCATGAAAATCACCGACATCAGAATCACGCCAATCGCGGTCAGTGATCCACCGCTGCTCAATGCCGCTGGGCTCCACGCGCCGTATGCGCTGCGGACCATCATCGAGGTCGAGACCGACGCCGGCATTACCGGCCTCAGCGAAATCCCCGGCAATATCACAACGGAAGAAGCCCTCGCGGAAGCACGTGAGGCTGTCATCGGCGTCGATCCTTTCCATCTTTCTGGAATCATGCAGACCATCACGCAGCAGTTCGGGAAGGAAAACCGTGCGGAGCGCGGCCTGTCGCCGTGGGACAGCCGGAAGATCGTGCATGTTCAGAGCGCGCTCGAGGTCGCATGCCTCGATATCATCGGCAAAGACACAGGCCGGCCCGTCGTGGATCTGTTGGGTGGGCCTGTTCGTGAGCAGGTTCCATTCTCAGCATACCTGTTCTTCAAACACAAAGGGGCGGGAGGCGAACTCGAGTTCGATACCGATCCGAGCGCCTCCGGCTGGGCCGCGGCACGTCAGACCGAAGGGCTGAGCCCAGGACAGATGGTGGCTCAGGCGCAGGGCATGATTGAGGAATACGGATTTCAATCCATCAAACTTAAAGGGGGCGCACTTGAGCCTGCCGAGGAAGTAGCATCCATCAAGGCTTTGCATGAAGCATTTCCGGATGCCCCTCTTCGCCTTGACCCCAATGCGATCTGGAAAGTCGAGACCGCGGTGAAGTGGGCCAGGGAATTGGAGGGCATCCTCGAGTACTTCGAGGACCCGGTCCGCGGCCAGGAAAACATGGCCGAGGTGAAAAAGCAGACGAGCATCCCGCTGGCCACCAACATGTGCACGACCTCGTTTGAAGACCTGCCCAGCAGCATCGCACTCGGCTCGGAGGACATCATTCTCAGCGACCATCATTTCTGGGGCGGCCTCAAGGCGAGCATGGAATTATCACGTATCTGTGAAACATTTGGCAGGGGCATGTCCATGCACTCGAACAGCCACGTCGGTATCTCACTGGCCGCAATGGTTCACCTGGGCGCCGCTGCCCCGCATCTGACCTACGCACTCGACACCCACTATCCCTGGCAGGAAGATGAAGTGATCGCAGGCGGCAAAATGATATTTGAAGACGGCGCCGTCACCGTTTCAAAAGAGCCGGGACTGGGAGTCAGTCTCGATCGCCACGAACTCGCCCGTCTTCATGAAAACTACAACCGATGCGGTCTCACCCATCGTGACGATGAGATCGAGATGCAGAAAGTCGAGCCAGAATGGCGGTTCGAGGCCGTGAGGTGGTGAACAAACTTCGTGCAGTTGTCCCGGGGGATCGAATATTTCGTTCACAATCTCTCGTCTCCGTTTCTTTTTATTCGTCTGCCCCCATTCGTCTGGCATTTTCGGCTGTTGCAGTGTCAGACGATTGGGGTCAGACGAATGAAAATGAAAAATTATCCTTGCGCCTCTAACATGTAGTAACAGCGCCTATACCAAAGCAGGTCGTCAAAATTGATATTGTGCATTATCCGACTTCACGATTTTGATCAGGAACCTGAGATCGACTCAGACTCATCGCAACTTTGACCTTTGAGAAAAGCATCCATTGCCGAACATTAATCACTCGTCACTCAACAATTTTCTGGAACGCATCTTCATCGCCGCTGAAGCCACGAACGACGAAGCTCGAATCGTTGCTGATTCGCTGACTGAGTCCAATCTCCTCGGGCATGATTCACACGGAGCGATTCGGGTCCCCCAGTACGTGGGCATGATGCGGGACGGTCTGATCGTGCCCGGAAACAAACCTGAGATTGTCAAGGACGAGGGCTCAACTCTGATCGTCGATGGGCATTTCACATTCGGACAGGTGATCGTCCGGCAGGCGATGACCCACGCCATCGAGAAGGCACGTGAGCGTGGCATCGTGCAGATAGGTATCCGGAGAACCAACCACATCGGCCGCATGGGTGAATACGCGGCACAGGCTGCGGAAGCCGGTCTGCTCGGCTGGCTCGTCGCTAACAACTCGGGCGCAGGTCAGATCGTCACACCGGTCGGTGGTATCGAGGGACGGCTTGCCACCAACCCGATTGCATTCGCCGCGCCCTGGAAGGATGGGGAGTGTTTTCTGTTGGATATGACCACGAGTATCGCGCCCGAGGGCAAAGTACGTGTGGCGCACAACAAAGGGGAGCAACTCCCCGAGGGCTGGTTGCTCGATCCGCAGGGGCGTCCGTCCAGGAATCCTGCAGACCTTTACGGCCCACCACGGGGATCGCTGATGCCGTTGGGAGGGGCCATGGGACATAAAGGTTTTGGGCTTGGTCTGATGGTTGAGATTCTGGGAGGGCTCCTCAGTGGCGACGGTTATTCACGGCCTGACCCGACACGGATCGGCAACGGCGTGTTCGGTTTCGTTGCAGACCTCGAATGTTTCATGACGCGTGCCGAGTTTGAGGATCACATGCAGAAGTTGTTGGCCCACATCAAGAGTTGTCCGACCCGTGATGGCGTTGACGAGGTGTTTGTCCCCGGCGAGCCCGAGCACCGTGAACGTCGGAACCGACTGGTGGAGGGGATCCCTTTGGATGACGAAACCTGGCGGCAGTTGACCCAAGTGGCGGCGGAGCTTGGTGTGGATGTCCCTGATATGAACTAAGCAAAACATCCCTCAGGGAGTGGAAAGGTCCAATTTCAGATGGCACATAAAAGGCCTGGTTAAGCCGCTGTAAGAGGAGATTCAGGAATGATTCGTCAGAGACAAGCTGAACTTATTCTGTTCTTCGCTCTTTCCTCCGGCCTGGTGGATGCGGAACAGGCGCATCCTCGACCGAACATTCTGGTAATCATTTCTGATGACCAGGGATGGGCTGACGTCGGGTATCACGGATCGGAAATTCTGACGCCGAACATAGATCGCCTTGCGAAGGAGGGGCTAGTTCTCGACCAGCATTACGTCACCCCGATGTGCAGCTCGACTCGGGCCTGTCTGTTGAGTGGGCGATACTCGACGCGCTTCGGGCTGGACGGCGCGACGAATTCGCAGGTCTTCCCTTTCGGTACGATCACGCTCGCGTCCGCACTGAAAGGTCTTGGCTACGACACAGGTATCACCGGCAAATGGCATCTCGGTTCCATGCCCCAGGCCGGTCCTTTCAAATTCGGTTTTAATCGGTCTTACGGATCATTCGCCGGCGGAGTCGATCAGTACACGCACCTCTACAAGAAGGGGAAGTTCAGCAATACCTGGCATCGCAACGACCAGTATGTTGAAGAAGAGGGGCATGCCACCGATCTGATCGCCAGGGAGGCAATCCGGTGGATAGAGGCGAAGGGTGAGGCGCCGTTCTACATCCAGGTCGCCTTCACGGCGGTCCATGTGCCCATCCAGGAACCGAAAGAATGGGTCAAGCCGTATGCCGGCAAGATTGAGAACGAATCCAGGCGACGTTACGCGGCCTGCGCCACGCACATGGATGATGCCATCGGGCAGATGCTGTCAGCGCTGAAGCGAACGGGCCAATGGGAAAACACGATGGTCCTGTTTACTTCGGACAACGGGGGCTCCGGCGGTTGGAGGCCGACCGGCAAGTATCCGGGAAAGTATGAAGCCTCACCGGTCCTCGGAAACAACCTCCCTCTGCGCGGACGAAAAGGCTCAGTTTATGAGGGTGGCATTCGAGTGCCGGCCTGTATCTCCTGGCCGGGAGTTCTGAAGCCGGGCAAGGTCACCGAGCCAATCCATATTGTCGATTGGATGCCTACGCTGCTTTCGCTTCTCAGCTACAAGGTCGAGGAGGATCTCGGTTGGGACGGAATGAATGTGTGGCCGCTGCTGACCGGCAAGCAGGCAGAACTCGAAGACCGAGAATTCTATTTCAAACGCGGCTCATCGACCGCGCTTCGATACGGCGATTGGAAGCTCGTTCAAAGTGGCAGGCGGCAGGAGTTGTTCAATCTGGCGAACGACCCGAATGAAAAGAGCAACGTGGCACCGGAGCAGAAAGAACTGGTCGCTTTACTGTCGGGCAGGCTGAACAGGCAGCGGGCAAGGGATAAGTGATGGGGTTGCTTCTGCGATTGCCCAGCATGGCATTACACGAAGCGCGCCTACCTGGGCGCTTCCTGCAGGCTGGCCACCACTTTGGTCCAACTGCTTGATGCGCCCTGGATCTTGTCCCGCTGGCTGTAGCGGCCGACGAGGAGGCGCTGGGATTCGAAATCTTTCTCGGTCGGCTCTTTGGTTCCGCTGATCGTGAGGAGGATGCATTCGGTGTTCACGTTTTCTGATGTGACCGGTGCGCTGATTTTGCCACGGGGCTCGCCAAATGCCGCGAGAGCGAACTGGGTCTGGAGCTCGTAGTTCCCGCCGGTCAACCCCGGCACGAATCCAAAGTGACGGCCCTGGATGAAATTCGGACGACTGAAGAGCTGTGTCTCGCGCACGACCGGCAGGACCACTGAATCTGCGAGGTATGTGGCTTCACGAACGGTCTCGCGGATCTGATCCACTTTTTCGCCGGATTCCTTTTTCTCACTCAGCGCTTCCGTAAGCCTGGTATGAACGCTTTCCGCGAATGATCTGGCAGCGTCCCTGGCCTTTGCGTCGAGGACCTTGTCCATGACTTGCTCCCTTACCTCAGCCAATTCGGGAACGTAGGATTTCTTGAACGCCTTACGTTTAACGAGAGCGCGTCCGCTGCTGGTCTTCAAATTGTCATTGGCGCGGATCTCGCCGTCCTTAAGTTCGACCGCGATCTGTGCGAGGTCGGTCACCTTCTCCAGATCTCTGAAGACAGCGACGGGATCTTCCGGCTTCTCCTTCGAAAAGAACTCGGTGGCACCGTGTTTCAAACCGAGCTCTTTTGCCACGGCGGGAAGTTCTCCTCCCGCTCTGATTTTTTCCTCCGCACTCTTGATTTTCCCGTCAGCAAGTTTCTCTGCTGCCTGGCTGTTGAACAGGAAAGAGACTTCACCTTTCACCTGGTCAAACGGCATGGCAACCACCTTGTCCTTGGTGCTCTTCTGCAGGTCTTTGTAGAGGGTGTTCTTCTTTTCTTCGTAGAGCTTTTTGAGTGCATCGTCCGTGGCCAGGGCCTTGATCTCTTCAGATTCCATCAACACGGGATAGCTGGCGAAGAGGTACTCGAGCTGGAATTGGTCCGGCTTGCGGTAAGTTGCCTTATCCTTTTCGTAAGCGGCGGCCACTTCCTCGTCCTTTACTTGTGATTCAAGGGGTCGGAAGGAATCGAAGGGATAGGAAACGAAGAGAAATTTGCGGCTGGTCTCATCGGTCACATCCGAGATGGCGCCGGCGAGCACAGTGTTCTCAGATTCGAAGGGGCCGAAGACGTCTCCCTTTTGTAGCTTGACCGCGGCATCACGGAAATCGCCGGAGGGCACAGAGCTCAGAGAGGTCGTTGCACCGAACGGCACGGTCCGCAGAACCTCGGCGGCTTTCATTCCCTCGGGATACTCGGCCGCCTTCAGGCCATCATCAAGACTCTTGCCTTTTGACGCGGTGACTACAGATGCGACCCATGCCTTCGCTGCTGCAAGGGCCTTCTTGGCCTGCACGGCTTTGATAACGTCCTCTTTGACTTCGTCCAGGGGAAGCTCTCTGGCCGGGGTAAGGGCCAGGCGGCGAAAGATGAAGTAATCCGTGGAGGTCCGGACGGGTTTCGAAATGTCACCGTTGGCCATCGCCATCGCCTTTTGTGGATGGCCCTGCAGGCTGCCCAGATGTGCCGCGACCTTGTGGACGTTGTTGCGCGAGAATTTCACCTTTTTATAGGTTAGGCCGTCTCTCTCGCCGAGCTTTTCAAATGAATTGTCACCCTTCTGCGCGGCTTTGCGGACGATATCGTAAGCCTCCAATATCTTTTCCTGCGCCTGGCTGGATGCGCGCTCATCGGAGAGATCGTTGATGACTGCAGGCTCTGCGGTTTTGATGTCGAGCCCTTTGTAATAATCAGAGAGGTGCTTGTTGAAATAGTCGGTCTTGTCCGCGGAAGTGAGGCCCTTTTCAATCTCGGCCTTCAGCGTGGCGATGTCCGCGGTCACGTATTCGATCTCGACTTCGGCGGGCGCGGTTCTTTTATTGGTTTCATAGTGGGCCTTGAGGTCCTCATCCTTAATGGCATCCGGTGCCGGCTTAAAATCATCGACTGCAACTTCGATGTATTTCGCTGCTACCTTTTTTTCGGTCTTTTCATCTCTGACCATGCCGATGACGAAACTGTTTTCTGATTCGAGCAGGCCCGAGAGCTGGCCTTGCTTCAGGGCGCGGATCGCGTCGGCCACACCTTTGTCGTCTTCGAAGCGGGCCGGAGCGCGGGAAGCGACGAAGTACTCAGAGCTCCTGGCCCCGAAGGTCTTCGTTGTCTTTTTCACGATGGGGTCGAGGGTGTCGACCTTGCCGAGAGAAGCATTGAGCTGCTCCTGCCAGAGCAGGGCGAACTGATCCGAGCTCGCACGATCTTTCCATCCCGAGAGAAAATCCTCCTTGACACGCTGTCTCACGTCTTTGAAATCTGCCGGGCCTCCTGGTGTCTTGCTGACGACGCGGATCATGAACGGGCCTTCGAGGGAATCCTTGATTTCGCTCCACTTTCCTTCTTCAGCCTTGTCCAGAGCGGTGGCGAGGCCAATGGCGTTTGCGATGCCCGTGCCGAGCTGTTTGGTCATGGCCTGGTTGTCACCCACTTCAAAGCTGTCGAGGTTCTTGCCGTAACGGATGTTGCTCTTCTCCGCGAGTTCTTTGATCTTGTCTTTCTGATCGGCTTTCTCTTTTGTCGTGGTGGCCTCTTTGGTGACGACCTCATCCTTGGCCACGGCTTCGAGCGCGGCCCGTGCCTTTTGGCCGTCCCCTTCGAAGCTTGCATTCCTGGCCTGTAGAATTTCCGCTTCGACCTTGTCTGGATTCTTATAGGCTGGGCCGGTTTTTACCGTCTCGTAATGCTCCTCGAGCAAGGCCTCCGACGGAGAAAATTCATGGGCCTTGAGTTTGTCGTCGTCGAGGGTCATAGCCCTGGCCTGGCGCCTGGCCTCGGTACCGCCGGTGACCAGCAGCATATATCGCTTCGTGGCGGCTTCGAAGGGCAGCACGATGTCACCGATATCTGCTTTGAATATTTTCCTGTTGATCGTTGCGGTGGCTTCACCGAGATCCGGTTTGATTGTGCCGTCTTCATTTGCCTCGACCTCCTGGACGCTGAGCCCGAGAGCTCTGGCGGTCGTGCTTACGGTCATGGCATAGATCGCCTGGCGCATCTTGAGTGCTTCCTTCCTGGCCTGCTGAAATCCGTTTTCTACTTTGAGGTCGTCTTTGAGCTTTTCATAGTCGAGGTTCGGCACGCTTCCGGCCTGGATCTCCTTCCAGCTCGGCCGGTAACTCGGCTTCTGGCTGACTACGCGCAGCACGTATACACCGTCCGTGGATTCCAGCAGGTCGCTCGTGTAGGTGAGCACATCGTCCGAGCTCATCGGTTTGCCATCGCTGCGAGATTGATAAATCTTGAAGGCAGCAGCCTGCACCTGGGAGGCGCGGGCTATAGGGCCGACGGTCGAATCATTCATTTCTCGATTCGAAACATCCTGCGTACGGCCGCGATATCTCACCTTGTATTTTTCTGCGAGTGTCTGCAGGTAGGTGTCGAGGTCCTCCATCTCGATGGAAGCGGTTTCTCCCCAGGAGTTCAGCACGCTTGCCATTCGGCTGCGGGCAATGTGCTTTGCCTCGGTCTCGGTGATCTTGTTGACTACCTCGTGATAGACCTCGGAGATGCTCTTGTAACGGGGCCTGCCTTTCTTGACGTCATCATCACTGTTTTTGTAGTCATCCCGATTGGTGTAGTAATACTTCTCCACTCGTGCATATGGGAGCGGGTCACCGGCCTTGAGCTCGAACTGGATATCCTTGAAGTTTGCGTAAACGTATTCGATAGCGACCCTGTTCGGCTGGTAATACTTGCCGGACTGTTTCCGCCCGCCCGGCACGAGACCGGCATCGGCCTGGTTGTTTTCCTCGAAGTATTCCTGGACCTGCTCCTCGGTCGGTTCCGTCAGCTCTGAAAATTCATCGGAACGGAAAGACAGATACTTGGCCTTGAGCTGGGCTCTCTCCTTTTCGAATTCCGCCCTGCGTTCCAGATCGTTTGGCCGCACGATGCTCAGCATGGCCTGCTGATATTTTTCTACGAGGATGCTCTCACGGAGTGTGCGCTCGAAGGTAGCGGTGGTCATGTCGTACCTTCGCAACATCTGCTGATAGGCTGTTCGGTCGAATGGTGCGTTTTCGTCTAATTCTGTCTTCTCTCCGCGGCTGGACCAATAGCCCACCCTCGTCTTGATACGGTCGAGGACCTCGCTATCCGTGGCGACCACGCCCGCGGCCTGGGCTTCTCGCAGCATGATCATCTGTGTGAGGATGAACGAGTGAAACTGTTCATCAGACTGGTTGCGCCGGCCAAACAGATTGCCCCATCGCTGCCGGAAGCTCCGATATTCATCGATATCGAGAGGCTCACCCCGGTGAAGGCCGGGCGCCTTGGGCCCGCCGCCAAGAAGCATGGCCACTACTTGCACCATGGTACGCTCCAATCCAAAACCAATGAAGACGACGGCTGAGATGGCAATTAAAACCCAGAGCAGCCAGCCCTGGTTACGCCTGAGTAAGCTAAGCGGCATGTGAAAACTCTTATCTGTGAATTAAAGGTGTGACCGCGGTGGCAAATATTTGAAGTTGACAGGTTTCAAAGCCGGGCCCGATGAAGCTGGAATGCCGGCGGTAGAATCCTCGAAGCTCTCTGTGTCCTTTTGGGGCTTATTCTCCTCGAATTGGCCTTAAGATGAATCCTGTCCGGCCCCGTCAGACTCGATTGTGTTCGCTGCCCTCATGAGGGCCGGGGATTATAGGTCTAACGCCCTCTTATTCAACGGTTTTGGCCTGTCCCTCGCCACAGGCCAGTCATTGCGTCCGAAGTGTGCGACAGCTAGAATCCCCGCCTTTCGCATGAGATATCACGGCATCGGACGCAACACGATGCCATCCCGCTGTGGCCGGTGAAACGATGACAGGTGGGCATCGAAAGCCAGCCAGGCAGCCCATCCAATCGGGAAATTCCCCAACGGCTTCGGCTTTCTCCAGCTCATTGTCGCCAACGTCAGGATTTCTTCGCCAACCTTTCTGAGATGCCCTCCCGCAGCGATCTTCTTTTTGCTCAGCTTCTGGTGAACAGCCATCTCCTGTCCAAGGAGCAGGCTGAATCGTGTCTCACTGAGATTCAGGAGAGCGGCAGGAACGGGCATAAGAAAGCGCTCGGAGATGTCATCCTCGAGATGAAGTTCATTGAGGAGAAGCCACTCCGAAATGCCTTCAGCCTCATGAGCCGATTCCCATACGACGTGCGGCAGCGAGGGGAGAAAATCGGCAGCTACACCATATTGCGACAGCTCGGTAAAGGCGGCATGGGCCCCTGCTACGAGGTTGCACACGTGCAGCGGCCACAGGAAACCGTCGTGCTCAAGACCTTGCCGGTTATGATGGCCTCCGAGCCCGAGTTCCGGGAACGGTTCTTTCGGAATGTCATCAAGGCCATGCAGTGCCGCCATGTAAACCTGGGCCGCATCATCGAGGCGGATGTGAGTGAACACGTGTACTACGTCGTGCAGGAGCTTGTCCCCGGTCAGGCTCTGGGCGCAGTGCTCGATCACATGCCCATGCTCGAGGAGATTCAGGCGCGAGAGGTGGTCATCCAGGCCGCGCTGGGCCTGCAGAAACTCGAGGAGATGCAGACCTGGCACGGCGGCGTCAAGCCCAACAACCTTCTCCTCACTCACACCGGATTGGTCAAGCTGGTGGATCTCGGCCTTTCCTCCTTCGCCGGCTGGGGTGAGCCGCTCACGCAACCGTCAGGCGCCTGGAGCACGCCCTACTACTGCAGCCCCGAATTCGGCCGGCCGGAAGCAAAGCAGGACGTGCGTTCTGATGTTTATTCTCTGGGAGTGGTCTTCTATGAAATGCTCACCGGAGGAGTGCCATTCTCCGGCACGATACCGGTCCTCGACATGCGCCGGCGAATGACCGAGCCCTGGCCCGATCCCTGGGCAAAGAACTCAGATATCAGCGACAACGCCATTGAAATCCTCAACAGGATGACCGCGCTCAATCCCAATGAACGTTACCCGGACATCGCTTCACTTCTGGCGGACCTTGAATCCACTTTGGGTGGCCGGGCTCTGTCGGTACCGCCGCTGAGTGGACCGGAATCCGTGGAAGACACCGAGGAAGCGGAGTGGGCGGACACGCGGGTGGTGGATACCGTTGATCCGGACAAGAAGGAAGACGAGCCAACTGAAAAGCCCGAACTGGCACCTGAGCTCGACACATTTTACGAGGAGGCGGTACAGGCAGAGGCGCACGGTCAGGAAGATATCGGAACAAAGCCCTTGCCTGCCAAAAAGAAGAAGGAGGAAACCAGGGAGCACCCCAAAAAGCTGGACGGCTCACAGGAGCTCGTCGCTCTGCTCGAAGAGGCTGAAAAGCTGCAGGCAACAGACACCCCGCCGGTAAAGAGCATGAAGCTCCAGGGTCCGGATGAAGAGGAAGATGAGCCCGAAGATTCACAGGAACTGCCAGACGCACCAATGGAAGAAACCGTCCCCACGCCATCACCCTTGATACTCATTGCAGTGAGTGCGCTGGTTACCCTGGTATTGGCAGGCCTGTTGATTCTGGGTCTGGGAATGTTTTGAAGTTCAAGAATCAGAAACCCAAAATTTCAGCTCTCAACTCTCAAGCCCCGACTTCGCAGCATCTCCCCGGCACCCAACATTCATCACTCCTCCAATATCCAACATCTCCCAGCATGACACTTCTGAACCGCGCTCCTGACTCATCCGTAGCATCACTTCTTTACTTCCGCTCTACCAACATTCAGTCACCACCATGTCAAACACAGACACCCTTGCCGTAAACGGCGGCACACCCGTACGAGACAATCAACAGAAGTCCTGGACCCGCTGGCCCCCCAACGAAGAAGACGAATGGGAGAAGACGATTGAGCCTGCATTGCGGGAAGTCTTCCTCAGCCGCACTGAAGGGCTGCCGGCCCCGAATGGTTTGGGGTTCGGTGAGGCATTTGCCGAATACTGCAATGCAAAATACGGCATCATGATGCCGCACGGTACCGATGCGATCATGGCCGCGCTGGCAGGGGCACTGGATCTTGACGGCATTGGTGAGGGAGGCGAAGTCATCATCCCGAACTTCACATTCATCGCGACGGCGAGCGCGCCGCTTTCGATGCGATGTACGGTGGCACTGGTCGATGCAGATCCCAGGACTTTCACGATCTCGCCCGAAGCAGTGGAGAATGCGATCACGGATAAGACGGTCGCCATCCTGCCGGTGCACGTGTGTGGACACCCCGCCGATATGGGAGCGCTTAAAGAGATCGCAGACCGGCACAGCCTCAAGATTGTCGAAGACTGTGCACAGGCACACGGAGCGGAATACCACGGGCAGCGAGTGGGATCGCTCAGCGATGCCGGTGCCTACAGTTTTCAATCCAGTAAAAACCTTACGAGCGGTGAAGGCGGATGCCTGGTCACCAACGACGAAGACGTCCGCGACCGCGCCCACGCATTCAAAGACGTGGGACGCCGCCCCGGCGGGGCACGCTGGGAGTACCCTCGCCTTGGCTGGAATTACCGTACCTCCGAATACCTGGCAGCACTGCTGCTTACACGCCTGCCTTACCTCGACGAGCAGACCAATCGTCGCAACGAAAACGCGGCCATCCTCAACGAGGGCCTCAATCAGGCGGGCGGCCTGATCCCTCCGCACTGGGCGGATTACACCACCCGACATGGATACCACCTCTACATGATGCTCTACCAGCCGGAAGCCTTTGGCGGCCGAACTCGCGCCGAATTCGTCAAGGCCATCAGCGCAGAAGGCATCCCTTGCGGCCCCTGCTACACCAGCCCGCTATCCGACACCGGAGGCCTAAAGTCCATCGCCGAACGCTACCCCGAGCAGGTGCGCCGTCTCCCATGCCCCAACATCGAATACATCTGCGATCACAACCTGATCTTTTCCCAGCAAACCCTCCTCGGCAGCAAAGAAGATATGCAGGATATCGTGACCGCTGTGCAGAAGATTCGAGATGCTTGGGGATAGGTGGAAGAGGTGAATGGTGAAGAGTGAATGGTGAATGGTGAATGGTGAATGGTGAAGAGTGAATGGTGAATGGTGAATGGTGAATGGTGAATGGTGGTGGAGCCATGCTGCGCTCAAGGTTGGCTGGTTCTGGGCTCTTAATCGTTATCCTAATCGTTCTCTTAATCTTCCGGCTGTGAAGGTCTGCTGTCGCAGGTCATGGTTTTTCGGACAACGCGTGCCACGTCTCATGGACAACTGGACTGAGCGCAGGTCCAGGGCCCATTTCTCAGAGACTTCGCGGGCACGGTCGTAGGATGGAATGG
>JASLXP010001289.1 GCA_030740295.1 Planctomycetota bacterium
AGGACCGCACGGTGGCCCTTGCCGCCCGAGCCAAATTGGCGGATGCCCGCAAAGCCCTCGAAGCAGGTCAGGCGCTGGACGCTAGAAAGCTCGCGGCTGAGGCAGGCCAAATCCATCCCTCGGTGGCACGCGAGGTCGAGAAGTTCCAGCAGGAAATCAACAGTAGCGCATCCGATGATGAACGTAAGGCCCGCGCCGCCGAGCTGGCCCAGGCCGAAGAGCTTTACAAAGCCGGTGAGCACAAAGCCAGTATCGCCCTCCTCGAGAAGCTCGAAAAGGACGGCTTCTTCATCAGGGAAGTCCGACGCCTGAAAAAGCTGGCGGAAAAGGCGGATGCCAAGCTGGCAGCCAAACCCAAAGACGTCGTCACCCCACCTGTCGGGACCAAAACACCATATGCAGACAAGGTCGCAGATCTCCTGAAAGCTGGAGATGTAGCCCTGTCCGTTGATAACGATCCAGACACCGCCAAAGCCGCTTATGAAGCCGTCCTCGTCTGGGAACCTCAGAATGAGATTGCGCTCCGCCGCTTGGCGGAAATCCAAAAGAACATGACACAGTTACAGGAGAAGAAGGTCAAGATCAAAACCGAGACCGAGAAACAGAAACAGGCAGTTGCTTACATGGGATCCTACAAGCAGAAAGAAGAACTTGGAGACCTCGCAGGCGCCATCGAAGATCTCGAAGCCATCCTGCAGATAAACCCCAAAGACGCAGACGCCAAAAAAGAGCGAAACAGGCTGCTCGCCCTCAAGAAGAGACGTAAGAATGCAATGGGAGTAGCCATGCAGGCCCAGATGGATGAACGGGACCGCCTCGTCACCAACTGGCTGAACGGTGCACGCCAATACCTCAAAGACGGTGAGCCAGACAAAGCACAGATCCTGATTAACAGGGCAATCGCTTTGCATGGAAGGTCAGACGACACCGATTTCCTGGTTGCGCAGACGGCCCGCGTGCGCAGCGGCTTGGCCATCGCTCCCGTGCACCCTGAACAGCCCGGCAAAACAGTCGAGCCGGGGGACGTTACACCTGGTGTCGTCACTCCGGAGGTAGTCCAGCCGCCAATCGCTCCGCCCAAAGATGTAGACCCTGTAGAGTGGCAAAAGGCTCAGGAACTGTTGGCTAAGATTGGTGAGGCTGAGCTCATCAAGAAACAGGAAATGGATTTCAAGGTAAACAGCCTCTGCGATGAAGCAGAAAAGGCCCTTGAGATCGGCAATTTTCCCAAAGCCGGCAACTTGCTTGAGGAGGCCTCCAAATGGAATAAGAAAGATGAGCGAGTCAAATCCCTGCGCACAAAGTTGAGAATCCTCACCGGAACGAAGAGCGTTGAACCCTCTGACCTGCTCTCCGAAAAAGAAGAGGAGCGCAAGGTAAGAATCGAGATGAATATTGCGGAGATGGAGAAGCTCTTCGAATCCGGGAATAAACTCCTCGCTCTCAAGCAATACGATGATTCCATTGAGCGTTTTGAAAACGCACGTGCGATTCTCAGAGCCCTTCCGGACACTGAAAGGCTGAAAGGCTATCGGGCCGAGTCAGAGCAGAAACTGGCCCTGGCGCGGCAGGAAAAGGCTGCCGAAGAACAGCGCGTGGACGAGCTTCAGAAACGCCAGGCCGCCCAGCTTATCCAACAGCAAAGGATTGCACAGAGCAACTTGCAGAAAAAGCAGAGAGAGGAGCTCCTCTCCAGGGCCCGGGCCCAGATGGAAGAAGAGAATTATGGGCTGGCCGAAGATTATGTGAAAAGATTGCTGAATATCGATCCCCTCAATGCCGAAGCAAGAGGCCTGATGTCACAGTTGCAGAGAGCCAGAAGGGTTGACCGCTCCGACACGGCAAGAAGAAAGACGGCTGACAGTCTCGATGAGTTGCTCATTCAGACCGAGGAAGTCTCTACCCCGATCACGACGCTGTTCGAGTATCCCGACAACTGGCAGGAGATCATTGCCAAGCGCCGCATCGGCAGTGCCATTTCTGAGGATGTTCCAGAATGGCAGCAGGAGATTAAAGCTCAAATGGAGAAGCGGATTTCTTTCGATTTCGTAGATACACCGCTTGCAGATGTGGTCGCTTTCCTCACCAACCTGACCAACACAAATATGGTCCTCGACCCGGCTGCTGTTGAAGGCGATGATGTCCCTGTCACCCTCAAAGTCAGTGACATGAAGCTCGAGGCCGCCCTCGAATGGATTCTGCGCCTGGTGAATCTGACTTATGCCTTCAGAGACGAAGCAGTCTTTATCTCCACTCCGGATCGTGTCGCTGAAAAACCAATTCTTCGACTCTATGATGTCCGTGACCTTCTTGCAGTGATTCCCGACTATTCGGGCACTGGGCTGCCATCCATTGGTGAAGGCGGCGGCGGCGGCGGCGGAGGTGGTGGAGACCTATTCGGCGGCGAAGGTGGAGATGGCGAGCGGTTTACTGGAGAAGACCTTGTCGAGTTTATCAGCCAGACCGTTTCCCCATCCAGTTGGGGTGATGGAGGAGATGATTTTGGTGGTGAAGAGGAAGAGGGCGGTCCTTCAGGAACCATCGCGTACCGGTCAGGCCAACTGGTAATCACACAGACACCAGATAACCACCGTCAGGTCGAAGATCTCCTGTCCCTGTTCAGGGAGTCGGCGAGAGTCCAGGTCCACATCAGCGCAAGATTCATCGAAGTCAGCGAAGGTTTTATCCGTGGAATCGGAATCAGTTGGTCCCAATTGGATTTCAACAATATAAGCAGCCGTTTCGATCCTGATCCAGCGACGCCGGATGACACTGATATTGCCGCAACGATTACAAGCTCCATTGGCGCTCCTGGCGGACTTTTCGGTGCAGGTCTGGCAGGCCTTGCTGGCAGCATTCTGTATAGGACGGACGTGGAGGCCACGCTTAACTTTCAGATGGGCAAGGAAAGCAATGAAGTCAACACCCTCCTCGCTCCGGAACTCACCTGTTTTAATGGTCAGCAGGCAAGAATCGCTGTGGTGACCGAACAGAGATTCCTTGAAGATGCAGAAGTCGATACCGTCCAGGGAACTGGTGGCAGCGCAGGATTCTCCACCATCGACCCGGAAATCGGAACTATTGATGAAGGGATCAACTTCCTCGTCAGGCCGACCGTAAGCTCAGACAAAAGATATGTCACCCTTGACCTCCAGCCTCAGGTTAATGACATCATTTCCATGGGAACACTCAACCTTACTCTCGATGTCGACGCCAATACGGGCACGCCAATCGTCGCTCCAATTCAGTTGCCGTCACAGAGTGTCAAGCTCATCCAGACATCGGTGGCTGTGCCGGATGGAGGCACCCTCCTCATCGGTGGGTTGATTGATACCGAAGATCGTTTTGATAAAGCGACGGTGCCGTTCCTGGATCGAATCCCAGTGCTAAGCGCACTGATCGGACAACGAAATAAGTCCAGGTCGAAGCGCTATCTGCTCATTCTGGTCAAGGCCAGTATTCTCATCAGAGATGAAATGGAGCCGCCCGATATCAATTAAATTGGTTCAACGGACCACGAATCAGACCATTAAATGTGAGCCCTTTCTCCGGCAGGAGAGGGGCTCATTTTTTTTGGCCTTAGACTCGTATTTGCCTTTCCTGGGGCAAATAGAGATAATTCGCCGTACGTGTGGGAGCCAGCCTTCTCAGCCCTGCCTGGGCCGCTCTACCTGAACCCCAGAACATAACGATGAAACACATGAATAAGCACAGAATGCATTCAGGTTTACTCCTGCTTAGTCTCTCGTTTACCGGCCTTCCATCATTGAGAGCACAGGTAGTGGACGTACGCGTCGAACTTCTATTTGCAGATGGTTTGTTGGGTAGAGGCTATCTGGACCTGGCCGAAAGGCAGATGGACGGCCTGATTGCCTTGAGAGGAATCTCCAGCCGGGACAGAGCGGCTATTCATTTCGCCTATGCTGAATTTTGCGATCAGATGGCTCAGCAGGTCTTGAGACGTACTAATTTGAAAAAAATTCAGAAGCTCCAGTTAAAGGAAAAGTATCTGAAAAAATCACTGGAAAACCTGGACAAAGGGCTCAAGCTGGACCCCAGCAGCGAGCGGGCGGCACAGTCGATATTCCGAATCGGCAGAATCCTCAAAGAGCGTGCGCTGACCAAAAAGAAGAACTGGGAGACAATGGAATACGAAAAGGCGCGGATAAACATTGATCCGAAGAAGCCTGGTCTGACCGAAGAAGAAAAGAAAAAACTGGCTAGAAAAGCTGAGATCGAGAAGACGGTCCCAAAAGAAAAAGCAAGCGCAGTAAAACTGCTGAATACCGCAGTGAAGTATTTTGAAACTCTGGCCACACAGAAGGCAAAACTTCACAAAGATTTAAAAGCCAAGATTGCCGCTTCTAAAGACTCAAAGAAGCAAGCCGCAATGGACAAGCAGGCGACCGTGATTGAAATTGAAATGGTGCTCGCTCAATACGAGTGGTATTCGATTCAGGTCTATCTGGGAGAGATCGAAGGGCCCAAAACACCCAAAGGAAAAAAGGCGATAGAGGACGCTGTGAAAAACCTCAAAGTGCTTTCAGACAGATACGACCAGTGGGTCATTGGAAAATATGCGCTCATGCTCGAGGGATATGGTCATTGCATGCTGGAAAACTATGAGAGTGCATTCGCCAAATTCAAAGAGAATACTAAAGAGAATAATAACGATGCCATCGATGATGTAATCCAGAAAACCTACTACCGCTGGGCATCAGGCGTCAAAGAGTCCAATCCAAAGAAGTATCCCTCAAAGAAGTTCCCGGCCAGAGACATGATGGTTATTTACCTCATCGAAGGTATGAAGATTAAGGTCACACCAGAGCAGGCAAAAACAAAAATAGGCTTAAAAGAGATCGGAAAGCAATATGGGGTGGACCCTCATGATCTGATGAAGTTGAACAAGAAGGACGCTTATACCTGCCGCCGCGGAGAGACAGTCATCATCTACAACGGCCTCTTTGTCCGTTACGACGGAATTGAAGACGACAAAGACATAGGCAAAGCGTCCGCACTTATTCTGGGAGAAGCCTATGTCAGCCTCTCCAAATCTCTGCGCAGCCAGAAGAAATCGTTCAAGGAATGGTCGGGAAAAGCAAGGCGTGGTTTCTTTTATGTAGAAAAGATTGCCCAGGGAAAAGACGCCTGGAGTTACAAGGCAAGCCTGCTACTGGCCGATTGGGAAAAGGTGATGAAAGAAATTCAGTATGAGTCTCCGATCCAACTATATTCAAAGGGAAACTCATTATTTACTAACGCACGTACAGAGAAAGATCCCGTCAAAAGAATATCCATGTATGACGGCTGCATTGAAAAGATGCAGAAAGTGGTCTCCATCTATGAAGGGATGGGGGAGACAAAAGCCTTTTCTACTGAAAAAGTCGTGGATGCGTGGTTCAAAATAGGGGCGTCCTATTATATGACTCAGAGACTTTCTGAGGCCGCCTTGGCATGGAATGCCTGTGCAAGGAATTTCCCGACCGAACCCAACGGCGAAAAGGCCGGTTCGCTGAGCACATCCATTATGGGCAAGCTCTACAAAGACACACCAAAGGCCAGCAAGCCCACAGTAAGCTACTTTTATGAGGAAATCCTGGACGATTTCATTCAACTGTTTCCCGCTACACCCAAAGCCGCCGATTCCCAGTTTATTCGTGGAGAGGTCGTAAGAGCACGGGGTGCCAACCTCAGAGCCGCAGGGATTTACGAGAAAGTTAAACCCTCCTCCAAATACTATGATAAGGCAAGATACCTAATCGGTATCTGTTACATGAACGAGTTTTATAAACTCTATAGAAACAAGGAAGCGGAAACACCGGGAGCAAAAGATGCGCTTCAGAAGGCTGATGAAGCATTG
This sequence comes from Planctomycetota bacterium, assembly GCA_030740295.1. Next base: position 5,861 of record JASLXP010001289.1, read on the forward strand.
GGTAGGTTTATCGACTGGGCAGATGCTGAGCAAGCGCCCCGGGATGTACTGGTGCCCAGGAAGCAAACCCAGGCCAGAGCTGCTTTTAATCGGTCCACACTTTCACTGTTTCCGATGAACCAGAATGCAGATAAAGTGCTCGGGCTTCTCGTAGGCTATGAAGGTAAATATAGCGAGTATCTTTCCAAAAAAGACCAGTCCTCCCTTTATCCCCAGGTCATCTTTACTCGCCTGAAGGCATACGTCCTCAAGAATAATCTGACCGGCGCAAAGAGCGAGCTCAAACTTCTGTTGGCATACCCAGATTCCAAAGATCTAGGGAACGCTTATAAGTATGTTGCCGGTGTCTTTATGAAGGAGGCGGAACAGAAAGACAAGGCCCTCGAAGTAAGCAGGAAGAAACTCGAAGAACTGAAAGCAAATAGTGATGCTGGTGCCGAGGCGCTGGAAAAACAGATCGCCGCAGACGAAAAGGAGATCGGCGCGATTCGTGTGAAGGCCGCAGACCAGTATTACGAGTTCCTGACAAAAGCCAAGGGCAAGGAGCCCTCGATCTTTATGTTTGCCGCAGAT
>JASLXP010001290.1 GCA_030740295.1 Planctomycetota bacterium
CCTCTGGACCTCTGAAGCTCTGTGCCTCTGAATCTCATCTCTCCCTCCGCTTTCTCAAAAACTCCACCACCGCCGGCCACCGCCTCGACAACACATCGAGGATGAAAAGGAAACATGCAGCGAGCAGAAGCTGAGTACCGATATCGTGCGGCCGCTTCTTGGCAGCTCCTTCCAGGTCGAACACCTCTTCGGTATCCAGGGCGATCCGCCCCTCAGAAACATCACACAGCTTTTGCATGAGGGCCTGGTTGGGAAGCAAAGAGGCAAGCTCACGATTTACCGAGACGACACCGCCAGTCGTGGCCACGCCGGAGCCGTCATCTCTGGCGACTTTAAAGAGGTACACGCCACTGCGATCTACTTTGTAGTCTGCGTGGTAGCGTCCCGGCCCGGTCTGGCTCATCTCGATTTCCACGCGGCTCTCTTCGCTGAAGACCTGGCCCTTCTCGCCCAGCGGATACACGCCGACGACCGGCGGCTTGTTGTTGACGAATTTGTTCCGCTCATCGAGCGCATCCACATCCAGAAGGAGTTCCCAGCCGCGCACTGTGACGCGCGGGATGTAATCGATGCCAGGTGTCGAGCGAGAGCTCCAGTTCACCATGTTCTGAAAGAGCTGGCCGAACTGATCGCTCCAGTCAGTAATCCAGAGCTGACTCCATTTGCCGCGGGCGTCGGTCGCCAGGACCGTGGTGCGACCAGCGCCGAAAGGCCAGGTGACCAGGAGCGGGTCTTTCGCCTTTTGCGTGACCAGCAACGTCTCCGATGCAAGTTTGGGTTTGACTCGGACGTATCCGAAAAGGGTCGGGCTCAGATCGATGTCGACGCCCTGAAAGAGATCGCTTTGCTTCAACGCAAGGGCCTCGACCGGCCGCTCCACGACGATGGCGCGCGCGAATTCTTCAATCTCCTTTTCCAGAACGTGCGCTGCCTCTTCGACATCCTCAGCCGGGTAGTAGCGGCCATTCCCCCAACGGGCGATTTCACCGAGCAGTTTATGATTTGCTTCGCTGCCGACAGCCACCGTGCTGATGCTGACCTCTCCCGATGCAAACTGCATCGCGAGCTGCGCGTAATCGTAACCTGGGTCTACATACCCATCGGTCACGATTATGATTCCCTTGTTCGTGGCATTCACCTTCATCAATCTGTCGTAGGCCGTATTCATCGGCCGATACAGATTCGAGCGGCCATCGAAGGGGATACTAATCTGCTTGATGCGCGGACGATCGACCACCTGCTGGAGGGTCAAGAACCACTTTGGACTTTTCAGCTCGCTGGCGAATCCAAGCGCTCCGATTCTGTCCCGGTCACTCAGGACATCGACGGCACGATAAAAGACACTGCGAGCAAAATCTCTCTTGTCGCCTTTGAAATCGTGCTTGTGAATGTGCATCGAGGTGGAGTTGTCGACCACCATCACCAGTGCCACGGTGGGCGTTTCCTTCTCACCGAAGGAACAGAGAACCGGCAGCATCTCTTCCAGTAGAGTGCCCGCGTAACCACCGGCAGAGAGCGCCTTGTCTCCGCCGGTCATGATCACCGAGCCGCCAAATTCCTTGACGTAATCGTGAAGGAGTTTCATCTGGTTGGCAGTCATGTCCGAAGCGGGAACGTTTCCGATGATCACCGCAACGAATTCCTCCAGGTCGAGCATGCTTTGCGGCAGGCCCCTAGCCGGTCGCACTTCGAGATTTACCCGTGCGCCTTCGAATGCGCGCCTGAGGTTGAGCTGTTCGGAGGATTCGTTGGCTATCACCAGAATGCGCGGGAGGTCATTGAGCTCAAGAAAGGCGTAGGTGCGATCGTTGCCCGGGTTCTGTTTCAGGTCGGTCACCAGCCTTGCCTCGTAAACGAAACGTCCACCGCGCTCGATACGCTGCCGGAACTCCAGGAGCTCCGAGCCGCGTTTCACGTTGAAGGTATTCGAAGCAACCATGACGTGGTTGCGATAGAGCCTCACTTCCGCCTTGCGCGATTCGCTCGTGCTGTGCTCGAACGAGCTCGTCACTGAAACGTGGACATTGAATGCCTGGTTCAGATGGATCTCTTCAGCCAATGAAATCCGATCGATGGCAATGTCAGGCTTTGACTGGAGCTTCGGTTGAAGCGCGACGATATCGATGCCGGCCTGGCCGGCGACGTAGGCTTCCTGGATGGCGTTGCCCTCGGTTTCGTTGCAGTCAGAAACCAGGCAGATGCGCCGGGCCATATCGCTGGGGAACGAGCTCAATGCCAGCCGAATGGCCGCTGCAATGTTGGTCTCCTGTTCCTGAGCGGTGGCTGTTCGGGCGATATCAGTGGCTTCGCCTTCGATCTTCTTCCTGGCAAGTTGGATATCCGGATTTGGCCCGGCAGGCACGGCAACGGTCGGTTTTGCATCGAAGAGGATGACGCCTGCCCAGGCATCAGAGGGCATGGTTTTCATGCTCTTCTCGACCACCTGCGCGAGCGTCTTTCTGTGCGGCTCCATCGATGTTGAGACATCAACAAGGAAGTAAACGCAGATATCCTGGTCCGTATCCGTCCACCAGACTTGAAGCGTCAGCAGGTCGGCCACGATCATCGCAACGACCAGGCTTCTGGCACCAGTCATGATCCCTTTGCGGAGCGGCGTCACCTTATCGTACGTACGGAGGCCGATATAGATCAGCACCGGTACGATCAGAAAGATGAAAAAAGCGGCGGGATTATAGACCTGCATGGACTAAAGAATGGAATGGTGGAGATGTGGAATGGTGAATAGTGGAATAGTGGAAGGCTGGTTTTCTCTTCGTCTTAATCTTCGTCTTAATCTTCGTCTCTTTCTCTGCTTCGAAGAAGACGAAGATTAAGACGAAGATTAAGACGAAGAGATGGGCATCTTTGATCCAGAATTCGTTGGTGGTAGACGCAGCAAAGAAGAAGACGAAGATTAAGACGAAGACTACGACGAAGATTCGAGTCAGAACAGAATCCTCTGGTGATAGACATATGCCTCGATGCACAACAAGACGAGGGCAAACCAATTCAGCACAAACCACAATTCGCGTTCGACTACGGGCGCCTTTTCTTCGATGGATTGTGCTTCTTTGAAGCTCTCCTGAAATTCCGGATTGGGTGCGATTCTGCTTTCCGTCGGGTCGCTCAGGTTGACGGCGAATCCGTGCTTTTGTCTTCCGATATCGTAGGTGTAGGTACCGCAGAGATGCGTTTGAGTGTAGGTGGCTGTGTCTCCAATGACGGGGATGACAGATTCCTCCTTAAGCGGATCGGTAACGAAGATCTCTGTGGGCCGGTTACGCTTGCTGGCCGGCACACGGATTTCCACGACCTCGCCAGGCTTGATCTGGGTCTTCTGTTCGCCGACCTCATTCTGGGTGAACCAGAGGAGCGAATTCGAGACGAGGACGGGGAAGGCGAGGCGGAAGGGAAAATCCGATTGCTTTGGATCGAAGGCAACAAAGACCAGCTTCTGAGGACCGCGGCGTCCAGCGAGGATGATCGGGGTCTGCACCGTCCGTGCGATCGGCTCCATGAAGTCCGTCTGTTTTATGCCGAGCGATTCTGCAATGAGCAGATTCTCCAGGCTGATGTAGTTCATCAGCGGATGGGTGCGGTCCCAGGTCCGCATCAACGGGCGCAATACCGCATCTTTGGTGATCGATGCCGCGGGGTTCTTGCCGCTCGTGTTGACGAAGATGAGATGGCTGTCGGGCAGCCTGGAGGGTATCCAGTTGTAGAAGATCATCGCGCCGACATCGTAGTTCTTGTTGTATTTATCCGGCGAGATTCGGTAGCCCTGGACGCCGATGTTCGCGCTCATGGCCGCATCGAGATAGCCACCGAGCTCTTCCTGGGGCGCAACGACCAGCACCTTGATCCGCTCGCGTTTCGGAATCCATTCATACGCAGTGTTGTCGACGGCGAAGGCATCTTCGACGCCAGTGTCCAGGAGCGTGACTTCCGCGGTGAACTGTCCACCCACCAGGAGTGTCTTTTCGTACATCTCGGTGTGCAGTTCGTTGGGCGGTAGCGTGACTTCACGAACATCGATAGTCGTGCCGCCGGCGCCGGAATCTGGTTTTGATTTCTCGCCTTCTTTCTGTCCGCCGATGCTTAGTCGGATGGCTACCTTCTGGGGTTCATTGAAAGTGTTCTGCAGGACCAGGAGCGCGGAAAAATCGCGCTCGGAATCCATGTTTCTGCGTGACGAAAAGCTGACGATGCCAACATTCCCCTGCTTCTCGCCGAATGCGTGGAACTGAATCTTCGAAAGGATGTCCGAATAATTTTTTGTGAATTCATCAGAGCGACCACGGAGTGTCCGCACTACCTCCGCTCCGTCGGACAGAAGATAAATCTGCGGTTCGGAAAGCGGCCGTATGACTTCACGGACAAGGTCAAATGCCTGCGAGAGATCGGTGGTCTGGAAGCCGGCCCGGAGTCCATCGAGGGTGCGGTAAAGTGTCCGACGGTCCTTCTCAAACTGCTGGACGATACGGGCCTCGCTGTCTGCGGCGATGATCAGCATTCGGTCGCCGTGCTCCATGCGGCGGATGATCTCCCGCGCTTTGGCTTTCGCTTCGTCGAAGCGGGTCCCACCATCCTTGCCGTCTTTTGTGTGCATGCTGGCCGAGACATCCATGACCAGCACGATGCGCTGTTCCGTCAAGCGCCCCGAAGAGATTAGCGGCCGCGCCGCGGAAAAGGCGAGCAGGCTGAGTGCCACCGCCTGGACCAGCATCGAGATGATCGTGCGCATTCGCCGTCGCTGCCGTTTGGCATCCTTCTGAAGATGCGCGAGGTAGGCAAGCGACGAAAGCTGCACCTTCTGTCTCGGCATCCTCAGAATGTAGAGGATGGCCACTACGACAAGAAGGGCGAGCGCTGCCAGCGCAGGCTTGGAGAGGAAGTAGAGTTCGTTCACTTAGGTTTAATGACCTTGAAATACCGCTTCACGTAGAGCTCCTGCCCGCTGGGGACGCGCTGCTGAAACATGACTGAATCCAGTATGCGTTCGTAGTTGCTGTAGACCTCACGGTAGGCACCTGTCGAACGGGACTTGTCTGAAGCGGCGTCCAGGATCATGGCCCGGATATCACGGTCCTCGACTGCGGCGCTGAGAGCGTCATAGCTGAGCTGGCCTTTCTTCAATTTCGTCTGTGAGCCTTCGGCAGCCTTGGCGAGCTTTTTCTCCAGCGCGTCGCCGGCGGCTTCGCCTTTCTCGCGCTGCTCTTTTGCCACGGCTTTCAGGTCTTCGGCCAAGGCCTCCTGCTTGGCGCGCTTATCAGCGAGCTCTTTTCTTTCCACGAGCGCGAGGGTTTTGATGGCTTCGGCTTCCACCTTCTGTCCTCCCGCAGTCGTGACGGTGAGTTGCTCCGCGCCTTTGTCCAGCTCCTGCTGGACTTCGTCCATGAGGTCGCCCATGGCGACGCGCTCACGATATTTCTTGAGTTCGTCGAGAGCGCGGGACATCGCGTCGTCTTTGCCGGCCTCCGCATCCATGTCCGCTATTTCCCGGGAGAGGCGGGCGAGGATCTCATCTTTGGTTGCGGTGTCGCTCATCATGTTGAGTTCCTGGATGAGCTTCTTGATGCGCTCGAATTCCTTCTTTTCGTCTTCATCGGTGATGTCGGCCTCGAGGGCGAGGAGACCCTCGAGCGAGTCTTTGCCGCGCTGCAATTCTCTGCGCGTCGCTTTGGACAGTCCGGTGCCCTCGACGGGCGGAAAGAGGCTATTGTGCATCGGAATACAGAAAATGAGCACGACAAGCGAGAGCCAGAAAGAGCAGGGAGCCCGCACGGCCGCGGGTTGGTCCGCAGATGCCGCGGCCTCCATGCGTTCGGCCGTCTGGCGAATGGCCATTCCGGCGAGCATGCCTTCACGTCCTGACCGAATGAAATCGTATGCACTGGCAAGCTGGTCGTTCATACCGAGCCGGTCATCGACGAGCTTCGCGGCTTCATAGGTACTCACTGCACTGTCGCCGCGAATGGAAACAGCGATGCACGCGCCGATGAATGGGAAGGCAAACGCAAAAAAGGTCAGCGGCCCGCGCTGGACCTCACACAGATAAAGAAGCAGGAGAAAGAACAGGCACGCGGCCGCTCCAATGGCCATGCCGCGGCCGGCGGCGCCCAGTCCCTTTAGCTGCTGCTCTCGCGATGCCAGCGAGGAGATCGTCTGTTGGACGGTTTCGTGAGATTCGTTGGTGGGTTCCTGTGTTTCCATTTATTTCGTATAAGCCTGCAGGTAGCTGAATCCCGGGTTGTTGTACGGGTTGTAGTATGAATGCGAGAATCGGCTCACATCGGTTTCCACCCGAATCTTCTGCGCTTTCAAAGAAGCGACTGGCAGATAGTTGATCCCATCCTCACCGCAGGTTGCGAGGCATTCGCCAACCTGCTGCCAATTGCCATCGGCAGTCTGCACGTGGATCGTGTAATCCGCTCTGGCCAGGCGATAGGTGCCGGCCGCTACGTCGCCCCGTTCTTTCCAGGTCATGAATCTGCCCCGAAGTCCGATGGCTTCGATGTTGGCCGGCGTGGCGAGGGTGACCGTGACGCTCCATTTTGTTTTGTCTTTACGGATGTTCCTCAGCCAGCACGATTTTGTATCGTCATTGAAGATACGTCCGCCCTGATAGGCTTCGTTACTGACGGAGAAGAGGAGCTTTCCCTTTTCATCCACGTAGCGATTGAGAGTCTCCTTGCCGAGGATGCGGGTGCTCTTGATTTCGCGCTCTTCAGGTTTGCCGCCGGCGAATACGGGCTTCAGAGTGGTGTTGGCGCTCCGCGACAGGGATTTCGAAATCTCTGATTTCGGAGCGCGCAATGGGGGCCGTTCTTTGCGGGCCCAGCGATCGAAATCCTGCTGTTCCGCTTCGATGCCTGTGATGGCAAAGATGGCTGAACGCTCTCCAGTCTTCTGGGCCGGTGGGTAGTAGGCAGTAATGGACCGGATGGTCAGCTCCGGGTACGGATTTACCCACTCGTGAATTCGGACTGAACATTCGTCACCAGAGGTGGTGTAGCCGAGCCAGCCCGGCCTGCTGAGAAAGTCGATGTGGCGGGCGAGCGGGTTGGGGTTGCCGATGTTCTTTCCGAAGTAGCGCATGTTTTCGTAATCATGGGTGCGCTCCCAGGTATAAGTGCGGGCGACTTCGGTGTCGCGGATATCGATGTTGAAGGTTAGCCGCCGTCCGTCTTCGTAGGTGGCCAGGTAGGTGGCCGGCTCGCCGGCTTCGACGCGGGTTTTCAGAAAACAGAGGCTGGCAGTCTTGCGTCCGATGGGGATCTCAGGCGTGCTGGCCGGCAATGCGGAGCTGACCTTGGCGTCGGCTGGTGGATTGCCCAGGAAAACCATGGATTTCCCACCGTTGGTTTTTGGATCGATGATTCTGAACGGCACTTCTTCGATCTGCGTATCGCCCATCGGGAGCAGGCGAAGATCGTAGTTGCTGCCCCAGTCAAGCCATCCTCTGCTGTCCGCGGGAATCTCATCGATGTGGCTCCAATTGACCGTCTTGCGTAGATCGACCTTGAACCACTTCTGCTTGCGATCCTCCTGCCAGCTTGGGAATGGTCGGCCGAAGAACCGCTCGTTCATCCGCACGGTCAGATTGACCAGCCGATTGACGAATTCGTGTGTGTTGGGCATCGGCTTCGCCGGGCTCCACAGGTACTCCGATTCGACCGGGAGCTGCAGGCTGCCGCCCATGCACTGCCCGCCGACGATCTTGGCGAGCAGTCCGATGACCATTCCTTCGTTCGAGCCGCTCGCCCACCAGGAGCTGCGCGTGCCCCAGATCCGGTTTTTCGTTTTCTGATTGAAGTTCGGGCTCGGACCGCCGTAGGGGTCGCCGTAGTTGCCGTTGAAGCCCCAGTTGTTCCAGGTGAAGACGCGCTCGAATTGGTCGACCGCCAGTTCGGGGTTGCTGTAGGACTGGCCGACCGATCCCTTCCACGAGCCCATGACAAGATCGTGAGGCAGGTAGGGCTCAGCCTTGCCCATGTCGTAGTAACGATCACCACCGGCATCGGGTGTGAGGTGGCAATCGATGGCCTCCACTTTCACTCCCCGCTGCCTGCACAGATCGTAGAAGCGGGCGATGTATTCGTAGAGCAGATGGGGGCCGTCCATACCTCGCCGCTGGCAGCGCCGATCCGCGAGCCAGCGTGAACCATCTTTGATGTGCCCCATCTCATCGAGATCGAGCGACGCGACCTCTGCATCGGAGAGGCTATCGAAGACTGAACGATCGAGTGGATTCTTCAGCGCATACAAACCATGGCTCGAAGACGGGCAGACATTGAGCCGCCGGCAGCTTGTCTTTTCGGTGAGGTAACCCTCATCCTCGTCATCGCCAATTTCCGTCCCATTGAAACGTCCGGAGCCGCCTGCCCCTGAGCCGAGATGTCCCTGCTGAATAAAATGCCGACGAACGTAATCCCTGATGTCTTCGTGCACTTTCAACAGGGATTGGCTGTACGGGCCGGCGGCCACACCTTTGGTGGTGCCGTTGATCCGAATCATGGAGTAGAGCTTGATGATCCGTTTGTATTCGTCTGTGAGTCGGAGCCCGTCGTTGAATCGGAACATGGTGTCCCGCATCATCGCCTGGGGCCAGTCCCGAATATTGCAGCCCGGAATGATGAGCCGCCCGTCCGCATCACGCCGAGTGATCTGCATGACGCTGGTGACGCCGTAAAAGGCCCCCTGCTGATCCTCCCCCGAGCCAATAATGAGGACGCGCTCAGGCCCGGACTGCAAAACGTAGCCCTGCTGTCCCGGATCGTCTTCAGCAATCTTAATCCCTGCGCTCTTGGCCACCTGCCCGATGGCCGGTGAATTGGCAACGTCGCCGATGACGATGCAGTTCTTGAGAGAAGGATTGCCCTTGAGCTCATCTTCGAGGAGCGCCACCGGCAAGCGAACGTTCTGCATCTCGAACGTGTCATCAGAGAAGTCCGCGCCAATGTCAGGAGTGTATCCCACGGACGCGCAAACGATCTTTGTTGCGGCGTCGACCACGAAGGGCTGCTTCGTCCATTCGGCCTGCTGCGGCTGCGGCACAATGAAAGGCTCACGAATGCGAGTGAACGAGGGCACTTTCGGCTTGTCGACCGTAATGCCTTTCTTCCATTGGAAGCGGGTGATTTCGAGATCGCCATGCTCGCCTTTTTCCGTTCCCCAGACTTGTACGAAGAACTGCGCACCGCCCTGGAACGTCCTTTCATACCAGTGCAGCTTGATGTAGCGGGCAACGGAATTCGCACCTCTCGCCCGGAAATAGAGCGTATCGCCGGGGGGATCGAGCACGCCCGCGCCGTTGAGTTTATCAACGAGAACGTAATCCTCTGATTTTTCCGGCTTGACGTAGAAGAAGAGCTGTTTGATCGCCATGGCGAAGAGCGAATCAATTCCCGTGACGTAAAAGTCGCGGCCGAGATCGAGGATCACTTCGTGGCCCTGTGGATAGGTCGGGCTCTGCAGCGAACGAAAGGCCACCCACGGCCACTGGACGATGTTGTGCCCGCCTTTCGTCAGGCTGCCGTGCTCGAAGGGAATCCAACTGTCGACGGCCTTCGAAGTGCCGACGTCGTCGTACCCGTTCCAGACGAGGGGCGTCCACTGTTTTCGGTAAGGCGGTTTGAATTCGTTCGTGCCGGGTTTGCGATAGGTGTAGCGCCCGTTGATTTTCCATTTGTCGCGGACGTTAAGCTCTGGGCGGAAGCCGTTGCCCGTGAGGCAATACATGCCTTTCTCGATGCCGAACGGTTCCTGCACCATCGTCAGCTCGTCAAGAAGAATCTTTTCGACGCCGCCCTGGACGAGCATGTAGACGTTAAGAGCCTGCTGCGCGCCCGAGGCATAGGCTTCGAGATCGATATCCACCCATTCGCCGGACCTCGTGATTTCCTGCTGTCTCGCCGGCTTATCGAACGCGACGGTCACTTTGCCCTGCCCCTTCTCAATCTTGAGCTTTCCGGTAAGCCGATAAAACTTGTTCGGGCGGACGCCGACGCGCTGGGAGAGCTGGAAGAGATCTTCTTCCTTGGTCAGTTTGCATTCGACTGAGCCGAAACCAGCCTCCGCATCAAAGCTGAGGCTGGCATCAAGATTGTCCCGCGATTTTTTTGTGACCCAGTGGTCGAGCGCGTCATCGTTGTCGAGGTCTTCGTTGAATTTGATGTTCCGAAGCAGGTTGGGGTCTTCGAAAATCAAGACGCCGGTGGGCCAGGGGTTGTGCCAGGATTCGACGGGGTTGTATGTCCAGGTGGAGAAAATGCGATCCTGACCGGTTGGCGGAGGACGGCCATTCCGCACTGTACGGATTCCCCACCTCTCGCCACGTTTAGGTGGTCCCTGGTAGGCGTAGCTGTCCCTCTTGAAACCATTGAACGGCACTGCCATTTCTACGATCCATCTCTTCGGCCCCATCGCTCCTTTGAGCTTTGCACGGGGATCCCACATCTTTCCTTTTGTAGTAAAAGGGTTCGTCCCGTCATAGAGCATGTGCTGATAGATATTGAGAATGAACTGCCAGCCGTAGCCGTCGCCGCCGAGTCCATCTGTCTCGATAAAAATCTCGCCACAATCGCCTTGGTATGCCTCGAAGCCGTGTTCTTTGCCCGGGCTCTTCTTTTCAATGAAGAGCACCGATTTGGGCTCGGGCTCTTCTGCGACGTAGGCAAGGTAAAGATTGCGATCGTCATAGCAGACGTAAAGGACGGTCTGCTTCGGCGTGACGTCCGTGGAGACCATCTGCACCCACGCGCTCTGTGTCCGGTGCTTCCATTCCGACTGCGGTCCCGGCGCCTTCCAGCACGGATCTTCGAGCACGCCATTAAGGATCGGCGGCTCGGTGATCTTTTTGGCAATGAGCACGCGGGTATTCTGATCGTCGACGTATCGCCGATTGAACTTCGTTCGGAAGCGAAAGTTCATCGTGTCCGCATCGGAATCGACCAGGCCGGAAATGCGTTCCAGGGAGACGGGCGCGTCTTCAGCGATGACCGCTGAAAGCATCGGAAGCAAGATCAACGCGACGATCCGGGCCGCATTCTGGCTGGGGTGTAGTCTGGATGGTTCGAGGAAGATCATCTGAAATGGTGCAAAGGCGGGGCGATTCTGGGTTTACGTGAGGCTGAAGGCAAACGGTGGAGAGGACAGATCGTCACTTTCCAAACCCGGCAATCTGCGTTCTAGGTTCACGAATATCCGTCCGAATGATCTGCCAGACGATCTCAAATCTCACACAGCCTGTGCAAGAAATTCAGCAGAAGTAAGAGTGGCGCAGAGCTGAACTATTCACCAGAGGCGAGCGCCTGGGAATCTGTCACCTCATCGGCCCGCGACCGTTGATTTCAATTCCTGCCGGTTGCGACATCACCATCAGGTCTTCAATGTCGAACTGTTCGAGGAGGCCAAAGCAGAACATGACGGGCTCTTGAATGTAGCCCACCTGCCACTCGATGAGGCGGCGAAGGGTGTCGGGGAGGAACACGTCCATGCTGTCGATGTTGACTGGACTGAGCGCGGCCACGCAGAGGGCGACCAGGCTGCATGAGAGGCCCTGTGCAGTGATACCGACCTTGGCGTTCTGCGTGTTGCTGCGAATCCACTTGAGCAATGCCTGGAGCTGAGCCGTGCATATGCCGAGGGGGCGGTCCCCGGCTGCGGCCACGCATTCCATGAACAGGTAGTGATACCTTCCATCTTCGATGACCTGTTCTCCGAAGCCGAACAGGTCGGCCACGAAGACATGATGTCCAGCATCGATTGCGCTCTTGACGGCCGGGCTGGATTTCGATCTTCCGGCCCCGCTGAGAATGAGCAACGGGCTCCCCGGTCGGTCTGGTTTGAATTCTGCGACCGGCACTTTCCATCTGCCCATGGTGAGGATGTGACTCGTGACGAGGACGCCGCCCGTTTTGCGAGGTTTGCCGGGGCTCTCACTTGTGGTGGAGGCCAGCCGAGGCAAGCGCAAGACTTCACGAAGTCGCTTTCGATCTTCACTTCTGGTTTTGAGAGAAGCCCTCTTCTTTGGAAGTTTCTGCGAGAGGTCCGCGGCAATGCCAAAGAAAGTAGGGTTGTCGTTGGGGAGGCCGACGCTCAATTCCCATTCGGAGCGGATCTCGTCGTCGCATGAATCTTCTTCAATCGGGATGTCGAGATCCCAGGATTCTTTGAGGAACTTGTAGAACTGTTCGCGGATATCGCGTTCGTAGTTGTGGTCGCCGGGATCTTCGTTCGCGTAGAATCCGATCCGTTCCTCGAATCCGAGACATTTGTAAACCTGGCGCGCGGGCTTGAACAAGGAGGGACGCATGAATTCCGGACGAAAAAGATTGTCATTCACGCTGTGGATCAGGAGCGATGGCCTGGGAGCGAACATCGCGGTCATCGTGTCGAAATCGGCAACCGTGCAGAGGTCTACCGGTGTCTGTTCCAGATCGCCGTGATCCTGCCAGCGATCGATAGCACGCTGCCAGATGGGTGAATGACCGGAGACCGGGACGATCGCTCTGACGCGCTCATCAATGGCGGACAAAACCGCTGTCTGCCAGCCGCCACCGGAGAGACCGGTCATGGCGAGGCGGTCGGGGTCTGCGTTCTTGTGGGCGAGGAGCAGGTCCAGGCCCCGCTTCATGGCGAGGTACATTACGCCGACTCCGGCGACTCCACACAGATCGATGTGGCCCTGGCTCATGTGATTGGATGCGCCCTGCAGTTCGCCCATCCCAATGAACTCGGTATTCAGGGCGAGCATCCCACGCTTTGCGAGATTGATGCAGCGGGCCTGCTTGTAGGGCATGGCTTTGCCGCCGCGGTGGTGTCCGTTGGGATTCAGCACTGCTGGCACTTTGCCCTTCAGCTCGGCGGGCTCGTAGAGAAGCGCGGGAATCCACATGCCCGGATAGCCTTCGTAACGGAGCTTTCGGATTCGGTAGCCTTTGTCTGTCTCGATCACTCCACGCCACTGGACTTTGGGTTTGGCGTTCAGAGCGTTATGCCGATGGCCTTTGAGATAGACCTTGGGGAGGAGTTCTTTGCGGAGGCGTTTGGCCCGCTTTTCCCACTCTTCGGGCGTCTCGGGGATCTCAAGCCTGGGCAGCTTCTGCCGAAAGTAATCCATCATGAGGCGGGTGTGATTCTTACCCAGCAGATTCTTCGAGAGCGCGCGGGATATCTGTTCGGTTCTGAGTGACATTTGATTTGTGGTAAGTGAGTTCGGGATTGTAAGGGAGGGCGAAATGGCCGCGGCATGTTCATATGACAGGGTTTGCTCGTCAATCCCCGGGCAAAAGACATGTGACGAGCAGGAACTGGAAATGTCTTCTGAGAATGACCGTCCAGTCTGAAACAGAACGGCCAGAACTTGACTTTTTCTCAGACGACTTCACCCTCTGATGTTCGCCCATATATTTCATCAAAAGACCTGTAATACAAATGCCTCTCGATCTCCCACATTTTCCGTCTGCCGTCGATCAATTGAGAGAGAGGGTGGCCAGAGAGAGACACCTGACACCGACTCAGCGGATTCATGCTGTTTGCGATGTTTCTGATGCCGTCGAGAGACTTTCTCGATCCAGTAGTATCCGCGAATGGCAACTGGAGTATTGGGAGAACCAGGAAAACGAATGGCAGAGGATCATGAAGGAATTCATCGCCCAGCATGTCCAGTCCTGAATCCCCATTTGCCGGTGAATTATTCGAAGCCCTCAAAGGAATGGCTGAGGTTCTGAACTTGAAGTCAACGGACTATGCGCTGATCGGCGGCTTGGGCCTGGCGATTCGCGGCCCCCTCAGGTCAACCAGGGATGTAGATCTTCTTTTGACAGTGAATCAGATTGACCTGCCGCCCCTGCTGGACGACCTGAAAGAGCGTGGATTCAGTCTTGATGTGGTGGACTGCATACGCCAATGGCGAGACGATCATCTGCTCGAGATCTACTTCGGCCAAATCCGAGTGGATTGGCTGAAGGCAAATCTTCCGATCTTTCAGGAGATTCTCAGGAGGGCAAAGTGGGAGGATATCGATGGGAATAGCATCCGAGTGGGTGATGCAGAGAGCCTCATTATCCTGAAGCTCATAGCATTTCGTCCGAGAGACCAAGAGGACATCCGAGGCATTCTTGGGGCTAATTCTGCCGCCCTTGATCTCGACTGGGTGCGAGAAGAATGGGCCAAGCTTGAGAAACTCGACCCTTCACGAACTGAAGCATTTGAACAACTGGTCGAACAATTCTACCAATCGTGACTCGGGAATCTGAGAAGGGTGACCGTCTGATTCAAGTGGCTCGTCAGGATGGCCTGACCTTGAAGGCTCATATCGCAATTCAAATCTCTTTCGGTCTCACCAGCTTCACCGGCGGAGGCACCTTGTCGCCAAGTTTTTCTGCGATGGCTTTTGCCTTTTCTTCTTCGCCATCGAGCTTCGCCTCAAAGTAGGCCTGCAGAAGCATTACCCCCTTCAGCTTTTCCTGAACAACCTGCTGCAACCGCGGGAAGCCATCCGCCTTGATTCCCTCCCGCTGCAATTGTGGCCTCATGAAACTGATGGCATGGTGAATCCGCTGCAAGCGCATGACGCTGAGTCTGGCCTCTTCATATCTGAGCCGATAATCAGCTTTCACCACGCGGTTCGTCAGCCTCATCTCGTGCAGTCTCACGAGCTTGCTTCGCAGGTCCTGCTCTTCCGGGCCTGGCGCGTCATCCGGGTCGCCCAGGGCATCGAGTTTCCATTCGATTTCCCTTTCATTGCTTTCGACCATTCCATCGTAGTATTCACGTTTCGCTTCTCGCAGCTCTTCTCGGGCATCCTGGATCTCTTCCATTGCATGTCGCATTTCCTCCTCGTGTTCCTGGGCGTGCAAAGTAAACGCAATAAGGGCGGCAGGGATGAGCTTGAGCATGATGTTCTCCATTAGAATTGGTTTAGTCTTCGTGATGCGCCGCCTGAGGCGTCCTACAAAATCCGTCTGACGTCCGCAGTCTCCTCGTTTCGTTGAAGGTAGCCGTCTTCGTCAAGAATGGTCGAGATGTCGGCGCGGTAGGTGCCGGTCTCGTCTTTGAATTCGAGACATCTTTTTTCTGACAGATCGTCCTTCACAAATTCAAAGCTCTCGTTGGAGAAAGCGAACGCACTGTCGTTGTCTTCAATCTCCCACGCAAGACGCTGCACTGGCAACTCCTTCTGTTCCTCTCTGAAAGTGCCGATGGCCTCTTCCGGATTGGGCGTTCCTTTGAGTGAGTAGATGCGACCGATGCGATTTTCAAATCTGACAACACCATCTTCGATGATCGGCGCCGAGGGCTCGATGGGATTGAGGGCCCAGCGAGTGACGCGGCGGCCGGTCTCGCCGGTGTGGATGATGACGGTGGAGACATCCGTGAAGATGGCCATCTGGATGAGCTTGCTGTGACGCCAGATGGTAAACGGTAGCTCGTCAGGCTGGCCCTCCTGGCTGCCGCCCAATGGACGCCACACAACGGCCGGTGCCATGAGACCTGCGCCGTGACCATAGTAGTAATGGTCTGCTGATTTGGCTTCGGTGTCGATGCCCCATGCCTGTGTGCCGGACGCCGCGCCGTGCAGCGAGTGAAGGATGGGCGGCTCGTCGCCCCAGGCCCAGGTCTGCAGTCCCATCATGGGTAGCCAGCCCATGTAGGTAATACCCGTCTGGTAACGTCGTCGGATGAGAGCGTATTTGATTGGCGCGCGTCCGAACCAGGTCTGCTCGAAGTATTCCGTTACTGGCTCGTTCCATTTCGCGAGTTGTTCGGTCGTGGATTCCGAAGTTTCACGGGTGTTCAACCTTATGGAAACCGTATCGGTCCCGTTGATGTGGTCGCGGCTGTGGTCACCGGCAATGGGCTCATACCGGTCGCGGAAATCAAGAAACATCGGTTGAGTCTCGGAAGCGTACTCGAGCGCGGAGAAACAGTGGAGAGGCAGGTGGAGCATCCAGCGCGAGTAGTACATTCGAGTGCTCGGTCCGGGAATCAGGTAGAGGCTCTCGGTGTGCATCCAGCGAAACCAGTCGAGGGATTTCAAGATTCTTGGCCGCCACTCTTCGAGCTCTTCGATCAGCACGTACTCGAAGACCCCTGCAAACGCGCCGGAAGAGTAATTCGGGCAGGGGCCGTACTGCTCGTTTGCCTGCCCGTTCTCCATGATGATCAGCGGCCCGTATTTCTCGAATCTTTCACGAGCAATCGCCAGGTATTCTTCGCTATCGAGGAGGTGTCCGTAAAGCAGGTCGCCGATGATTCCGGATATCACCTGGTTTCCGACCGTCCCCATTTTGTCGCGATGAATGGCAATCGGCGCGTTGCGGTGACAAGCCTCAAGGAATCTCGTCCGGACTGCATCGGGCAGGGCCTCCTCCACGGTGGCATACATGTTGGCTATGCCACCGAACGTCCATGAATGATCCCACTGTCTGATATCGGTAAGCTCATCCGCAAGAGACATATCGGCCCAGCGCTCGAGGCCCTTCTGGCAGAGGCCGAGCAACTCCTCGTTGCCCTGCCACTTTGAAAGCGAGCTGAACCAGCAGAACGCGTAGTTGGACGGCGGATGGATCAGGCCAACCGGGTTTTTCGACTGTTCTCTGAACTGATCGAGATTGCCATCAATGGACGCATCGATGCGATCCTGGTAGCGACGGGTGCGCGCGTTTTCAGTAAGAGGAGGCTTCCAAACTTTGCGGAGTTGTTCGATAGACATGTGGGGAGTCCAGAGATCGCGACCTTGCCTGTCCGAGGATAACTGACAGAATCAGAAAAGTAATGCGTAATACTTAATGCGTAATGCGTAATACGTAACCATAATGAGTAAGGAGTAAGAGGTAAGGGATCAATCCCAATCTTCAACGCTCTACAGGATTACTCATTACTCACTACATCCACCACCATGCGATTACTCCTCCTCGCCATCCTCCTTCTCCTGCCGGCCGCGCACAGCCAGATAGCGGTGCAGCTCCGCGGTGGTGTGAAGAATGTAGAGAAAAAAGCTGAGGGCAGACCTCTGACAAGCCTGCCGGTAGATCGGAGAACTGAGCGGATGATGAACGCAGCGCGGAAGGCCTTCGAAGCGGAAGAATGGGCGCGGTTCATGGAATTCGCCCGGCGGCTACTGGATATTCAGACGGAGTCTTTTTTTGAAGCGAAGGACGGCGCGTTCCAACCGGTACGTGCGGAGATCCTCAGACTGCTCTACAGCCTCGGACCGGAAGAGAGAAAGCTCTACATCGCCCAGTATGCCGCGGCGGCCAGCCATCAATTGAGCCGGGCCCGGCAGGAGAACGACTTTGAAGCCATCCTCGAAGTGGCCAGCCGCTATCCCATGACGGACAGCGGTTGGGAAGCTGCTGAATTTGCCGCGATGATATTCCTCGACCAGGGTCGGCTCGCGGTCGCCGCTGCGATGCTCCAGGAACTGGCGGCACGGCCTGACTTCAAAGAACGCAATCGGCCGGAAATCCTGATAAAGCTCGCGTCGGCCTACGCGACCATGGGAGATATGCCTCTGGCGAAAGCCGCGCTCGAAGGCATGTCATCCAATGCCGGTCATTCACGGATTCGCGTTGGAGGCGAGAGCCTCGCGCCTGGCAGTTATCTGGAGCTGCTGTCCTCTGTGAAGCATCCTGGCAACCGGCCTAATGAGTCCGGCTTCCAATCCTTCCTGGGCGTCCCGCATCCGGATACCAATTCGCAGGGCTCGCCGCCGTTCGCCGAATCGGTCTGGCAGGTGCCGATTACCAGGGAAAAGAAATTCAACTGGCAATCATGGGGCGGAACGGTCGAAGGAAAGCAGACCGCGGGGACCGCGCCTTTGCCGAGCATTCATCCCATCGCGTATGACGGCCGGGTCATTGCCAAGACCTTTGACGGGCTTGCCGCGTATAACGCGGAAACGGGAAAGGTCGTATGGAAAGAGGCGGGAAAGACAGGCCGGTTGAGTGAAGCTTTTTCACGTATCCTGAACAAACCCACCCAGCAGAATCGCGCCCATTACAGGCAAAACAACATGCTGCAGATGACGCAGACCTTTGCGTTTGCCGACACTCTGCAGTTCTCGCTCACTGCGGGGGATGGCCGCGTGTTCTCGGTGGATACCATCTTCCAGCAGCAGGGCCGAAACCGATTCACTGTCTTGAATGCATGGAGTCTGATGCGCATGACCTCTGGTAACTCCCTGAGGGCGTTCGACGCGAGCGGCGGCAAACTGTTATGGGAAATCAATGGCCTTGCCAGGCTGGACGACGAGAAGATGGAGCTCGACGGCGCATACTTCCTCGGGGCTCCCGCACTCTACGAAGGCAAGCTTTACATCATGGCCGACCTCGGCAGCGAGATGTTTCTGGTCTCGATCGATCCATCCAATGGCAAGCAGTTCGCGCGGATTCCGCTCTGCGTTACCTCCGGGCCTCCGAACTCCGTGTTTCACCGGACCCGCGACGCGTGCCCGGTCACTGTCTCCGGAGGGGTGTTCTATTGCCCCACACAGTTCGGAAGATTCTTCGCCGTGGATGCGGTCACCAATCGGCTGCTCTGGAATTTTGACTACCCCAACAGCGTGACCGAAAAATCGCCGCGGCATCGCTACTCAACCATTAACTTGAATGAGGTGCGCCCCGCGGTTTCCGCCCCGCTCCTCCAGGGCCGTTACCTGCTGTTCCTGCCGACCGACTCGGCCAAACTTTTCTGTCTCAACAGGATCAGCGGCGAGAAAATCTGGGAAGCTCCGGCAACATCCAGATCTTTTCTGGCCTGCAAGGGCAAGGGCAAAGTGCTCGTCATTGGTGATGAGGCCGCCATCTATGATATCGCAACGGGGAAACAGATTGTCCGGCACACGCCAGGGGCAGCCATCGGCAGAGGAGTCAAGCTCGGCGACACGTACATCTATCCGATCAAGGATCAGGAATTCCGCCGTCCGGAGATGTCCGGCAACAGGGTGGCCCGGATCGATTTAAAAACGGGCAAGATGAAAATGTTGACCCAACCGACGTGGATTGCCAATCCCAAGACGCAGCAGTGGAGCATGGGAAACTTTGTGGCCTACAAGAATCGCATTATCAGCGCGAGCCCCATGGGTGTGGTTTCCTTTCCCATGTCCGGCGAAGAGATCGAAAGGGTCGAGACTGAAATCGCCAAGCACGGAGAAAACGCGGGACGCCTGCTTCAACGGGCCAAGCTCCGGCTGAGCCTCGGCGATACAGAGAAGGGCCTTCTCGACCTCCGTAATGCGCTGAAGATATCCGCCAATGCCGCTGCGAAAGAAAAGGTGCGCCCTCTGCTCTTCCGCGCTCTCCTTCTTTCATCCATGGCCGGTGACAAATACACTTCTGCGCAACTGGCAGAGGCCGGGACGCTGGCAAAGTCCGAAGAAGAACAACGCTTCTATCTGTTAAAGCTGGGGCAGCACGAACGGCGGATAGGCAACATGTCCGCGGCCATCGATGCATTCCGCTCGTATGCGAAAAAGGGCGGTGAAGAATTCATGCTCGTGGATGACAACCACGGCCTCCGAGTTCTGAGCGGCCCCTGGCTGGCCGCGCAGCTTCGGGATGTCTGGCTTTCCGGCGAGCCGGAGGAAAAGAAAAAGCTCGCCAGTCAACTGGTGACCGAACTGAAGACAGCACCGCAGACAGCGGAAGGACTTCAGAAATACCTCAACACCTATGGTGAGCTCCCCGGACAGGAAGAGAACTGGCTCAAACTGGCTGGCATGTGGGAGAGCGGCGAGAACTGGACCAACGCGGAAATGCTCTATCTCCGCTTTCAGAATTCAGAGCGTGACGAGGTGGCGGCCGAATGCCTCGTGCGGCTGATGCAGTTGAGCAAGCGCATGAACCTGCTCGAAGACGAGGTCCACTTTGCCCGGAAGATCAATGAACGATTCCCCAAATTGAAACTTGGGGACGGGCGTGTTCCTGCTGAGCTTGCCGCCCCTGCCCTCGCAAGGGCCTCCGAAAAGAAGAGTCCGGTCAAGCCTGTGGAGGCATACGATGTCAAAATCGGCAAGTTTCAGAAACACTCCCGCTACGTCGGAAGAAATCCGCTGCTGATAGGTACCCGCGCCTTACCCTCCTTCGACCGCTGGCGGGTTTTCTGGAACAGCCAATGGAAGATTCAGTTCGAGCACGAAGGCAAGGAATGGAGCCAGCAGATCGAGAGAGTTAACTATCGCCATACGCCGGGGAAAGCGCAGTTCCGCGGCTACTATGGCAACTGGGTCTATTCGCTGGGGCATCGCCTCTACTGCGCATATCAGGGCACTCTGATCTGCGCCTCTCCCCTCCAGAAGAAGTCGATCTGGAAACGTTCATACAAAGACGATTGGAACAAGAAGTCGGCACAGATTCACTCCGGCCAGATGCTCAGCACGTCCGTTTTTCCTGACGGTGGTATACGCATTGGAGGCAGCTACTACAATAACTCGCTTCAACGCATGGTCCGCCTGATTGGCGTTTCCCCGCGGGGGCTTTTGTGTGTGGATACACGGTTCCTGCTCGCGCTGAGCCCCGAAACGGGCAAGCCGCTCTGGTATCGCCCCATCAAGGCGCCCACCAACACCTACATCTTTCAGTCTGGCAGCCACGTCTGTGAGCTCCTGCCCACCGGTTATCTGAACCTCTATCGCCTCAGCGACGGCACCTTCGAGAAAAGAACCAAGCTGAAGGCTTTTGTTTCGAGCAACGGAATGCTCTACCAGGGCAACTTCATCAGCGGAATCACGAGCGGCAAGAAAGTAAAGCTGCGAATGCTCTCCCCGCAGTCTGATCGCGTGGTATGGGAATCCGAGCTTCCCAGTGCAGGCACGTTTTTCAGGGCCTCCCGCAGAGAGCTGGGCCTCCTCGGAAAAGAGAGCCTGAGTATCATCTCCCTCGACACCGGTAAGAAGACCCTCGAAATGAAGTTCCCGAAGCTCAAGGGCATCCCATACAACGTATACGCCTGGCGGAGCGGGACACGCATCCTGATGTGCGTTCCAGATCAGGTGATGCCAAACCTTAACGCGCTGCAGACGCTCCAACGTGCGATGAATTATCATTTCGCAAACGGATACAGCGTTCGCGGGCGATTGATGTGTTTCGATACGGCATCTTCAAAACTGATGTGGCAGGAGCAGTTTGATCAGAAGCTCAATGGTTACATCATGCGCTCACAGTATGACGAATCGCCCGTCCTGGTGATGCGCCAGCACGTGTACACAGAAAAGAAGATAAAGAATCGCACAAGTCGCCATGTCACCGGTTACAAAGTCAGAGTCATCAACAAGCACAACGGCAAGACAATTCTCGAGCACAAGCTGGACAGGACACAATCCCCGCATCTCCTGTCCGAGAAGCCAGGCGAAATCAAAATGCGCACCTCCCAAGGGATGATTCCGCTGACGTATAAGACGCGTCCGGTAAGTGGTGAGAAAAAGAAGGAAAAGTAATCGCGGAGTAGGCGCTCCGCGACCGCAAGGCCCTCCTGCGAAGCCAGCCTGAGCTTCTATAATTCCCGGCTCACTTCCGGGCACTGTGCGCGCTGACAGCATGAATTCCGAAAAAGTCGCCATCGTCGGTATGGGCTGCATCTTTCCGCAGTCCCCAGACCCGGAATCTCTGTGGTCGGTCGTCGCCAACGGCATTAATACATCCGGCGAGCCGCCCCCCGGCCGGTGGCTGCTCTCGACAGAAGATGCTTACTCGCCCGAAGTGCCTTCGCCGGACAAGGTCTGCTCTCGCCGGGCATGCCTGATTGAAGACATTCCTCTTGATATCGCAGGCAGCCACGGATCCGGCCTTAATGTTGATTCAGACCTTGCGTCACAGCTCGACCCTCTGTTTCACCTGGCACTTTACGCGGGGCGGCAGGCGTGGGAGGACACGAAAACGGAGCAGATAGATCGCAGCCGGACGGGCGTCATCATCGGCAACATCGCGCTGCCGACCGAGACTTCCTCGGCCATGGCAAGAGAATTTCTTGGATGGACTTTCGAAGAGAAACTTCTCGGCAGGCCGGCCAGACGAGAGCACCGGACACATCCGTTGAATCGATACGTCACCGGACTCCCGGGAGGCGTCCTGGCAAAAGCCCTGGGGCTCGGAGGAGGCAGCTACACCCTCGACGCGGCATGCGCTTCTTCACTGTATGCGCTCAAGCTGGCCGCGGATGAGCTGCTGGCCGGGCGCGCGGATGCGATGTTGACGGGGGGCATTTCGCGGCCGGACTGCCTCTACACGCAGATGGGTTTTTCGCAGCTCCGTGCTCTTTCGCCTTCGGGCAATTGTTCGCCATTTGATGAAAGAGGCGACGGACTCGTCGTCGGCGAAGGTGCTGGCATCTTTGTACTCAAACGTCTGCAGGACGCGCTCGACCACGGCGACCACATTTACACGGTCGTGACCGGCATCGGACTCTCGAACGACCTCGGCGCAAACCTGCTCGCACCCAGTTCCGAAGGCCAGCTCCGGGCAATGCGGCCCGCCTACGAAAAGGCCGGCTGGAATCCTTCGGATGTTCAACTCATCGAATGCCACGCGACCGGCACTCCAGTCGGCGACGCGGTCGAGTTCGGAAGCCTCTGCACTCTCTGGCAGGACGAAGATTGGCGTACCGGACAGTGCGTTATCGGCGGCGTCAAATCCAATGTAGGGCACGCGCTCACTGCTGCTGGAGCGGCCGGCCTTGTGAAAGCGTTGATGGCCCTGAAACATCACCAGCTTCCCCCTACGGCCAACTACGGCCAACCCAATTCAAAGCTCGATATCGAAAACAGTCCATTTGCTGTTTTGCAGGAGCCGCGCGAATGGGAAGCGCCTGATGGCGAACCACGGCGTGTGGCTGTCAGCGGCTTTGGTTTTGGTGGCATTAACGCACACGTGTTACTGGAGGAATGGGCTCAGGAATCAGGAATCGGGGAACAGGATTCAGGATTCAGGATTCAGGATTCAGAAGAGCCGGCGAAGCATGTAGGACCCTCGCATCCAGCATCCAGCATCCAGCATCCAGCATCCGCCCCGATAGCCGTCGTAGGTATGGATGCCTTTTTCGGACCCTGGAAGACGCTGCTTGAATTTCAGGAGCGAGTGTTTGGATTGGGCAACCATGCGGAGCCAAAGTCACCGGCCAACTGGTGGGGTGCGGAGAAGAGCCAGTGGTTTCAGGATGAAGGATTCAACGAGTGTCCCTTTAAAGGTTTCTTCATCGAGACACTGCCGTTCCCGCTCAAGCGATTCCGCATCCCACCCAGGGAATTGCTCGATATGCTTCCGCAGCAGTTGCTCATGCTGATGGTGGCCGATCGCGCGTTGAATGACTCGAATTGGGATGAATCGCATTGTCTCGAGACCGGACTTTTCGTCGGGCTCGGGCTCGACCTTAACACGACGAATTTCAACTTCCGATGGTCACTCATCCAGCGGGCACGGGAATGGTCGGAAGAGTTGGGCCTGGAACTCTCAGAAAGTGAGCTTGATGATTGGGTCGACCAATTGCGTGAAGCCGCAGGCCCGGCCCTTTCGGCGGACGGCGTCATGGGCAACCTCGGTGGGATCGTTGCCAGCCGCATTGCGAGGGCCTTCAAGATTGGCGGGCCCTGTTTCACTGTTTCCAGCGAGGAGACTTCAGGCACGCGGGCCCTCGAGGCAGCGGTCCGAGCCTTACAACAAAACGAGCTGAATTACGCCATCGTTGGCGCGGTCGACCTCGCATCGGATATCCGTTCGGCACTCGGCGCCCATGAAGGCAGGCAGTGGTCAGCTTCCGGAACAGCCCGGCCATTTGAGTCGGATGCTGACGGCGCGGTCATTGGTGAAGGCGCAGCCGCAGTGATCCTGAGACGTCTCGATGACGCGGAGCGGGATGGCGACCGGATTTACTCAGTCATCAAGGGCATGGGGGCAGCCACCGGCGGCGGGGTCGAGTCGTGTGTGCCGACCAGTGAGGCATGTTCACTCGCTCTCTCACGGGCGTACGAAAATGCCGGGGTTGCACCTGAATCCATTGGCTATCTCGAATCTAACGGAAGCGGACATCCCGATGAAGATGCGGCCGAGGCTGCCGGCATTCAGGATTCCTTCACTCAGGAATTGAGCGAAGGCAATTGGACCGAAGATATACCACCTCAGCGTCCCATCTCGATCGGCATCGCCAAGGCTGACATCGGACAGGCCGGTGCCGCTTCCGCGTTGGCATCGGTGGTGAAAGCCAGCCTCTGTCTCTACCAGTCTGTTCTTCCGCCGCTACGCCACAGCAGAGGTTCAACACTCCAGAGCTCCAACGCTCCAACACACCAACACTCCTCTCCACGCCACTGGCTTCGGGATCGCATCGCCGGCCCGCGCCGGGCAGGGGTGACTTCATTCAGTGTCGATGGGAATTGCACACACGTTGTGTTGGAAGAAGCAACGCGAAGTAACGACAGCCGGGGTTGGAGTAACGGCTTTAGCC
>JASLXP010001291.1 GCA_030740295.1 Planctomycetota bacterium
ACCCGGATCACGCCTTCATCTCTGGGGTTGGAGCAGTTCGAATGGCGCAGCGGGCAGACAAGGCTTGTGTGCCTGGTCCGCAAATTCTTTGGAGGTGCGTACCTGAATGAGCCGCTTGAAAGGGAAGTGAACTTCAACGAAGAGGCGTTTGTTTACGACGTGCGAAAGAAAAAGTATCTCGGCGCGACATCCAGTGTGAAGGTTAATCTCGAACCGGGCCACGCGGCGCTCTTTGCCCTGATGCCCTACAAGCCGTCGATTCGAAAGCTGGAACAAGGTGTCACGACATCGAAGTCGGGTCCAGTTGTCAGGATCGCTGGTACGTTATCTGTCAAAGAACACAAGGACATTCATCACGTTCTTCGAGTGGAAGTGATAGGCCCGGCCGGCAAAAGGCTGGATTGGTACTCGCGCAACCTCACCGTCAAGACTCCCGATTTCAGTACGACGCTTCACATGTCACTGAACGAGCAGAAAGGCAAATGGACGGCAGTTGTGACAGACGTAGCCAGTGGTCATTCAAGCAAGGTAAAGTTTCAGTTATGAAAGCCAGAGTTTATCTTCTGTTTCTGCTGGCTGTTACGAGACCAGGTCTGGCTGAATTGACCATCAGCCAGGAGCAGTTCGGCGACCGATTGTTCTTCGCCTCGCCCGTTCAGTCCATCAAGCTCGATGGCGCGCTTGATGAGGAGGAATGGAAAACCACTGATGTCCTGACAGGTTTCTCAGCCGCCAGAGGCATCGCTAAGTTCCGCACTGAAGTCAGAGCCCTGTTCAGCGGCACAGACGTCTACCTGGGCATCCGTTGCGAAGCCGAAAGTCGTGAAAGCCTCAAGACCCGCTATCCCGAAGGCGGCAAGGTCTACCGCGATGACTCGATCGAAATCTTCTTCGATCCCCTTCACGATTCGAAGAAGTGCCATCAGATTATTGTGAACGCGATTGGTACCGTGACTGTCATTGACAAGAACACGAACCAGTACACGGGGCGAAAAGATTACCTCGATGCCAAGGCGAAGTGGGACGAGAAACTGAAGTCCTACACGATCGAGATCGCCCTCAATCGCGGGCGCTTCGGATTGACGGGGCAGCGTACACACTCCATGGGTGTTGGGTTTCTTAGGAATCAGCAGGCGTCCGGCGATTCAAGCCGAGCCTACCGATTCAAATGGCACTCAGCCGACCCTCGGCGGTGGGGGCATCTGTTCCTAATGGATGGGAAAACGTTTGATGCGCTGAAGCTGGAATATTCACGACGATTAAATGCCATCGAGCAGGCACAGGTTCCTGATTCGGTTGGAAAGGCCGCGGCTGTTCTGAAGGCAGCAATCGAAGAGTTACCAGCGCAAAAAGAGCGTCTCACCGAATTCGAGGGAAAGCTAATCGCGCTGGAACGTGAAGGTTTGAAGCTCCACTGGCGTCACCGATTTGAAGAACTGTTTGACTGAGAATGGTGGCGGACCTTTCAACCTTGTTCACCCGCCGCCGGGCGGTGAAGATCTCAATCCAGCGTTCTCTATCCCTGCATATATTTGACCAGATTCTGGGGGTTCTCCGCTCGAATGAATGCCTCCCTTGGTTCTACTGTTCCCGACTCCACTAACTCGACAAGGCTGTCATCCATCAGCTTCATCCCGTATTTCTTTCCGGTCTGCATAGTGGAGCGGAGTTGGAAGGTACGGGCATCTCGAATCAGGTTCGCTGCGGCTGGTGTCATCATCAGAATCTCCATGGCAAGAGCGCGGCCATTGCCGTCTTTTCTTGGAATCAGTTGTTGAGAAATAATCCCGCGCAGCGATTCCGAAACCATGGTCCGAATCTGTGCCTGCTCCTTCGGTGGGAATACGTCCAGAATTCGGTCGACCGTCCGGGTGGCACCACGAGTATGAAGAGTTCCAAAAACCAGGTGGCCTGTCTCGGCTGCTGAGATAGCCATCGAGATTGTTTCGAGGTCGCGCATTTCACCGACCATGATCACGTCCGGGTCTTCGCGCAGCGCGGCCCTGAGCGCGGTCGCGAACGAGTTTGTGTTCTCACCGACCTGTCGATGGTTCACAAGCGCCTCTGCGCTCTGATGAATGTACTCAACCGGGTCTTCAATAGTGATGATGTGTTCTTTGCGGTCGTGGTTTACCAGGCTGACGAGCGCGGCCAGCGTGGTGGATTTCCCCGAACCGGCTGGGCCGGTCACGAGGGCAAGCCCCTGGCGGTAATCGGTCAGTTTTTTGACTGCCTCGGGCAATCCCAATTCCTCAAACGTCGGTATGTGGTCCTGGACGATTCGGAAGCTCGCGGCAGCACCGTGGCGATCCCAGAAGGCGTTGACGCGATAGCGTTCGGTGATAGTCGGCGTGTAGGCAAAATCGAGCTCCAGATCTTTCTCGAAGGTCGCGGTCTCCTCCTCTGACAGGATTTCTTTGAGCCACGCGTGAGTCTCTTCTGCACTGGATGCCGGGAGGTCCAAACTCTCGAGCTGCCCATCGCGCCGGATGGCCGGAGCAAGCCCGACACTGATATGCAGATCGGAAGCGCCTTGTGCCCGCGCCTGGCGAAGCAGCGCGCTGAGATGTGTATCCCCTTCCTGCACCTGTACCGTCACAGGTGGCACTGCTGGCGGAGTTGGCTCTGGAGCCGGTGGTGGCTCAGGTGCCACTGGTTCAGGCTCGGGTTCTGGTTCAGGCTCGGTTTGCTCTGGTTCAGGCTCGGTTTGATCCGGTTCCGGCTCTGGCGGGGATGGCTCGGAGCGAACTTTCGTGAGGATTTCTTCGACTGAATCGGCAGGCAGAAAACCGTCGCCCGCGAGCACTTCACACACCTGCTCGAGGGCCAGGCCCTCGCTCTTGCCCATCTCTATGAAGGGAAGGCAACTTTCCATCTGCTTCTCGCCGACGTGCCCATCATCGACAATGATTCTCTCAAAGAGCTCGAATTCTTCGTCTCTGGTCATGATGGAAATGGTGAAAAGGTCGCATCAGGCGAATGTCAAGGCCAGCGTCGAGAGCCAGCACGACGATAGCAAGAAGACTGGCGAGAATATAGTCGCTCGGTTGGAAGTGCAATTCTATTTGAACGTGGGGTGCCGGTGGCCTAGGCTTAACCAAGTATGGCTTTCACAGAAAGCCCCTGAACCAAACGAAAGGAATCAAAGATGAAATCAACCAACCGATTCTGGATGCTCGTCTGCAGCCTGTTGGTATTCGCAGTCACTCTGAATGCCGACCAGGTAAAAGTGAAGGCGGACGGCACACAGGTAATGCTGGGCGAAAAAGTGTTGACTACCGTGAATGCAGGGGACCAACTCAACGTGGTGAAACGTCACGGGCAGTGGATCGGTGTCAGCGTGGATGTTGACGGGCAGCGGGTGAGTGGCTGGTTGAAGGCCGATCAGGTCGAGGTGATCGCGGCTGCTGGAATGAGCCTGGCGGTAAGCACTGCGAATGGCGGCAAGCAGGTCCCCATTCCGCACATGCTGGCCTACATAAGGGGCAAAGGCTTCGATGACCTCGTCATGAAAGCGCAACAGATGGTCATGCAGGTCAACCCTCTCTTCGCGGGGGCGGTGACGGCTGAAATTTTCGGGAAACCGTTCGGCCTGCAGGGGCTGCCCGGGGTGGATAGAAAAGCGCCTTTCGCGCTGGTGATTCTCAACCCTGAGAAATTCAAGAACGGCGGGGTCATGGTTTTTCCAGTGAGCGATTTCAACGCGCTGGCGAATGCGAATCAGAATCCCCGGTTCAAGGTGGTTTCCGCGGGCAACTTCGCCTGCGTCAGCCGCGATGCCGGCGGGGCGAACCTGGTATCCCAGGCCCTGCAGGGCGTTGATGCAATCGACCTGTCCAATATGAAAGACGACATCGAGATTCGCGCACAGACAAAGGGCATTATGGATGCTGCGGGACCGCATATTGCCGACGGGATGGCTGCCTTGAGCAATGCAATTCGGGCCGGAGCGGCGGCCGGGGCTGGCGGAAACCCGGAGCTGACGGCAAAAGTTCTCAAAGCCGAGGTCGACTGGCTTCTCGATCTTTACAAACAAACCGAAGAAATCAGTATCGGTCTGGCGATGGGAATGAACGGCCTCAATATCCGGCAGACTGTCAACGCAAAAGCAGGCACGAAACTCAGCGGGTGGTTCGGCTCAGTACCCGCAGCGGATAACAAGCTCATCTCCGGCCTGCCGCAGGGAGAGGCCCTGATGACCATGAACGGTACTATTGGCAGCAAGGGGTGGCAGGAAATGTATTTTGATTTCACAAAAGACATTCTCAAATCCATGGAAATGACCGACGAAGCGCTCATGAAGCGAACCGAGAAGATCATGGAAAAGTTTACGGGGGCGATGTCCATGTCGGTCGACATGAATCAGGGCGGCCTTGTGATGGCTTATAACCTCGGTACTCAGGAAGATGTTTCCACCGAATTCCGCAAGGCATTTGATGAATTCATGAAAGGGCCCTGGATGGAAAAGTACAAAGAGTTCGGCATCAATTTCGAGATGGATTACAAGCCCGGAGCACGTGCTCTTGACGGGGTGACCATCGATGCGATGACCTACAGCATTTATCCCCCGAAGGGGATGGAGAACAATCCAGCCGTAAAAATGCAGTTCGACATAATGAAAAAGATCTATGGAGATCCAATGCGTTATGAGATTGCTTACTTGCCTGATTCGATACTTTTTGTGATGGGCAAAGACACATCCAGCATCACGGATAAGCTGATCGCGCAATCCAGGGCCGGCCAGGCCAACGTTCCTGTAGGCCTTCA
Organism: Planctomycetota bacterium; assembly: GCA_030740295.1. The sequence continues at coordinate 4,768 of JASLXP010001291.1, forward strand.
GGACGCGGAAAAGGTGTTGGGGAAAGGCGCACAGATGTATGGTTCATTTTCCCTGAAAAGACTGGTCGATGTAACGGAGACCGTGATGAGTTTGGCCGTCCCCGGCATGAAGGGCGGTGCCCCTCCTGCGGTCCAGATACCGGGACCTCCGGTTACAATGGCTTGGAAGGCCAACGGCACGACCTCCGAATGCCAAGTCGCCATACCGGCCCGCCCTTTCGCCGCCCTTCAGGGCTATTTCATGCAGAAGGTCATGCAGATGCAGCAGCAGAAGCAGCAACCCGGCCAGCAGCCACCGCCGCCCCAGGTATTTTGAGCGTAATGAGCAAGTTTGGAAGCGAAAGGGCGTTCTGTTGCCAGAGCGCGTGACAGCGCAAGAGCTAAACAAGGGACAGACGGCCCGGCCGTTTGTCCCTTTCTTTATTCCTGAGTGGAATGCCAGAAGATGGAATGATGGAATGATGGAATAATTGAGTGGTGGAATTCCCTCATTCTTCCATTCTTAACCATCAACCACTAACCATCTCTTCCCCATGCCTGAGCCTCTTCGCATTTCACCCGCGGAATTCAAATCTCAGTTCGGGCTCAGCCAGCGGCTGATCGTCCGAATTGGCGCGTTGATGAAGAAGAGGATCGGGCTCAGCGCGGTGGTTGCTGAGATGTCCGAGCCCGGCAGTCCGATGGAGCAGTTGCTGCTCAGGGGGAGACTCCATGAAGAAGTTGAGCTCACACAGGAGGTGTTGAATTCCAGGTATCACGATGCCGGTGGAGATGACTCGCTCGCCCTGGCCCCATGGGAAAACTGGCAGGTCATCTCTCTCGAAGAAGAGCTTGCTGCCGAAGAAGGATGGGAAGCGGTCGGCAGAGAACTGGTGACCGTCAATGCAAACGACGTTTCGCTCGTTTCCTCCAGATTATTCGAGGGCGCAGAATCGCTGTTTACAGAAGAGGACGTCCGGCGAATCAAACTCACCGCTGTCACATCAGCAGATCTGAATGAACGCATCAGCGCGATTCGACAACTGCTTCTTACGCCCGCCCCGGCCAATGAGAAGGCATCGGTCTTCATTAATTTGCTTGGCGATCCGGAGTCACGCATCCGGGCCGAAGCTGCGAACGCGCTCGAAAGCCTCGGGCTCAACACAAACGTGGCAAGCGCCATCGGCGACATGGCAGAAGGCAATGCGAAGCAGCGTCTGCTGGCTGCACGCCGCCTGACGCCCCTCATCGAGAACGGCGGGGAACTTGAGATCTTCGTCATCGCCCGTTCGCTTTTGCGCAGCCTCGACAGCGAATCAGAGCTCGAGGTCCGTGAGGCGATTCTGGAGGCGTTTACCACCGCCGGGCCGCAAATCGGCCAGCATGAAGTGGAACGCGAAGCCGTGGTCAAGACCCTCGTCCAGCAGTTGCGCGAATACCCGGACAGGCTCAGGCCGCAGACTGTCAACGCGCTCCGGTCACTGGCCGAAGATTTCAATGCGCCGGTCGTTCGACAATTGTGGGAACAAATACGGAACGAGAGTGAGCGCAAAACACGCATGCACGTCCTCTGTTTTCTGAGCACGCGAGAGATGCCCGAGGACATCGAGGCCGTTGCGATCGAACGGATGGCCGCCGAGCTCGCAAATCTGGATTCGAATGACGAAGATTCGATCCGCCTGGGAAATCTGCTCACCCACCACGGCGACAACGCATGCCGTTCTCTGCTGGTCGCTTTCCCGAACGCGCATCAGCTTCAGCGCACGCACCTCGTGGAGATTATGGACCGAGTTGCTTCGGATGCCGAAAGACCCGTCTGCGACGAGTTGAAAGTTGAAATAGCCAGGCTTTTCCTTTCTCTACTCAAGACTGCCGAGTTGAACGTCCGCCTGGCGATCCTGCAGGGCAACCTTGTGGCAGACCCAAACATCGATCAGGAGACCCGGCAAGACCTCATCAGCGAGATTTTCGCGAACCTACACGACTATAGTAATCCCCGGACCGCAGGGCTGGTTGAATCCACCATCGCAAGCATGGGGCTTTCGGCTGTGCAGCCCCTCCTGAACATCGTGCGGCACGCGACCCGTCATGAATCGCGAAAAGAAGCGTTGCTCATTCTCGGCAAGGTGTTCACTAAACTCATCCAGAGCAAAGAGCCAGTCCAGGAGATTGCCTCGAAGAGTATCAAACTGTGCAGAGAGCTCGCGGCCGGTGAATCGGTCGAAATGGCCGGAGCGGCCATGGAGACCCTGGGCGACATCTGTTCCTGCCCACTCATTCCGCCCGTTTTGCTTGAAGAGGTCTCCGCGAGCCTCCGAGAGTCGCTGCCCACTTCCAGCCGGGCCTTCGAACTTCTCCACGCGCTCGGCAAAATCTGCGGGAACCCTTCCACGCCAATCCAGGAGCGGCTGGATTCGACCAATCTGTTCCTCCAGCTTTTCCGGTCGGATCTGCCAGAGGTGTCGGAGGAAGTGACCGAAGTGGATTTCGAACGCATCTACGCGCTGGGCCACGAAATCCTGGCATACACCGACATGCTGCCCACTCTACTGCACGGCTTTCAGGATATCAGTCTGTCGCACGAGATACCGGTCTCCCTTCGTGAGAGAGTTCTGGCCGCGCTGCTGAGCAAGTGGGATGCTGTGCTCGAATTCCGTGAGATCTGGGGGCCGGGGAATCAGTCCCTCCTGCTGGAAACGCTCAAAGAAATCGCGTTGTCAGAAATCACCCCCGAAGAAAACCTGCTCAAAATCTATGACAAGATTAGAGCCCAATACGAACGGCCGCCTTACCTTTCGGCCACCGGCGAGATTTCTTTGGCAAAGCAGGACCTGCCATCCATCGGCATGGCCGCGGCCGAAGCCCTCAAGGACGCACTGGCCTATTGGGTGGACAGAGATCGCATCGAGCGTTCGGACGAGTCCAACATACTGACTGCTCTGGGACGCCTCATCGCGGTGCACAATCTCGGCGATGCCCCGGCCATCGAAGATCAGCTAAGGGCACGGGTCCTGGACCTCCTCTACAACGCGCTCAGGCACAAAGTGAAGGGCGCCGAACTCGTCCTGAGTGAGCTCGGTACTTGTTCAGGGCTTCCAGCAAACTTGAAGGATGAAATCCAATCGCGACTGCAAAACGCCTTTCACTTGCGTGGAAGCTGAGCCGTCCTCGAATCTCAGAGAGAAACATGGCCTGGATAAAGACCGAACCACCGGATGACGCTGCCGAAGATATCCAAAATGCATTTCAGGCCCTCAAGGCAATGTATCCCGATTGCTACGTATCCGGGGACAGCCCGAATCGAGATGTCGATAGTGTCATGGAAAGCCATGCGCTCATTCCGCCCGCGTTTTACCATGCATTCGCAACCTTCGCGGTTCTTCTTTCTGAAGGCCTGCCCTTAAGCCGGCGAGACCACGAGCTCATCGCGACTGCAGTCTCCGCGGCCAACCGCTGCAATTACTGAATGAACGCACACGCAGAGTTTCTGCGTGCCACAACCCTTGATGCCGATCTCAGCGAAGCTGTGAAGAGCGATTACAAATCGGCGCGTCTCACAGACCGTGAACGCGCTATGCTTGATTTCGCAGTCAAGCTCACCGAGAACGCTTTCAAGATTCAGCCTGAGGACCACGAAGTCTTGAGACAGCACGGCTTCGATGATCAGGGCATCCTGCAGATCACCCTCATCGCCTCCTGGTTCAACTACATCAACAGAGTCGCCGATGCCCTCGGCGTTGGGCGTGAATAGCAGTTCTGAGGATTTGGAAATCGATCTGGCCCTTTAGTTCAAGTAGGCTGGCAAGTTGAGAAGATTCGGTCAAGTTAGGGCTGAAGCTTGGTCTTTCTCTTCGTCCTAGTAGGTCAAGACGGTGTCTTTACGGATTTCAGGGGCAAGGCCCCGCCGGTTTGCCTAGCCCAGCCCGGCGGGCAGGGAAGTAATTAAGGACTAACAAAGGGGAAACGCCCCGACCATATGCAGCACACTGGGCAAAAGGCCGGGGCGTAGCCCCAGAATGGC
>JASLXP010001292.1 GCA_030740295.1 Planctomycetota bacterium
AGCTGTTGCCGGACTTCGGCTATTCGGTTGGCTACATCGAGCCAGACAAGGAGCCTTGGAAGAACCTCGAATACGACTACGAGTTGATGGGCTCCATCGAACCTAAGGATAAATGGGGGCCCTGGCGATACGGATACGCAATGCTGCCCGAAGCTCACTGCGTGGGCATGGTGGACTACTGGCTGAGCGGCGTCGTGCCCATGGAACTCCACCGCTACCTTGGCGGCATGAGCCGCACGAATCCTGGCTACTGGGCACAGTTCGTGGACGCCAGTGGACGCTGGCTCTTCGACGGCCGACCGAACAGAGTCAATGTGTTTCGGCGGCAACTCATCGGAGTCGTGGCAAGGATGGCTTCGCCGCCAGCGGACAGTGGCATTGGCACTTGAGACCAGTCTTCGATGCGCAGTCCGGTCTCGCTGTTGAAAGTCCGGCCGTCTCCGTTCGTGTCCCGGTTCGGATTATCATCTTTGTAAGCGACGTCCTTCAGAAAGGCAGCAAACTCAACTCTTGCGGAATAGCCGTAATCCATGAATTTTCGGCTGTACAGCCCTGTCTCATCCCAACTGGACATGACAATGGCATCGCCCGCGTGGAAGAGGTTCTTCAGACCATATTCGCGTCCGAACCGGATCAGGTAAGCGTAATAGGACTCCACGTTATCCGGGCTGAAGATGCTGTTGCAGTAAGGATGCCGGCGGTTGCCAAGGCGCTCCAATGTACGAAACGCCGCTGGTTTTCCGTCGTGCCCAATCACCGGTTTGCCCCGGTTAGCAAAGGGGCTCTGGAGCATGAAACCGTGATGCCCGCGATCAAGGAACAGTCGTCCGCCATGGGGAGCATCGCTGTCACTCTTGTAAGCGCCGGTGAAGCCCATCTCCAGGTAGTCGTCGAGCGTAAGAGCACGCGTCTCCTGGGTCGTCTTCGGCCAGAAATACTGAAGGATCGGTACGCTCTTCATTTTGCGCCACGAGGGCATCAGCGACGGGAGTTCGCGGTCCGGAGGCAGTGGCGCGTCGCGGCTCGCGGCCATGACGGAGATGACCTGATCCTCAGAGCCAGTCCAGATTTCGAGTTCCGGAGTCCTACCCTCTCGCCACCAGAGCCATCGATGCCCGCCTCCGCCGGCCGCGACGCGTAGGACGGCGTCCTGGCCGCTCTGAAGGCCCTCAGGGATGTCGATGACAAACGGGCCGGGCTCTTTCACTTCGACCGCTCTGGTCCTCGTCAATTGGATGCTGGGCGGTTGATTGGCCCAGTCGAAAGTTTCCGGAAGCTGGCCTCTGACGACGTTCGCCCATGCCCTCGGTGTGTATTTCTTCGAAGAGATGTAGTCCGCGTGCAGCTTGAGCCGACCGCGGATGATCGCCTGACCCTCCGGCAGCTTAGGTATCTGAAACTGGAGATAAGTGACAGACATGCCCTGAAACTGCTGAATCGACTTGGGGGCCCGACCGAGGCCGTAGATGCCCTTCGATGGCTGGCCGGATTCTGCGATGGAGACTTGGCGGATGGGCTTGAGAGTGAGCTCCTGCCCACTGGCCGTTGAGAGAAGGATGAGAAAGGAGGGTAGGCACGGAATTGTCTTCATTCGTTGTCTCCCTGAATTGTCTGGAAGCTTTTTTCCGATCCCATAAGCACCAGCATTCCATCACCAGGCGCGAGGGTTATATTCTGCAATTGTCCCGTTATCTTCTTCCCCGCTCGGAGGTCGAAAGCATCAGAGGGTTCCCCTTTCAGCCCGAGCGCGAAGGTGCGTTCGTTGCGCATGTCATTGTTGACCACCATCAGGAAACGTCCTTCCAATGACGAGCCCTTCTGCGGCCGGAAAGAACGGACGAAGATAAGGCTGTCATTACAGGCGACCCATTCCCTTTCGGTGTCGTCGCGTTCCAGTCTGAGTAAGACGGGGGAAAGCCGTTTGATCTCGCCGAAGACCTTTCCCATTTCCGTCAGATTTTCGTTGCCTGCCATCTCCGGGCCTAACAGCGAATCATAATGATAGAACATGACGCCCTTGGCGCCGATTGCGACGGTGGCATAGGTCTGCCATCGAATCTCTGCCGGGGTTGGGAGTTTGTATCCGCCTGGGTGCCTCCCGTAGTGGGGAGGGTCAAGGGTTGCCTGGTCGGCGGTTGGCTCCATGCCAACGCATTGCGGCATGGCCCAGAAAAGTGAGCCGCCCTTTCTTGCTGCCCGATAGAACCTTTCCATTCGGCCGAGGAACATGGCTCGCGCACTGCGGTAGTTCGTCGGGCCGTGCCAGGGATTCAGGAAGAAGGGGTAGAAGTCATAGGTCATGGCTTGTGGGTGATTCGTCACAGCATCGCTCTCTGCTGAGCCGATGTTGTTGTGGAGGAACACCGGCGGATGCGTGGGATCCAACTTGCGGACCAGTGCGTAGTAATCCGTCAGAAGTGGCACACACCACGGCTGCACTTCCTCACCCAGGCTCCATGCCAGCAGACCACCGCGCCCCGCGAAAGAAGGGATGTATTTTTTTTGCATTCGGTACGATTTCTTTCAGGAACATCTGCTTCGTATTTTCTGCATCGCGTCGGGGCAAAAAACATAGCGCGCCGGGCGAGCCGCCCTGGTAAATGATTCGGATGCCGTTTCTTTCCGCGGCCGGGAGCGCATCCTTCAGGTAAGCTGGTGAAGCATTATTCAGGTACCAGGTGTTCATATTGTGCTTCTTCATGAGATGGAGCGCGTATTCTCTTCCTTCCATCATAGGGCCGGCGTAGGCTCCCAGCGGGAAGAAGGATTCGAGCGACTGGGGCTCCAACTCTGGCGGCACTTGGTTTCCTGGAAGGCGGAAGCTTCGAACGTGATCGGGAAGCGCCGACTTCCGAGGCCCGACCTTCTCTTCCACCAACTGCATGGTGTCGATCATAAGTTCGAAGAACGTGCCCGGTCGAAACGCTCCCTTCCGAATCCAGATATTGACAGCGATAGCCGCCAGCTTGTCACGTGGAATGCCGGAGATGTCGTATCGAGTCTGAGACCACCTGGCAGTGCCCTTCAACCAGATGGGACGGTAACGCTTTTCGCCCTGGTTACGGAACATCAATTGAGCAACCGCATGCCCCGGGTGCAGACGCCCCAGTCTGCGAGTGGCGAGCACGAGCGTGTTGTACTTCGACCAGTCGGCTCCGCCGAGGCTGCCGTGAAGGACGATCCCGGAAGGCCCAGTGTCTGCAGGCATTCGCACGACTGCACAGCCCGCACCGGTAAAGGGCCGTTCCTTCGGGTCGGGCAGTGCGCAGTACTTCGATCCTCTGGTGAAGATTTTCTTCCCTTCGAAGTCACATGCGATAGATTCCCCCGAAGGACGGTCCAGCCATTTCAGAACGACTCGCGTCCGATGAGAGGAGCCTGGGTCGTCCGTGATGGTAAAGGCGTTTTTCCCATGCTTCAGGAGCGGCAGCTTGAGGCCGGTCGTATTCAGGTCGGCCGACAGGCGCGTCCGGTAAAGCCATCTTCTTCCTTTACCAGATCGTTTGAATCGAAGGAATGCCTTGCTGACGGAGAGCCCGGTGAACGTGACGGGGAACTTTCTATCGCCCGTTACCTTTTGCACTGCGATGGGCCTGGTCGCCTCAATGTCCTCGTAGAGTCCGATGGTCAGCTCGTTCCCGTCACCCGTCACTGCTTCGTACCCGGCCATTACCTTCAGTGCTGTCATCTTCACCGGGTGCGGAAACTCGATTGGATAGGCGCCACTCACACGGTCGAGAGTGAGCTTGTCCTGATCGCGAAAACGGACCTCCGGATCCTTTGCCGGCCAGTCCGTCTGATGTGGCTCATCTCCACCGTCGTAACCCCAACTGCCGGTCCCATCCGGACGCAGGATGAGCACAGCCCGGCTGAGCATTTTCTCCGACAGTCTCAAGCCATTGAGCGTGACACCAGAAGTGTGTCGGCG
>JASLXP010001293.1 GCA_030740295.1 Planctomycetota bacterium
GGAGGAAGTGGTCTGAGGGTCGTCCGCATTCTGGAAGCTGCGACTCAGTCCATGGTAGAGAAGGGGCGGCCGATAGAGCTGTAATTCATGAAAATTCTCTTAACGGGTGCGACAGGGTTTCTGGGATCGAATCTTGTTCCCTCTCTGCTTCGCGATGGGCATGAGGTGACTGCCCTCGGACGGAGCGAGCGCAGGAGCGTTGTCGAATCCATGGGCTGCCGCTTTGTTGGTGCGGATCTGGCGGATGGCGAGCCCGTCCCTCCCTGCGGTGAACATGACGTGGCCATTTTTCTGGCGCTCTCTTCAAACCATCATGGCTGGCCGGATAAGGCGCACGACGTCATCGGAGTGAATGTGCTCGGAGCGTCCAAGTTTGCCGAAGCCGCCCGCAGGGCCGGTGTCCGGCGGCTTCTTCATACTTCGAGTGGCAGTGTGTACTGGCACGCGTATGAAGCCATCAAAGAAGATGCTCCTCTCCGTTCAGACAATCTTTATTCTCTAAGCCAGAAGGCCGGTGAAGATTTCGTCCGGCTGTATGAACCATATTTTGATGTCGTCGTCTTTCGCGTCTTCTACCTTTACGGTCCCGGCCAGAGCGGACGCTTGATTCCAAACATCGTTCAAAAGGTCGCAGACGGCACGCCGATAGATCTTCAGCCGCGCACCGCCAATGAAGAAGAAACAGACGGCCTGGAGGTAAGCGTCACCTATGTGGACAATGCCGTGCAGATATTGAATTCTCTCATACATTCTTCGTTCAAAGGGACGGTAAACTTTGCCGGCCCGGAAACGGTCAGCATCCGCCGGCTCGCAGAAACCGCCGGCGGGATACTCGACAAACAGCCCGATTTCCGGATAAGCAACGAACCCCGTGCAGGAAATATGATCGCGGATACAGCCCTGCTGCAAAGCCTTGTCTCGCTCCCTCCTGAGTCTTTCGAATCCTGTCTGGGAAAAGCCATTCAGCATGGATGAAACACCTCCACCCGAAAATAAAAAACGCATCTCCATCATTACCCCGGCATTCAATGAAACCGAAAACCTGCCGGTTCTTTATGAGAAACTTCGGGAAATCCTGGAGCCCGAAGGAGAATGGGAATGGGTCGTCGTAGACGATCACTCCAGCGATGAAACTTTCAAGATCTTGAAGGAACTCTCAGAAAAAGATCCTCGGGTGCGGGGGCTACGCTTGTCCCGAAATTGCGGCTCACACATCGCGCTTACCTGCGGGCTCCATCACGCCCGTGGGGATTGCGCCATCATCATGGCGGCAGATATGCAAGACCCGCCGGAGGTCTTACCCGAGCTCCTCAGAAACTGGGAAAAAGGCACACAGATTGTCTGGGCCGTCCGGGCAAAAAGAGAAGGAGAGAAGACTTCGACCATCGCCTTTGCCCGGCTGTTCTATTTCATGATGCGCCACTTCGTGGGGATTAGAGACATGCCCGCCAGCGGCGCGGATTTCGTTCTGATCGATCGGCTGGTGATGGATTCCTTTGTCCAGTTCAGAGAAAGCAACGTCAGCATCATGGCGCTGCTGACCTGGATGGGCTTTCGACAGGAATTCATTACCTATGACAAACAGGCCCGGATGCACGGAAGCTCCGGCTGGACACTTTCAAAGAAGATTAAACTCGTCCTCGATTCGGTGACCTCATTCACCTACCTGCCGATTCGCATCATGACCTATACCGGTTTCTTCATCGCTCTGGCAGGCTTTCTGTATGCCATCCACGTCATCGTATATTCTTTCATCGGCCACCCACCGCCGGGATGGGCATCCCTGATGGTCATCGTAATTTTTCTGGGTGGACTGCAGATGCTGATGATGGGCATCCTGGGCGAATACGTCTGGCGCGCTTTGGATGAAGCCCGGCGCCGGCCCCGCTACTTGATCGAAGACGCCACCGAAGGACGGGACGAAATACTCAGAGATCCGGAAGATTACGGCAGGTAACCTCTGTGACGCATTATTCCAGAGCTTTTACCTTCTTGCGGATCTCTTCGACCTTTCCTTTAAGCGCGGGCGCCGGCTCTTTAGGATGGAGCAGTGGCGGCCTCTGTTTGTAGCTTCCGTTGTAAATTTTTTGGACCATCTGAATCAGACTGGGAGAGAGATTCTTTTGAGCCCGGGCTCGCTGTACAAACATGCTCAGGCGTTTTCTCCACAGGGCATTCACACTTGCTGGTGTGGCCCCGCCCTGAGTGGAGATATACCATTCGATGACACCGACATTAAAAAGGCAGATCAGATCCTTGGGCGCCAAAGCAAGCGCCGACCGGGCGCTCTTCAAAGTCGCCGCATCCTGCCTGGCAGCCCATTGCTGGCGGCTGAGGTGGATATAGCTTTGGGCGAGCAGATTATCGCTCCAGACAATCTTGCTGTTCTTCGCCGCCTGAAGAAGTTCGACAGCTTTGGCATAGTCTCTTTGGAAAAAGGCGAAAATGCCTTCGAGGAAGCTCTCCGCCGCGCGAACGAATTTCAGATCTTTCTCTGAATAAAAATTCTCCTTCATCCCTTCGAGTACTTTGAGCGCGCCTTCCCACTGTTGGTGATTTGTGGCAAAGTTCAGCACCTCAAGCCCCCGATGAACGCTCCTGATTCTTGCGAGACCCTCCCCGTACTTCGGCGCATCCTTGGGCAGAACGATGTGTTTCTTGACATAAATCACCGCGCTGGGGCCGAAGAACGCTAATTTGTAATCTGGAGATTTGTTGTACCAGTTTATCGTCGCGCGATGCCGGTGATTAATAAGCCAGACATCGCAGGGGAATCGTTTCAGAAAGCCAGGAACGTCAAAGCCTAATTCCCATGCCCGGTATACCTTGAACCAGGAATGAAAGGGAAAGTGCCTGGGATCAATCATCACTTTCACTTTGGGATACAGTCGCCACAATAAATATCCACCGGAAACATAATCGTTACCGATGCGTCCGAAACTTTTAGGTTTGTCTTGACGAATTTCGGGAAAGAGAGAGGCCGAATATTTTTCCACATAGTCTGTCTCCTCCACCACGCTGTAATAACTGGTTCCAAAACCAATCCAACTGGCAATACCCGGGTTATCCACCCGGTCCTTGATGGCTCGTCCTGAAAGAAACAGACAGTAAGCACAGACCAGTGAAGCGAGAATAGCATGCCCGCGTTGGGTGCGCGCCCAGGCCCATGAATCTCTTTTCGTCAGTAAATAAAGGAAGGTAAGAACGAAAACAATGCCACCAAAATAGCAGGTGCGCAGATAAGCGGAATAAAGAAGAGTGAGGCAGGTGTAAACAAAAATAATTGCCCAGTCGAAATTCTTCTTGAGAAACTCAGGAACGAGAAGCGAAAGCACCAGACCCCCACTGAATATCAGATACTCAACCAGATGCATGCGCCTCCCTACTTTGGTAAAGATGGACAGGTAGGCTTCAATTGTCTTTTCATCTCCTTCATACCCAATCAACTGGCCAACCACCAGCTCTTTAAGATAAGGCCAGCCATAAGGAGTAAAAATAGTCAACGGAGCACACATCAACAGGGCGATCAACAGGTGTTTACGTACACGCGTCGGCAGCGCCAGATGCGGCGAGTAGAGAGAGTTTGCCATTTCCCCAATCCCCATGGCCCCCAGGAAGCCCATGCCTACGATAAACCCACCGTGGGTATTTGCCCAGATAATGGCCAGTACCGGATAAAGATAGCACAGCGTCCACGGCTCTCCTGATGCCGTTTTAAGGCCATACCACAGAGAGACCGCAAAGGTCATAAATACGAATGATAGAATTTCCGGCTTGATATAGGCAGCAGAAGAATAGGCCATCAGAAACGCAAGCAACGCTGCCATCCAGACCAGAGGATTCCAGAATATATTGCGTCTCCAGGCGACCAGCCCGATTGCAACAAAAAATAGTAAAAAACAAATATAGCGGACGGCGAAAAGGGCAGGCAGGCCGCCAACCTGGTAAGTAAGGTAAAAAAATATTTCAGCAATCCACGCGCAATACATCGTAGCGACCGTTTTGGCGCCATGGGCGGGCGTCCATGAAAATGCTGTTTGATCCAGTACCAGAGTTCCTTCGTTCAGGAGATACCGGCCCATACCCATCTGCCACCAGAGGTCCGTATCCCGAACCGGCAGGGCAAGGAGAAGAGCCGCGGTAAAAATAATGATGCCAATGAGCGAGAAGACAACTATATGCGGCCATCCGATGGTTGTAGGGCCAAGGGGGCCCGTATCGGGTACTGGATATCCGGGCTCGGCCAACGAAGCGCCTGATCCAGAAAATTCGTCTGATGCGGGCTCCGAAGTGTTCAAATCGGAACTCTTTTGCACATTCGGATCCTCAGAAATGCGGATAAATTCTCCTTGCTCGTCCATATCAGTTACTGATGCTTATTAATGATCTCGTTCAGACGTTGGCCGAGTGCGACTGCGGGCTCGTTCAGAGAGAGCAAAGGCGGCCGATCGTGATAAGTTTCGGCAAGAATCCCGTTGGCAATTCTAAGGACACTTTCCGGTATTGCTTTTTTCCCAGATGCGGCTCTTACGAATGCTTCGAGTTGCTTGCGCCAGGATTTTTCAATCTTGAGATCCTTGATATTTACGTCCTCTTTCTTTTCCTGAACAAACCATTCGATAACTCCGGCATTAAAGGAAGCAATCACATCCCTTGGCGCCAGCTTCAAAGCAGCCATTGCGCTCTTCAGGGCCTCTGTATCCTGTTTTTTGTTCCATTGCTGCCTGCTTAACTGGATATAACTCTTCAGGAGAATGCCATCGCTCCAGATGATTTGGCTCTTTTGGGCGCCTTCCAGGCGGCCGACGGCCTCTTCGTAATCTCTCTGGACGAAAGCAAAAACCCCATTAAGAAAATCATCCGCCGCTTGCACAGACTTCAGGTCCTGCTCGCGCCAGAAGTTTTCCTTCATCCCGTTCAAGACGATCAGGGCGCCTTCCCAGTCATTTTTATTTAGAGCGAATTTCAATACCGAGAGCGCTCTGCCGGTAGACCGGATACGCGGGAGCTCTTCGCCCCGGGTTGGGGCCCCCTCAATAAGCTTCACATGCTTTTTGACAAAGATGGCGGCGCGGGCTCCGTAGAAGGCCAGCTTGTATTCCGATGACACAGCAAACCAGTCAATAGGAGCTTTGTATCTGAAATTGATACACCAGACATCGCAGGAGTATTTCTTGCTATGAAGGAACTCCGGAATGTTGCGACCGGTAACGAAGCTTCGATATTCTCGGTACCAGGAATGGAACGGGAAATGCCGAGGATCTATCATCACTTTAGTGTCAGGGAAGAGGCGCCACATCAGATACCCTCCAGAAACGTAATCATTGCCAATACGCTTCGTTCCTGGCAGATATTGCTTTACGTATTCCGTTTCTTCGACCGCGTTGTAGTAGCCGATCCCGAACCCCATCCAGTCCGACCCTCTCGGTTTGTTGACGCGATCGTTTATGGCCTGGCTGGATAGATATACGGATGAGCCACAAGTGATAAAAGCAAGAATGATGTAACTTAGGCTGCCGCTTATCGATATCCGGTGGGAAAGGAATAGGAAACAGACCAATGCACAAATCAGTGTAGTGCTTTGGAAATACGCTATGTCGCGCCAGAGATGCTCGGCACCTTGTCCCGTGTAATAGTCGACGTAGGTATGAACGCCCGCTGATTTAACCCGTAGATAGATATCCACCCATCCCCTGTAAATGGCAACCAGCCCAGCAATAATGGTGAGGATCGCGCATGAAAGCCGTGGGTTTGCCCAGACCCGGGAGTCTTTTTGTGATAGAAGATAAAGGAATGTGAATACAAAAATAATGCCGCCAAAGTAAGTCGTGCGAAGATAAACAGTATAAAGAAGCGTAAAGGCGACGTAATTTAAAATCAGCGCAAAATCTATACGATCTTTCAGTATTTGAGGCACCAGAAGCGAAAGGACCAGCCCGCCACTTACGATGAGATATTCAATTAAATGCATCTGGATGCCGACATCCGTAAATATAGACAGGTATGCCCCGATAGTTTTTTCGTCTCCCTCATAGCCAATTAACTGTCCGACAATAGTCTCCTTTATGTACATCGCCCCATAGGGGTTGATCAGGGTCATGGCAAAGCACATGAATACCGCGAAAAATAGATGCTTCCGCACGCGGTGGGAGAGCGCGCAGTGAGGGGAAAAGAATGCATTGGCTGCTTCGCCTATTCCGACCAGTATCAAGAAGGCAGTGCCGACCAGGAACCCACCGTGTGTGTTTACCCAGACCAACATGAGCACAGGAAAGCAATAGCACCACTTCCAAGGATCTCGTTTAGAAGATTTAATGCCCAGCCACAGCGCCATCGCGGCTGTCATATAAACAAATGAAAATATTTCAGGCTTGATATACCCCGCTGCGGAGTGGCTCATCAGGAAGGCCACCAGGCACGCCAGCCAGACCATGGGGTGCCTCCAGATCCCGCGCTTCCAGGCAAAAAATGCCACCGCCTCAATGAACAGAATGAAACAGAAATAACGGAATGAAAAAAGTAAGGGCAACCCGCCAGCCAGATAGAGCAGATGGAAAAATATCTGGGCGATCCATGCGCAGTAGACAGTCGCCAGGGTTTTGGACCCGTGAGCAGGTGTCCATGAGAACACCGTTTGATCTACGGCCAGCTTTCCTTCTGTAAGCAGATACCGTCCCTGCGCCATCTGCCACCAGAGGTCGGCATCTCGAACTGGCAGGGCCAGAAGAACTGCTGCACTGAAGAGAACAAAAACAGCTAGAGCTACGATGACTGCGCCTGGCCATTGAGCCGGCAGAAAATTCTCCTGGCCGGCAGCGTAAGAACCTTCCATGTCTTCATACGTGGCATTGGGGTCAGGCTGATCATCGAGTTCAGGGCTGCTCATGCTCGGACTTCTTTGGGGCTCCAGGCGCCGCGGTCTCGGCTCCGCGACAGAGATCATTTGAGGCACACGTGTATCGGTGTGCGTGTATCTATAAGGCCTTGCTTCAATGGTTAGGTCGGATAGCCGGCCGCCGCTTAACTTGTCGCTGAGCGCCAAGACCACGTCAGGCCAAATGGGCGGCCATTATCCTTATTTTGACCTGCAACCCAAACCGGTTGAGACGGGAGGAATCGGGGCCTTTATGGCGCTGGTTTTCAACCTGCCCCCACAGTAATTGATCACAGGTCCTGTTATTACGTGCCACCCCTGCTTCGTATTTCGCGAATGATGAACTGCGGCTCACGGTTATTCTGGATAAACGTGCGGCCGACGTACTCGCCAATGACCCCCAGGGTCATCAACTGGATACCGCCCAGAAATAAAATGGTGACAAAGGTGGAGGCCCAGCCGTAGGGAATGTCTTCACCGCCCCAGAGTCTTTTGCAAATGAAATACAGTGCCATCATGAACCCGATCCCGGAAGAGGTGAAGCCCAGGAAGATGGCCATCCTGAGCGGCTTGACGGAAAAGGTCGTGATCACCCTCGCCCAGACGCTGAGCGATTTGAGAAGGGTGAAATTGCCTTCGCCCATGTAACGGGCGTGATGTTCGAGCTCGACCTGAGTGATGTTTCTTGTGGTCCTGAATATAAGCCCGTCGATGTAGGGGTAAGGGCCATCGTACTTAATCATGTCTTCGATGACTTCCCGCCGAATGACTTTAAAGGGAGAGAGATAGATATGGGCAGGTTTTCCAAGGGTTATTTCTGCGAATTTCCCGTTAAACCAACTGCCGAAATTTTTAAACAATGACTGCTTTTTATTTTTGAAACAGGCGTAGCAGACATCGTATTTATTTCCCAGGACTTCGACTAGTTTGGGGACGTCGTTCGGGTTGTGCTGAAGATCGTCGTCCATGATGGTAATGATCTGTTTTGTGGCATGGTGCAGACCGGCCATGATGGCGCAATCCTGTCCGAAATTTCGGCGGAGATTAATGCACTTCATGCAGTCGTATTGGTCGGACAACGCGATCATCGTCTCCCAACTGTTGTCCGGGCCGCAGTCACTTACCAGGATAATTTCATAGTCATCGGAAATCCCGGTCAGGGCTTCAGTCAATTTCTGTAGCAGCTCAGGGAGGCACTCCTCGCTGTTGTATACAGGGATGACAACGGAGATGGATGGCTGTGCGGTTGCCTCCATTATGCTTCTTCTGAATCAAGTGAACGGATTAATTTTGCCGGTACGCCCCCGACCAGAGTATGTGGCTCAACATCTTTGGTGACTACACTGCCGGCTGCGATGAACGCCTGTTCGCCTATATTCACTCCCGCCTGGATGATGGCACCGGCACCTACAAAACAGCCTTCTCCAAATCTAACAGGCTCGGAGTGGGGGGGGAATTCCTTCTGTAGCGGGTGGTCCTCGTAACCTACGTTCAGATGCGTCAGCACTATGACTCTTTCAGCCAGGGTGACGTGCGCAGCCATATAAATTTCATCTGCTAAATCAAAGAGACAGCCGTCCCCTATAAAACAATGATTTCCCACATGAAGGCCGGAAAAACCTGTTCGATATGCATTAAAAAATCGGGTTGGATGAATGATGACGCCTTTGCCCATGTGGACGCCCAGACATCTGAGATAGCAGGAGCGCAATTGGGGAAAGAGCATCAGTCGATAAAAAGCCAAAGCCCAAGTTGTCATAAAAAACTTGAAGGCCTTCTTCCAACCGATCTCGCCCAACGCTTTTTTCACTTCATAAGACCAGGTAGGAATGAGAGAACCGTGTAGCCAGTATCCGGCATGGAGGATTCAGTATCCAGCCCTGTCTTACAGTTCCAGATACGCCAGTATTGCCTCGAGCTTGATTTCCCGGGTGCGCGGGCTGAATGCCTCTTTCTTGTGGCTGGTGATTCGCAGGAAGACGCCCAGGGCCTCTTTGCCGTCAAACTGGGACGGCAGGATCAACTCTTCGGCCATCGCTCCCTGCCGGCCGCGGAAGACCCAGTGCTTTGGCTGCTTTCGTTCTTTGACCGTCTGTGGTGTGCTGCCCATGACAATCTCGCAGGGGAACTGCATCCGGCCGACGGAGGCGATGATCGTGGATGGATCTTCCCCGCTCTCCGGACGCAGGAAAGAAAGGGCGATGCGCTTATAACGCGGATCTTTGGGCTTTTTGCCGAGGCGGACGACCGGGTGCTCGATATCCAGGAGCACCCTCTTTTTAGACACCTTCAGGTGCATTTCACGATACTCCGCGGCGAGCACCACGCCGTCTGACGCATAAGAGGCATCCTGCCCCTGAAACTGCAACGTGGCCTTTTTTGCGGTCAATGCAGCCACCGGCAGCAGGTATTCCTGGAGAGCCTTTCGGTCTCCATCGATGGCCTTGGAAAACTGCAGATCAACGAGCCTGATGGGCGATACGCCGGCGAACGTAAGACTGCAGGTCTGGCCCGTTGCAAGCGCAGCGGGCGGGGCAGGCTCGGCCGCGGCGAAGAGATTTTTTACCGTGGCTGAATATTCCGCGGCTGTCAGCTCAACGGTGATTTCGGCGGGCACGATCTTTTCTTCATCGGGCACGTATTTCAGCTTGAGCTCCGGCACTTCTGGAACGCCCTTTTTAGTAAGCGCAGGAGGTCGGCCGTTATAAAGCCGAAGCGGAACAGGCAGCGCCTTGAATCCGAGCTCGGTGATCTTTTTGTGAAGAGTGGGAAGCGCGGGTGACGCTTCTTTGCCGAAAGCGAGGGATACGAGGAGGAGGAAGAGGATAGGAGTAAGGGAGTGCGGGAGGATGGGGAAAGGATGGGAGGATGGGGTGGATACTCGATACTCGATACTCGATGATCGGTGCTCGTATGAAGCTTCTAGATCCCTGATTCCTGATTTCTGATTCCTGTTCCGATACATGCGGAGACCTCGGTCTTTGGGAAGATTGGGATGGTAATCGCCAAGGAGGAGCGAAGTGTATCAGCATCCCCGATTGATGGCTTGAGGATGGGACGAGGCAGGCGGGCTCTGATTCGATGAAGCAGGCGTAATGAGTAGTGAGCAAGTTTGTCTGAGAGAGCCGTCTTCCTTGATGCGCCGGTTGTGTAGGTCGCCCGATCCTAATTGTGCAGTCACAGCAAGCATCCTTTGAGGCCGATGCCACAACAACACCGAAACTCACAGCAGAAACCGTCATCACGGCAACAACGGCACTCCGATACCTTACCCTCTCACCGACGGCTTTGACCTTACAGCCTCGACGCGCTCGGCCAGAAGCTTCCCTATCTTTTCCCAACTGAGGAGGTCGCTCACGTAAGTGGCGGAGCGTGCGCCGCGATCGGCGGTCTCGGCCGGGTTGGAATAGGCATGGCGCATCTGCTGGCGGAGGGAATCCATGGAAGGTGTAAGCCAGTAAGTCTGGCGGACCGTCGGGGCCTCGTCGTAGGGACAAGGCTCTACTTTGGTATCGACCCAGAAGGTGTCTTCCGGGGGACAGAAATCGTCGCATGAGCCGCCGCGGCTGACGATAACTGGCCGGCCGCAGGACATGGCTTCGGCGACGGGCAATCCGAAGCCTTCGCCGCGATAAGGGTGCACGAGCACGTTGCAGGCCCGGTAGAGTCCGGCCATTTCGTGGGTTTCGAAAGTTTCGTTGAGGTAGACGATTTCCGGAGTGCCGGGCTTGCTGGTGAGCTCCGCGATCTTTTCGCCGACATTCTGGTCTCCGTAAAACGTGCTTGCGCCCATGTCTTTGATGATGAGGCAGGCGTCATCGTCGCTGGTGAATTCCTTCAGATAGGCATTGATCAAAACATCGATGCCTTTGCGGACGATGGTGCCGCCGCAGAAGAAGAATCTGAATTTCTTCTGCGTCAGGGTGTCGACGAGCGGAGAAGACGCGGCCTGCGTATTGAATATTCCAGGCTCGACGGCGAGAGGAATAACAGCAATTTTATTCGGGTCGATTCCGTCGGCGATGAAGCCGTCTCGGGTGTGGTTAGAGAATGTCCAGATTTCGTCGACCTTGCTCTGGAACGTTTCAAACCATGCGGTCTGCATGCTGCCGTATTCCCAGGGCTGGATGTGAATCCAATGCCCGGTAGAGGCGGCCTGAAGGTCGGGCGGCCAGAAAAGGGTGACGGTGAGGTCGATGGGGCCCTTCGCCTTGGCGCCGCACAGGTCGAACAGGTCGGGCGAGCAGCCAGGGTGGAACGCGCCTTCGAGGATGCTATCCGTTGCCGGGTCGATGCATATCTCGGCATCCATGTGTTTG
>JASLXP010001294.1 GCA_030740295.1 Planctomycetota bacterium
CAAAGATAAAATCTCTGGAAAATGAGAACGACACGCTTCGCGCCAAGGCCCAGGGCAGCGACCTGACAAAGGTCAAGGCAAAGGTGAAGGAACTCGTAAAGAGCCTTCGCGGCAATTCATCCCAGCGTTTCAGAGCCCGGCAGGAGCTTCGCAAGATTGGCCGGCCCGCGGTGCCTTCTCTTATCGAGGCGACCCGCGATTCCCATCCCTTCGTAAAACAGACAGCGATTCAGACCCTGGGCGATATCCAGGACAAGTCCGCGGTGCCTGCCCTGCTCGAAGTGCTCGCGGGCCCGAGCACCGATCTGGCCGCCAATGCCAACCGCGCCCTGGGCAAGATCACCCGCCAGTATTTTGGCATCATCGGCCTCGATGAATCGGAAGAAGAGCGGAAAGCGGTGATCGAGAAGTGGAAGGAATGGTGGAAGGAGAATGAGGAGAAGTGAAGAGGTGGTTGACGGTTGATAGTTGAGAAATCTTGTATCTGGCATTCGCGTTGGACTCCACCCTCACCGAAACCGCCCGTGAATGACAGGCAGCGGCTCTACTGGCGACTCTGATATCTTGGTTGCCTTTGACAGGCGGACCAGCGCGGCCACCGCGTCTTCATTGTTCGCGGCGTGCAGTTCCAGCAGCGGCTGGCCGGCATCTATCTCATCGCCCACTTTTGCTTTGATAACGATACCGACTCGATGATCGATTCTGTCGTTCTTTGCTTTTCTGCCGCCGCCGAGCTCCACACAGGTCATGCCGAAATCCTTTGCGTTGATCGCTTCTACCCAGCCTGCGGAACTTGCTTCGAGGTTCTGAATGACTGGCGCGAGCGGCAATCGGTCAAGGCGGTCGATTTCCTTGACTTGCCCCCCCTGCGCCTCAACGAGCTGTTTGAATTTATCCAGAGCTGCGCCTGAAGAGATAACGTCATCGATGCGCGCCCTGTCTTCTGCGGTGGGCTGTTCGAAGCCCTCTACGGGGGGGGCCATCTCTGAATCGATTTCATCCGGAAGAGCCGGTTTGCCCTGTTCGCTCTGCCAGAGCAGCTCGGTCACTACTGCATAGATCAGTTCCATGAAATCCGAAGGTCCGTTGCCGCGCAGCGATTCGACCGCTTCCTTGACTTCCAGCGCGTTACCGATGGCTCGGCCCAGAGGCTGCTCCATATTCGAGATCAATGCGGACATGCCGCGTCCTACTCTTTTGCCAATATCGACCATCAGATTTGCTAGGACTTTGGCTTCGCCGACGTCTTTCATAAAGGTGCCGCTCCCGGCTTTGACATCCAGGACGATGGCATCAGACCCCGCGGCAATTTTCTTGCTCATGATGCTTGCGGCGATGAGGGGCAGGCTTGGGACGGCACCGATGACATCCCGCAACGCGTAGAGCTTGCCGTCCGCGGGCGCGAGTTCGCGGGTCTGTCCCGCCAGGACGAAACCTGTCTCCTGAAGTTGCCTTCGGAATTTCTCTTCGCTGACCTCCGAGCTCCAGCCGGTGATGCTCTCCATCTTGTCAATAGTGCCGCCGGAGTAGCTCAGCCCTCGTCCGGTCATCTTTGCCACCGGTAATCCGAGCGCGGCGGCAATGGGGCCCGCCACAAGAGTCGTTTTATCTCCGACGCCGCCGCTGCTGTGTTTATCGACGATGACCGTCCCAGGCGGAACGGAGCCGTGAAGGTCAAGTTGGTCGCCGCTGGCAGCCATGGCAAGTGTGAGGCTGCGCGTCTCTTCGACATTCATGCCCTGAAAGTAAATCGCCATACAGAGCGCCGCGGCCTGGTATTCGGGGATACGCTCGGCGGTGTATTCCCAGAAAAAAAACTCGATCTCATCCTGAGTGAGAACCTCGCCGTCTCGCTTTTTTTCGATGATGGAAAGAGCATCCATGTTTTATCTGGAATCAGGTATCAGGAGTCGGCTGGATACCGATTGTAGTGCGACTCTGGTGAGTTTCAGTCTGGAGTTATTCGCACGGATGCAGGTGCCCGATGCTCCCTCACCGCATCTCCTGTCCGCCATCCACCAGATGCCAGCAGCCCGTGATGTAAGACGCTTTGTCGCTGGCAAGAAAAGCGACCAGGTTAGCCACGTCTTCCACGGTGCAGGGGCGCTTCAAGGGCACCTGATCGATGTAATGCTGCTCGACTTTTTCGACGCTGATACCGAGCTTGACAGCATAGGATTGTTTGAGCTCGTCACTCCAGTTTCCGCTGCCGTGAAGTACGTTGCCCGGACAGACGGAGTTCACTCGAATGCCGTCCGGTGCAAATTCTTTTGCCCAGCCTTGGGTCATGATGACGACGCCACCTTTGGATGCGCTGTAGGCGGAGTTAGCCGCGGAGCCTCGCAGCCCGGTTTTGGAGGCGATATTGACGACTGAACCACCGCGCCCGCCGGCCCTTATCTTTGGCACGACGGCCTGGGCAACAAGGAAGTAACCTTTGAGATTGATCGCCATGGTGAGATCCCATTTGTCTTCCGGAAAATCCTCAATCGGATAAGACAAGGTGACGCCCGCGTTGTTGACCAGGCAGTCGATGCGGCCGAAACGTTCCATTACTGCTTCCGCCATTGCCTGGCACGCGTCTCTGCTGGTGACATCTACACGCACGGCCATAGTCTGGACGCTGTATGTTTCAGCCAGTTCATCGGCAGTGGTCTTTGCGCCTTCTTCATTCAAATCGGCGATAACGATGTTGCCCCCGGATGCAGCGAACTCTGTGGCGATTCCCTTGCCGATCCCGGATGCCGATCCGGTAATGATGATCGTCTGATTCTCAAACCTGATTTCCATGCTAATCCTCTACTTCTATTGCTTTCTTCTGATGCCGCGCTCTCCCTGTTTGCGAGAGGAAGTATATGGTCTTGTCCCGATCTCGATACTCGTTTGATTCTGTTCGAAATACACTGCCACTCCAATTGCGTGGGGTCTGCGCCGCAATCATGGCTTACATCCGATGTCCTGTTGCAGGCTTGGATTTCTGCCGGATGGATGAGGACCGTAATGGCTGCTTTCAGTCCTTTCGCCTGGCAACGCCGAATTTCAGTCCGATCGAGCCTACTTGGACTTTCTGTTTTACGGGGACATTGCGCTCGCCGAAGGACTGGGCCTGGTCGATGTATTCGATGCCGACCTGTTCGCCTTCGAAGACTTCGAGCAGCCCCTGCGTGGAGGCACCGATGTTGAGCCGCGTGGCGATCAGACCCTCAAACACTCCTGTCTTGAAACCTGATTCCTCCAGGATGAGCGTTTCCATGTCACCGCCTTCGGTGCGAAGCGTTGCGCTGACTTTGTCCTTAACGAGGTCCGCGAGGTTCATATCGGGGTCAGTGACCCGGATGCGCAGTGGGGCGCCCGGGATGATCGCCTGCTGCTCCTCATCGTCTTTTGAAAGCACTTCGACCCTGGCGTCCGAGCCGAGGAACTGGATGTCACCCCACGTATTCGGGTGCAGGCTGGAGATGATCCTCACGTTGGCTGACCAGTAGTAATAGACGTCCGTGCCGGTATCGAGCTGGAAGTTAAAGCCGATGATGCGGCCCGGTTTAATATCGCCTTTGCGAAGCAGTTTCTTGGGAATCATCATCTCGAATGCCCAGCCATTCTCTGTTTCTCTTGAGACACGGGGCGCGACATCCTGCGTGTAAGGGATGCGGCGGGCTCCCTGGAATTCTTCGGTCTTCTCCATGTATGCCTCCCACACACTGGCCAAGCGATTGTCTCTGTGGCCGAAAGGGAATGCGAAGAACTGGTGAGTGTTGGCCTCGCCGCGCTTGTTGAACTTGGTGTTCAGCGTGTCGAGGAAAATCTCGACGCAGTCGTTTAACCAGAAGGCCGGTATCTTGACTTGGTCTTCAAGCTTGCCGGAAGTATCGATCGCATCGACCGCGAACCACATTCCGGCCGAGCCGTACGCTACCCAAGCCTTCATGTTCTTCGGCGTCACCTTGCCCCGCTTGGCGCCTTTGACGACGGGAAGAAGCTCGAGGGATGGGAGGTCTTTCCAATCGGACAGATCACCGTCGACCTTGATGACGTCTCCGTGCAGAAACGGGATGCCTGAGAAGCGATTGGTTTTGAATTCCGGTTCGGTAACTTTCCGTTCCTTCTCCGGCGTTTCTTCTGCTGATTCCGCGGAATCCGTCTCGGGAACGTAAACCATGGCCGGCAGGATGGTCTTCTCGTCTTTGACTTCCACCACCTCGCCTTCTGCTCCCTTTAGGTCAAAGGCGCTGCCGGTGATTTGCCCGCGCTCCTTGATGGTCTCAACGATCTTTTTGTATGCCTCGGCATCGACATCGCCGATTCCGCGGAAGCGCCGCAGGGATTGCTTACGGCTCTGGTGGCGTTGCCTGGCCGCGGCGAGCCCGGCTTTTCCAGGCTGGCCAAGAAAACCATCCCGGCCCGATTCGAGCTGATTTTTGAGATTTCCAAGACGTTCGAGCGCGGCCGCCTTCTCCCGTCCCTCCTCGCTGCTGTCGCCGAGCGAAGCCAGCTTTGACTGCGCGGGATACAGTCCGGATTTGATCACGCTCGGCATCTGTTGATTGGCAGAAGCCGCTCCGGCTTTTGCTGCTCCTGCGGCTACGCCTTTTATGTGTTTCGAACCCTTGCTTTTGCCGTGAGGGCCGTGTTCGCCTTTTGCGTGCTCACCCTCTTCTTCGCCGTGTTCGCTGTCTTCTGCTTCACCTTCGCCTTCTGCCTCTGCTCCAGCTTCGTCACGCGGCGGCAGTTGTTCACCGACCTGCTGAGCGAATGCCACGTCCGCGTCTACTTTGTCAGTGACACCTTCACCAAAGATCTTCTCGAGCTCGTTTTTCAGCTCGGCTTTGAATGCTTTGTTCAACACGCGCTCGGCTTTGAGACGTTTGTCCACGGACTGGCCGACTTTCTTCATAATTGTCGGCAAAGCGCGCTCGGCGTACATGTTGTCGAACTGCTTTCTCACGTGCTCGGACAGCTTTCCCTGGCGGAGTTCATCGACCTCATCCAGAAGTTCCTTACCGGCGCTTTTGCCGCTGCCGAAACCGACCTTCTTCTGGGCAGCGGCAATAGTCTTTTGCAGTTTGGCAAGTTTGTCCGCTGCGGAGTCAAGCTTTTTGGATGCATCACCTGGATTCTGGGCCTCCAGCAGCGATTTCTTCGCGCCGATCAAGTCTTCCTTTGCTCCTTCCAGGGCTGGTCTGTAATTGTCCTGTTTGAGGCCCTCAGAAGCTGCTGCAAGGTTTTGCGTTGTCGGCTCGGCCTCTGCCTCTTCATCTGCGCCGACTCGTCCTTCGGCTTTCTCCTCTTCTTTGGACGGGCCTGATTTCTTTTCTCCGTTGGCCCCATCTGCCAGTCCTTTTTTAAGAGAAGGCAAAGATTTCGTTCCAGGCTGATCCTCAGTCTGATCAGCAGAAGTCTTCGCAACCTCGCCTCCCTTTGAGAAATTAATCTCATCCTGTGTGGCGTCCGTTGAGCTGGCTTCCTGCTTCTTCCTGGTTCCTGATCTCTGATTCTTGATTCCCACCTTTCCCGCTGCTTGCGCGGCCTGCTGCAAAGTCGTTCCAGCTTTCTCAAGACTCTTTTCCAGCCCCGAAATCTCACCCGCAGATTTTTCTGCGCTCTTTCCAGAATAGGCCAACTCGCGGGTCACACGGGTCGCCTCTTTGAAGTCACCACTTTCGCTGGCCGCTTTTTTATCTTCATCGAGCCTGGCAACCTGGTCTGCCTGGTGGGCCGATTCCCTTGCGAGCTTGTTAGTCAGCTCTGCGGCGATGCGAAGCTGTACAGCGGCCTGGGCGCGGTGCAGTCCAGCCACCGCATGGCCGGCTTCGTGCTGGCCGGATTCGGCGTCCTTACTGGCTTTTCCAGGCTCACCTTTGTTCGCGCTGTCGCCGGACGATTTTGCGTGCCCTGCTGTGTGGGCAACAGCTTCGGATTCGAGCTTCTTCAGAAATTTGCTGGCCGCGGGCATGTGATATTCGAGCTGGTCGGCCGCGGCCTTAATGCGTTTCGCTGCCTTGGCAGTAAGCGCGGCAGCGGCATGAAGCTCGCCGCGCTTCTTTCTGACCGCGGCTCTGCGCGCCGCTTCTCCCTTCTTGTCGTTCTTCGCCTGTGCGGCCTTCAGGGCCTCGGAATCTTCTCCGAGATCCTTCTTCGCCTTCTTCAGACTTGCGGCGGCTAATTTGAGCTCGTTGACTGCCGCTTCCATTTCCTTGTCTGCCCGACGCAGCCTGGTGAGCGCGGCCGCTTCTTCGTTCTCAACTGTCTTTTTGAGGTTGTTGCCGACCGGGTGTCCGATGCGTTTGCCTAATTCTCTTTGATAGTTGGCCGCGATCTCCTGCGCAATCTGCCTGGCCTGAGCTAGGAGCTCCTCCATCAGGGTGTTCTGATGATCTCGCTGGAGCATTTCGGTCAGTCTGTTCAGTAGAGATTCTTTCAGCTCCTGCAGCTTCTGTTCGGCGACTTCAATTTCGAATTCCTCCATGTCTTCGAAGAGATCAGCAAAATCATCCAACTCGAGATCGAGTTCCATGAGCAGCTCATCCCAGTAGAAATCCATGAGCTCTTCAGGCATGAAGTCGGAAACAAGATCCTCATAAAAGCCCTTGAGTTGTTCGTCGACGAGCTCTTCTTTCAACACCTCCTTTACAGCCTCTTCACCTTCCTCAACAGCCTCTTCCTTTGCCGTTTTCTCCTCGCTTTTCTTGCGCTCTATTTCCGCTTTCTGTTTCACCTTTTCCTGGTGACGCATGTAGGCCGGCACGCCGACGAGGGCGCCGACAATGAGGTGGGCAAAGATCGAGCCAATGACGAACTTCTCGAATCGAGTGGCGTTCCAGCGTTTGTGAAAGGTCTTCCACTCACGGTTCCTTCTTGTCTTCATCTCGAACCTCGACTTCCTCGTAGATGGTATTGATGCCGGCGAGTTTCAGGACGTTTTTTACCTGCATGAACTGGCTGTATTCACAACGGGCGTCGCAACGGATG
Source organism: Planctomycetota bacterium (assembly GCA_030740295.1). The sequence continues at coordinate 6,970 of JASLXP010001294.1, forward strand.
ATCACCGGGCGTTGCGACTGGTCGGCAGGTCGCTGCTGAAGCTTATCAAGCAAAGTTTCAAGATCCGGTAATTGCTCATCATCGGCGCCGGTTCGGAAAAAGTATTCGCCATCAACGGTGATGCTGATGGAGTCTACATCGTCGCGGGTAATGGTCTGAGGCTCATCGGCTTTGGGCAGCACTATCTTGAAGACTTTGGACTCTTCAATGAAGGTCGAAGTCAGCATGAAGAAAAGGATTAACAGAAAGACGACATCGATCATCGGGGTTATGTCGAGGTCGTCGCCTTCCGACTGATCGGTTTCTGCGAGGCGGAGTCTCATGCGGCGTCGTCCGCTTGCTCAGAGGTTCCTTCACTGCCTGTCTCCCTCTCTTCTTCGCTCGCTTCTTTCTTTTCTGCGACCGGCGCTGCTTTTACTGTCTTAATGACATCGATGAAGATTTCCTCGAATTCTGCCTGTATGCGCCGGATCTTGCTTCGGAAATAGGTGGATGCGATGATGGTTGGGATAGCGACGATTAGCCCGGTAGCAGTGGTGAGCAGCGCGACCTTGATCGCGCTGGCCAGTTTCTCTTTGCCGACGCCGGCCTCCTCGAGCGCATCGAAACCGAGAATCATTCCGATGACGGTGCCGAGCAGTCCGATGAGCGGCGCGATGCGGGCAATGAGGCTCAGGACGGACATGTTGTTGTTGAGAACCTGCAGGCCCCGTTCGCCGGATTCCACGAGCGAGGTTTCGATGTCCGCCGATGTATTCAGATACTCCTCGAGACCGCGGCTGAGGACGCGTCCGGCAAGCGAAGGGCTGGTGTGATGTCTGGCCACGGCCATCTCTGCCTTGCCTTCCTCGATGTGGGCCTGGATATCCTCCACGACGCCCGGATCGATCAACGAACTTCTGCGCAGCCGCAGTGCACGTTCGATGATCACCGCCACGGAAATAAGGGAGCAGAGCAGCAGCGGATGCATGAGCGGGCCGCCGAGCTCGTAGTAGTTAAGCAGTTGCTGCATGTTGACGGATGTTTTGCTGCGCTGGGGTCAGGCGGTTATATCAGTCGCAAGCGGTTACACAATAGTAGGGAACAGAAGCTTTCGTGAGCGCACCGGATTACTCTGTCATCATCCCAGCCTACAACGAAGAGCAATTCATTGCCGCCACGCTGGAAAGTGTGAATGAGGCGATGGAAGCCGTGCCACTGCTCCTGGGCGAGCTCATCGTGACGGATAATAATTCGAGTGACCGCACAGCGGAGGTCGCACGCGAGCATGGTGCAAAGGTTGTGTTCGAAGAGATGCAGCAGATCGCCCGGTCACGTAATGCCGGCGCTGCAAAAGCGGAGGGGCGCTACCTGATTTTTGTTGACGCGGACACGCTGATCACCGCGTCACTTCTGAAAACAACTCTGGACACTCTGGAGACCGGCGATTACTGCGGCGGCGGTACGCTGGCTTCTTTTGACAGAGATTGCGGTTGGCTGGTTGGGCGGCTCCTCGAATTGTGGACGTTTCTTTCGAAGACATTCAAGTGGGCAGCAGGTTCATATGTATTTTGCCGCAAGGAAGGCTTTGTGGACATCGGCGGCTTCAACGAGGAATTCTATGCCTCGGAAGAGCTGCATCTCTCCATCGCGCTCAAACGCTGGGGAAAAAAGCGCAAACTGAAGATGAAGATTCTCGACGAGCCGGTTGTCACTTCGGCCCGGAAAAGCGATTGGTATTCCACCGGACGACTGGTCGGGCAGTTCCTGATCTTCTTTGTGATGCCCTGGCGACTTAAATCGCGGGAAGGTTGCCGTCTGTGGTACGACCGGCCGGAGGAGGAACTAATGAAGAAACAGTGACACCGTTTCTTTACTCACCAAACTCAACGGTCACTTCCCTGATTAGCCCTTTGAAATAATTGTCTGGCCGGTAACCGCCGACGGGACTGATCGTATCCGCGCCGATCTGGAGGCCATCGCCGGGCATGGCCGAAACCAGGCCTGACACCTTTCCCGCCGCCCACTTTTCACCGTTCACAAAAATGGTGATCTCCTTTGTTTTCGAGAGCGTTGCTTTCAAGTCGGCCCAGCCTGTAGGCAGTCTTTTCTTTGCAGTCACGGGAACTCCCCTGCCGCCCGCCCTGATCGCAAAGCAGGGCCTTCCCTCTTTGAGGTAGAGTGAGAAGCCTTGAGTCTGTCCGCCCTGGGCGATGATCACTCCGTCTGAGCCGACGGCTTTGATGCGCGCTGAAACCGAAATGGCGAGCCCGGTCGGATTGGCAAGCTCCGATTTCTTGAGATCGAGATACTGACCTTTGCCGTTGAAAGACCACGCCTTTTCATCGCCATCGCCGAAACCAACGCCATGGTTTGTGAAGCGCTTTAAGGTCTCAGTGGTTGCGGAAAACCGCAGCCTGGCCGGTTTGGCCGGGGCGCGCTTCTGAGTTTGAACAGGATGTTTTGGAAAGACGTCCTGCGCCCATTCGTTATGCAGAGCAGTAAGACGTTCGACAATTTCAGGATGCTTGCCCGCGAAGTTTTCAGACTCCGGTCTGTCACCTTCCAGGCTGAGGAGCTCCGGCCGGCGGCCGCTGATGAGTTTCCAGTTGCCTTCGCGCACGGCCCATTTTTTTGACCACTGCCAGTGCATCACTTTGTGATGAGTGGGCGAATCAGGTTTGTCGATGATCGTCCGCAGGCTCTGGCCGTCGAGCTTGACTCCAGGCAGTTCAATTCCGCAGTAATCCAGAATCGTGGGCATAAAATCCGCCGCAGTGATGGCCTGGTCGCGGGCCTGGCCTTTCGGTATCCGGCCGGGAAAACTGATCATCGCCGGAGTGCGGATTCCGCCCTCATAAAACGAGCCCTTGTTGCCGCGCCACTTGCCCGAAAAGCCTCCGCCGCCGTTGGCTCCGTAGTTGTGTCCTTTGGGCAGCCCGCTCTTGTGGTTGTCCGGCCGGATCGCGTAAGACTCTTTGGACGCGCCGTTGTCGCTCATGAACAGGATCATCGTGTTCTTTCGCAGGCCGAGCTCATCGAGTTTGCCCAGCACGCGGCCGATACGGTCATCGGTAGTGGACAGAATTCGTGCGTATGAGCGGCGCGGCATCGGCAGGTCTTTGTAACGTTCATCAAATTTGGCGTCGTGCTGTTCCGGATAGTGCGGGATATTGAAAGCGGCATAGAGGAAGAAAGGCCGTTCCCTGTTTCGCTCTATGAATCCGAGGGCTTCGTCTGTCATGAGGTCGGGAAAATATTTGTCCCTCATGAACTGTTCTGCCACCCCGCGATAAAGATCGTGAAAGCCGCTGCCGTGCAGAAAGAAATGATTGTAGTTGTCGATGAAGCCACCCCGGTGCCCGAAGAATTCATCAAAGCCCTGCTTCGTCGGGCCGTGGGTGGCGGCCGCGCCAAGGTGCCATTTTCCGAACAGGCCGGTGCGGTAACCGGCCTTGCGCAACGCCTCTGCAATCGTGATCTCACCGAGGTCCATATTTCGCCCCGTCTTGTCTTTAAGGTTGCCCTGGGTCCAGTGATTCACACCGGAACGCTGCGGATGCCGACCCGTCAGAAGCAGGGCTCGAGCCGGGCAACAGACCGTGTGCGCGTAGGACTGCGTGAAGCGGATGCCGCGCTCCGCAATCTGGTCCATGTTCGGCGTATAGAGATCTTTCGCACC
>JASLXP010001295.1 GCA_030740295.1 Planctomycetota bacterium
CGCGTCGGCCAACAGAGCAAAGGCCTGTCAGGTCCGGGCCATCACCAAAAATGGGATCATTCGAAGGAACGGAAATGATATCTGACTGTGCGTGCATATGGGTCTCCTCGGGTAAAGTAATTTCATTGGGGCCGCGAGAAGGGAATCTGATTAATCAATCGGTGGACCAGAGCGAATTTTCGTCCAGAAAAAACAGAAAGCATTTGAATTACACTGGTTACGCTGTCCAGGCCGTTTCCGACCAGCGGGCAGCTACCGCCAGGCTGCGCAAAAACTGCTGGCGCCGGGAAGCCCGGATGCATGCGAGCTGAAAAGTTTTCGCAGGAACACTTATCCTACTTATGACCGCACGAGGCATGATTGGGGGCCCTCTCTCTCATTTTTCCGGATTGCCCTTCAACGAAAAGAGGCATCAAACCGAACGGGTCTGATGCCTCTGTCGCCGTCGCCCGACCGCCTTCATTTCTTCTTCTTCATCTTCACGCCGACATCGAGCGTTTTGTTGTCCTCGACCTTCACCTTCTTCGATTTCAGGGTCGTCTGGTCCGATTTCGCTCGGCCGAGCACTGGGTGCCACGCTTTGAAGCTGTATTCACCGGCCGGGATGTTCTCGATCTTGAAGTTGCCTTCTGCGTCAGTCACTGCGTAGTGATCGGATCGGACAACAGAAACGTATGCCCGCATCCAGGGATGAAGATCGCAAGTGACCATGATGTTTTCGGACTTGGCCGCAGTGTAGTCCTTGCTGCCACCAGCGGGAATGGCGGCGTTGAGCGGCGCGTTTTTAAATGTGGAGACACGCACGTTATGCAGGCCCTGGTCGCTGTTCTTGAATGTAATCGTCGAACCCGCCGGCACGACAACAACCGGCGATGTGAACATACAGCCTTTCTGGTCTGAGATTCCCTTCTTCGGCGTCCCTACAGATGTCTTGGTGTAGACGTTGATGACGACGTCCTTGATACCTCCTTTGTCAGAAACAAGGAGGAGATTGGACGGAATAGATGTCTCGCCGGCATGGCCACAATCTTTCGCGTTGTTGGCGGGAATCTTCAGCATCGCTTTTGGTGGCGCAGTACCGTCATAGGTCACCTTCCCTGTGATGGTGCCGCCACCAGCAAAGGTAACCAGAGGAATCAGCAGACAGGCCCCGAACAGATGCTTTCTCAAAGATGCACGCATGAGCTTCTCCTATTTGAGCAAGTGATGTAGAAATGCAGATTTTTCACGATGGACGAAGGGGCGCTCGCATCGCAATGTCCGTGCCGCCCAGATTGGCGCAGTGAGGCCGGAGCGTACCAACAGAAACTGAGGCATGCTCAATGTGTTTCGGGGTTATTGCCAGTGATGGAGGATGCAACCGGTGGGCACGTGTGGATTAATTCTGTCTGCCATTGTGAATCTTGCACGGAAGAGGGAATGAGAGGGTCTTCAACCATAGAAGGCATCGGATGAAAGCACAGCGATGACTCGTGTTGTGCTGCCCGGATGTTTCTTGTCCTGCCCTGTTTCCTCAAACTCGCAGCCGCACTCCATACACAGCCACATTTCCTCAGTCACCAGTACGACACTGCAATGCTGGGAGTGCCGGTGGATTTCTTGGCAGTGTGGGCAGTCCGGCAGCGTGCGCGGCGATGGCTCTGGTTCCGCAGATTCACTTCCCCGCATGACACTCCTCCGATGCAGCAATTGCGTGGGAATACAGATATCAAAAAAACGCGCAAGAGTGATGCCAAGTAGTCGCACAGGAATCAGGCACGCCGAGCTGATTCCCTGACATGGGCCGGCCAGTCAAAAAGAAAAAGGCCCATCACTGTTCCCACGGCCTCTCTTCACTCGTTCAGTCCACCCCGCCGGCAGTAAAACCGGGTCTGCTCATTCAGGTCCGCTCTTTCCGCCTCCTGGACAAGGAAGCGTAAGAGGTCCGTCTGCGTAATGATGCCGACAATCTCTACTCCCTCGATGATCGGCAGGCAATGGATGTTCTGCTTGACCATCAGATCGGCAGCATCCGAAATCGAAGTATCGGGGGTGATCGTGACCACCGGTTCATTCATGAAAGAACTTGCACGAACTTTGTGGGGAATGACTCCGACGCATCGCTCAGCCACGTGGATGTCATTGGCAGAGATGATGCCCAGCACTTCATCACCATCGACGATGGGGACGTGATGGACATGCCAGGTATCCATCAGCGTCTTTACGCCGGCCAGCGTATCGGTTTCATTTGCGACCAATACCTGCGTATGTGCGATGGACTTTACCGATCCGTCGAGTTTGCCTGCGTGCACGTGCATGCCGTTCCTCCTCACGCAAAAATTGCCAGGAATCTCTTCGCGTGGCGGGTGCGCAATGGTGATGCCATAAAATCGCCGGATGATTATCTGAAGTGCGGCAAACGTGTTCGTGTTACCCCGAATGCGAATGGTGAAGGATGGGCGCGTCCTTAATCGTAAAAGGACAGCACCCTCCAGCGGCCCCTGACTGCAAACATTTCGTCTCTGCTGTAATCGCATATAAACAGACTGCAGTTGATGCAGAAAGGCCGGTTATGCCTCAACTGTCTGATGCGGCTAATTCCTCTTAATCTCACGTTTCAGGGCCTGTTCTGGCCATTTGTAGCCATGGAATCCTGTCGGGTACATGCCGTGCTGTTGACACACCGAAACTTGTGTCTCGCTCACCTCCCCCACATCCAGGAGGAAAAATCATGCTGAATATCCAACGCATCCTCATCACTTCGGATCTGACCGAGGAATCAACTGTCGCACTGGATTGGGCCCGACTGATCGCCGAGCCGTTTGGCGCGGCAGTCACGGTGGCCTGCGTGGTGTATCCGCCTCAAGTGGTCGTGATGGCCGAAGCCTCAATGGCCGGCTACTTCCCTGACCCGCCCGATATGGACAAGCTGGAAAACGAGGCCCGGGAAAGGCTGCACGATCTGGTGGGCCAACATCTCGCCGGGCTCAGAGTCAAGACTCAGACCTATCGTGACACCACAGCGGAGCACGGTATCCAGCAGTTAGCCGCTGACGGCGATTACGACCTCATCGTCATGGCCACCCACGGCCGCTCCGGCCTTGCGCATTTCATCGAAGGCAGCATCACAGGCGAAGTCCTGCGGGAGGCAAAATTTCCCGTGCTCTGCCTCCATGAAGGTGCCGTGCCCGTCGAGAAGAACGTTCAGATCAAACGCATTCTCTGCCCGTTGGATTTCGCGGATGATCATCTCGAGGCAGCACGATCCGCCGGCCTGCTGGCCCAGACCTTCGGTGCTGAGCTCGATTACCTGCACGTGGCGCCCTATGCCGCGGAAAGCGCTGGGTGGGCTCACGAGGATAAAGGTTCTCTGGCTGACAGACTGAAGGCGCATGTGGGAAATCTCCTGCCCCCGGGCGTCCCAGTAAAGTACTCGGTCCGGCGGGGAGCTCCGGTAACGGAAATCAACGAATGTGCGAACGAACTTGAAGCAGACCTCATCGTCATGGCCACTCACGGCGAACACGGGATTCTGGATTTCTTCTTCGGATCGGAAAGCGAACAGGTCGTCCGGCACAGTCAGCACGCAGTGCTGGTATGCCCTGCGAAATGATCTCTCCGCTGCCGGGCCTTCGGTGGTTGAGGCCAGCTATCTGTTTTGAGACGTAAACCAGTGGCTTACGCAATCGATTCACAGCAGAATCATTTTTCCCGCCATTTGAATCTGGGGCTGGGCCTGATTTGATGTGTGATCTTTGAAACACATCATGAGATCCATCGTTACCACCATCCATCCCTCGAAACTCGAAGCCCTGCGGATTCGGACGAGTGAACCGGGGCCGGAAGTGTTCTGATGAAGCCAGACTTCCTGAATCTCGATTTCGACGAGGCGCCTTTTATCGCCATCTGGGAAGTCACCCGGGCGTGCGACCTCGTCTGCAAACACTGCCGCGCAGAGGCCCAACCCGAACGCCACCCTCATGAGTTGACCACCTCCGAAGGGTTCGAGCTGATTCGGCAGATTCGTGAATTCGGTAAGCCATTGTTCGTTATCACGGGCGGCGACCCGCTCTACAGGCCGGACATCTGTTCGCTCGTACAGCACGCACACGAGCTTGGCCTGCGTGTGGCACTCACTCCCGCCGGCACGCCAAAACTGGATGCCGATGCCATCAACCATCTGAAGTTGAACGGGCTCTCCAGATTGGCTGTCAGCCTCGATGGTTCCACACGCCAGGTACACGACGAATTCCGAGGTGTGGAGGGGTCCTATGAGTGGACTGTCAGCGCCATCCGCTACGCCCGCACCATAGACCTCCCGGTGCAGGTGAATACATCGATTGGCAAACACAACGTCCATGATGTGATGCGAATGTCCGAGCTGATGAAGGAGCTCGATATCTGCCTCTGGTCAGTATTTTTCATTGTGCCCACTGGGCGTGCAGGCAGGCGCGGCATCATCTCAGCTCCGGAGCATGAAGAAGTCTTTGATCAGCTTTACGAGCTTTCCAAGACGATGCCTTTCGATATCAAGACCACAGCCGGACAGCACTACAGGAGGGTTGTCCTGCAGCGGCGGATCGAAGAGAACGGGAGTATGGGGAATGATGGAGTAATGGGGCGTTGGAGTGATGGGAAGAGCGGTAATGATGACGTAAAAATGGAAACGGGCGGCTGGGCTGCAAATGTGAATAGCGTCATGGGAGAAGGGGGGACGCGCCCAGAGTTCCTGACTGATAAAGCGACTGCCCAAAGAGACGCTTCCTCAATGATCGGCCGCGCGGCCAAGGGCGTGAACGATGGCAATGGATTTGTCTTCATCAGCCACACCGGCGAGGTATTCCCAAGCGGCTTCCTGCCACTGTCGGCAGGCAATGTAAGAGAGACGCCGCTTCCGGACCTCTACCGCAACTCCCCGCTCTTCCGCGCTTGCCGCTCTTACGAATTGTTGCAGGGCAAATGCGGGTACTGTGAGTTTCGGGATGTGTGCGGCGGCTCGAGATCGCGCTCCTTTGGCGTCACCGGTAATCTCTTCGCCAGCGAGCCCTACTGTGTATACAAGCCGGAGAAGCCGGAAGGCTATGTCCAGCCGGAGATTCCCGCGGAGTTCAAGGATTTCACTCGGGCCCTTCCGGTGTTGCAGTAGGCCCCATGATAATTTCCGGCAATCTGTGCTGTTTATCCTGAATGAGAGCCCGGAGATAACGATGTTTTTTCCTATAAATCTGAGAACCTGAAACCCTTCAAGAACGCTTCTACGCTCTGTCTGAAGGCCGATGTCCGGAGTTCTGCGAAGTCTGAAGTCTGAAGTCTGAAGTCTAAAGTCTAAGGTCTAAGGTCTAAAGTCTAAAGTCTTGTGAAAACTGGAACGTGTTCGTAACATGCCCGCTCATCCAGAGACAGGATTCACCCTGGATTTCACCTGATGTTCGATTTGATAGCCCGTCCGTGGGCGTTTTGGCTGCTGCTGGCGGTGCCGTTCATCTTTCTACAGGCGGCACGATCGTTCGCTGACCGGGGAAGCTCGGCCAAACTCGGGATTGCCGCGGCACGGTCTCTTATCTGTATTCTCATCATCCTGGAGCTCACCGGTACGACCTTCTGGTGGGAAAGGAAGGCGGGCGATCTTTACGTCACCTATCTCGTCGATGTATCAGACAGCGTCACGCCAGAGCTGCGCGTCGCCGCTCAACAGCAGGTGCTGGCCGGCATCAGCGAACAGAGAGATGCACGGCAAGCCAGCCTGGTTTTCTTTGGAGAGACTTCGGAAGCAGTCGTCCCCTTCGGCGAAGCAAGTGAAGCATCCGTTACGAAGGCATTCGAGACATACATCCAACCAACCACCTTGTCGCGGAGCGACAAAACCACGCTCCAGGATGCCGGCACCCCCGGGTCAGAGCGGCTGAGCGGCAGACGCACGGACATATCCAGGGCGATCAGTCTGGCACTTGCCGGATTTCCCGGGAGAACCCAAAGGAAGATTGTACTCCTGACCGACGGTAATCAGACAGATGGCGACCTGCTCCAGTTGGCGAATGTTGCCCTCGATCTGAACGTTCAAATCTGCCCTGTTCCTCTTATCGACAGCGAATCGAAAGACGTCATCGTGGCAGCGATTAACCTCCCTGAACGCATCAAGCGAGAAGAGGCATTCGAGATCAAAGCAGAGGTGCGCAGTGCGGCCAGTGTCGAGGGACGGTTGAGGCTGTACATCGATGACTATCTGGCAGAGACCAAGGACGTCGAGCTCAGTTCTGGCAAGACCACGGTGACCTTCCGCCGCAGCCTGGAGGAAGGCGGCGGTCATCTGTTACGGGTCCATTTCGAAGGGGATTTCGAACAGCCGACGTCGAACGATTCTGCCTACAGCTACATCAACGTGCCTGGCCGGCCGCGCATCCTGATTGTCAGTAATGAACCCGCGGACCCGTTGATACAGTCGCTTCGAAACGCACATTTCCGTGTCGATTTGAGGACGACCATCGGAGCTCCGCGGACCATGCTCGGGCTGATC